>JAUQQQ010000003.1:0-23789 GCA_030549815.1 bacterium | reverse complement strand
ACCAAATTTTCCCAAATATTTGAAAAAAATATAAATACGGATAATAATACAAAAACTGAACAATCCAATGTAGAAAATTTACTTAATTTTCTATCAAACAACAAGTTTGGCATAAATAATAACATACTTGACTCAATAAATAAAGATTCGATCATAGAATTTAGGGGTTTCAAAATGAAAGCAGAAGTCGCAGCAAAATTTATGGAATTAGAAAAAATGATAAAACAGTACTTCCCTGGCAGAGAAATAACTATAACCTCAGGAATGGATGGACAACATATGCCAAATAGCGCACACTACAGAGGAGAAGCTCTCGACTTCGTCGTCGAACCACTTACCCAAGAAGAATCCAAAATAGTAGAAAAATTAGCAGAAAAAGCAGGATTCAAAGTTTATAACGAGTATATCTATGATAGCCCATATAAAACAGGACCACACATGCACATACAACTACCATAAGGAGTAAAACCAAATGGATACTACCAATCTACAAAATAAACCTCATTCTTTAACTATTGACAAAAACTACATTCAAAAACTCTTTGAAAATATCAAAGAAAATTTACAAAAAATAAAAGAAGAATTTGATTCAATACCGATAAGTGATAAATACAACGTTTCCGCTTTAAGGGGAGCAATAAACGCAGGCTTATGGGGTTCCATCATAGGTGGCCCAATAACAGGAGCATCATCGATCACAGGATCAGTCATAGGTAATTTAGTAGGTAAAAAAACACAAAACCCAATACTATCATTAATTACATCTACACTCATATCGTCAGCCGCTTTTTCTGCATTAAGTTTAGGGATGGGGATAAACAATCCACTATCCATAATAGTTGGTGCAATATCTGCTGCAATAGCATCCAACATAGGAAATCTAACATCAACAGCATCAAAAGAAATAAATAATAACAATTCCTTTGCCTTTAAACTTTTACCACTGGCTCTCGCTTTCAACTTACCTGCAACTTTAATAACAACATCGACATTTTCCTCACAACTACCAAATATATTTGAAGCAGATGAAAATAAAAAATTGCTAATAGGAATATTAACATCATTAGGATTAGGTTTTGGTCTAAGTATAATAGGTGGTCCCATAAATGCAGCGATTTTTGCATTCCTAAATACAATATTAACCATCATAAATCATAAGTTTTCCCCAAAAACCGAAAATTTATTTGAAAAAGTGTCAAACTTTTTGTCCTCAAAAATTTCAAATTTTTTAACTCCACATCTATCTTTTCTTTCAAAACTTCCTAAAAAACTGAAAGGTGTAGTTGCAGGAATATTAATAGGTGGAGTATCAACCTTAGGTGCGTCTACTTTAGCAACAATACTTTTTCCAATGATCGGACCTCTGGCTCTTGGCATACCTTTGTCAGTATTTTTGTTAACATCTTTTTCCGTAGCAAATAAAATAAATAATATTAACGAAATACAAGAAAATACAGATAAATACCTGCAAAAAATCCAAACAGCGATCGAACAAAATAATCTAACTGAAGCCTCCAAACTCTATAAAGAATTAATCATCAAAAATTTAGAACTATCAGAAATAAATAAAGAACAAAAAGAAGAAACCATCAAACAACTTAACAGCCTAAATGAAGAACAACTAAAGCAAGCATTATTCCAAGAATTATCAAACATATTCCTATCAAACTCAATCAAATACTACATAAATAAGAATACTACAGGAGCAGTAGAAGAATTTAGAAAATTAATAATTTTACAACAAGTATTTAATGGGCAAGAATATAGTAAAGCAAAAGAACAAATAGATAAAATACCAAGTCAACAAATATTACAAAATATTGAATACTATTTACAACAATTGAACAATAATAAAAAAAATCAAACCAATTAGTATAAAACAAACCAACAGAAACAAGAATTATTTCTATTCGGTCAAATTTACCCCACATCTATAGAAAAAGCTTAACTGATATAAAAAATTTCATCCTAAAAATAGTTTGCATCAAAATAGCTTGCATCAGTAATCTTCATTCAAGATTTAACAAAATTATGTAAAAATTTTGTTAATTTTTTTTAATTCGATAGGGAATACATAATAATTTTTTAGTATAATAAAGTAGGAGGGGGTGTTATGAATAAAAAAGGGCTTTATATGTATCTTTGGCTCGCCCTTTTCACTATTTTCATTAGTTTTTTTAGTATCATCCTCTTTAATTATGTTTCCACCGACATCAAAGTAACCAGAAGCATATACAAAGATTCTCGACTCTATTATGACATAAAATCTATCCTCACTGCAATTACTGAAATTTACAGAGAAAGAAACTTAAATAACCCTAATGATAGTTCTATTAAAAATGGAACATATGAATACCAAAATAGACTTCAACGTTATTCTGTGAATTATAATATAACTCCTCTTAATCAAACCCATCTTCTCATCCAATTGTCAAAAAATGGGAATCTATGGGCAAGGGGTATTGTTAAATAGAGAGAAAGTACCGGCGATTTCGCTTTTATTACTGCTAAAAATTACGAACAGTTTAAAGCAAATTCCTTCTACTCTTCTGCTGCTATATTTTCAAATAACATATCCATACCTCCCACTAAAAATTTCATCTTTTCCAAAGTTACAATTGATGAAAATCTGATAGTTAATGGGAAAAATTTCCCTGATAATATTCAAGAAATCCAACAATTTGCTCAATTTGTTGAAATCAGTAACTATCTCAACGCTATTATGCAATATTATAGATCCTTCAGAGACAACGCAAAAACTAAAATAGTTGATCCAATGAATTCTACTTACAGCCAACAATATTCCAACAGTGGTGAAATCGTTCTAACACCTTATGGAAGCATTTGGATAAGATCAACAGCTCCATCCCCAATTAAATTAAACTTTTCAACTAATGCAGGAGGTCAAGTAATAGAATTCAGAAAAACTGACAATACTCTTATCGCAACTTTTATCCACCTCACTAAAAACCCTACAACTATAAAACTACAAAATGGAGACAAAGTGATATCCAATGATTCATCCATAATCAATGCCGCAAATAACTATAATCTTAATATCAACGTTAAACCCTTCTCAAAAATTCTAAGATACTATCCTAACATTGTCACTATCTACACATACACCCCCGATTTCAATACTATCATTTACAGTGAAGTTCCACTAATACTAGGTAGTGATTCCCCTAATAGTATTACTAATGCAGTAATCGATACAAAAATAACAATAGTATCAATAGAACCAGTAACAATAAAAAACAACATTATCTATAGCAATTTCTCCAATTTACAAGATTACATCAATCAAATAGAAACACAAAACAAACTATCAATCTCTAATGATAATGGCCTACTTAGAGTAATCGCTCCTCAAATAACTCTTGATACATCACAGTTTTCATCAACAGATTCACAAAAAAATAAACTATGTTTAAATGGTCAATTTGTAACAATGTACGACTCTAACAGTAAAATTACCATTTCCAATCCTGATAATATACAAGGAATTTATCTTTTTGGATCCATCCAATTTTGTCAAAGGGAAGGATTTACAACATCCAATTTCCAGGAAAAATACTTACTCGATGGCAGATTAACCACCATCGACCCCACTCTATCTACTATTCTCGACAATATCGACAATAATACCTATATTAACAAAATCAGTGTTCTTGGCATAGAAATTATTAATAAATGAGGTGATTTATATGACATTAAGAAAAGGGATTACAATTGTTGAAGTTATTATTAGTTTCACTATAGCTATAATTCTTATTATGGCTCTCTATATGATAGTCTATTGGGGAACAGATATTAACACTATTAACAACAAAATAACAAAAATCAACAACGTAATGACCTTTATCCAACAAGATATGCTTAATAATACACCCCTATATTTTGAATTACTACAAGACAGCTCTATGACATACAAAACCAATATTAACAACATAATCCAAACCAGATTAGAACAATCTAAACTAAATGATCCTATTATTAGAAATATCAGACTACTTAACTTCCAACGAGAAAGAAAACCAGGTATCATTGCAGGTAATTTTGAAAATATTTATCGGGTAACAATCGAAGTAGAATGGGAACACAAAGGAAATATAAAAAAATATAAAACTGATTTCTTTATAAGTAGTTATAGCCTTAAAAAAATTACATCAGGACAACCAATTAACGATACTGATTTATCCGTTAATCTACCAGATAACTATTATGCGCCAATAATGACAGCACTTGTTACTCCTCCCCCTCCCCCCCCATCTCCTCCTACACAAACAACAACTACCCAACAAACAACCACTCAACAAACAACTACTCAACAAACAACTACTCAACAAACAACTACTCAACAAACAACTACTCAACAAACAACTACTCAACAAACAACTACTACAACCCAAGGAAGCAGTGGAGGCGGTGGTGGCGGAGGAGGATGTTTTGAAAAAGGAACACTTATCTTAACCTATGAAGAAGGAAAAATTGTTCCCAAAAAAATTGAAGAAATACAATCAAATGATTTTATCCTTTCTTTTGATAATAAACAATTATTAGCTCTTAAAGTCGAAAAACTACATGAACACGATGGCATTTTTGAGATTATTCAAATCCAAACAGAATCTGGTAGAATATTTAGAGCCACTTCTAACCACCCTGCTATCATTAATGGTAAAATCAAAAAGTTTGAACATTTACAAATCGGTGACACACTAACCCTATTCCATAATAACACTATAATTCAAGAAAAAATAACAGCTAAATCTATTGATGAAAAAAATTGTAAAGTATATGCTATCGAATTACAAGAAAACAAATATTTCTGTTTTAATCATTTCATAGGAAACCAAGATACATACATGCTCGTTCATTGCGGATATATGAAGCAATCAAAAGAATCGATACTTTTAGGAATAGTTGGAACATTAGGACTTTTAGGAACATTTATTATAAAAAATACTTCCCCCTCTTTTGCAGTTTCTCAAAAAATGTAGTTAATTAGAAACTTCCAATAACTTAATAAACTCGGTCAAAAATTCTTTGTAGTCGTGGATAATTCCGATGTTAGAATAATTGAATATAGGTGCGTCGGGGTCTGTATTTACGCTAACAACAAACTTTGATTTATTCATGCCAGCAATATGTTGGCTTGCTCCTGATATCCCAACAGCTATGTATAAATCTGGTGATACAGTTTTACCCGTTTGTCCAACCTGATATTGAGGATCTATCCATCCCGCATCAACAGCAGCCCTTGATGCCCCTATTGATGCTCCCAACAAAGATGCAACTTTTTTAATTAGTTCAAATCCTTCTTTTCCTCCAACTCCTCTTCCTCCACTAACCACAATCCTTGCTTCCTCCAATTTTACACCTTCTTCTTGTTTTACTCTATCAATCAACTCTATATCGTAACTTTTTATTTCTACTTCTTTACTATTAACTTCAGGTATTTTATTTCCTTCCTTTATTTCATAGTCAAAAGATCTAATCGTTATAAATACAGGTTTTTTAGCAGGTTTAAAATAGGAAATACATTTTCCTCCAAAGGAAGGAGTTAAAAATAGTAAATTTTCATCAATACCTTCAACTTGTGTTACAATACTTCCGTTAAACCTGGCACCAACAAAAGGTATAACTTCAGAAAAGATTATATCTCCGACACTTACAATATACTCAAATTCGTTTATTTTTTCTTTCAAAAGTATATTTTCTATAATTTCAGGTATATAAACATCTGTAGCAGCAGCCCCTTCCCCTGCCTCAAATAATACTTTAAAATTGATGATTTTATCGAATGAGGAAAGCAAATTTTTGTTTTGTTCAATATAATTATCAAAATTCTCAAAGTTATTGAAGAATTCGAAATTGAATACCCATAATTCTGCTTCCTTATTTATTTCTTCCTTTAACTTTTGCACAAAAGAAGAAATAGTTTTTAATTCTTTTTGATTGTTTTCTAAAGTTACCAACCCTAAAATCATACTAATTTCAATTCCTTTAGTTTATTATATAGTTTTTGCGCTTTTTCATGGGCATCTTTACCATCTATGAATTGACATTCCTTTTTGATTGTTGGTTGTTCTATTTTCTCAATGATTAAATTACTTTCAAAATTAGGATTAACTTCATTAACAACTATAGGCTTTTTGGATGCCATCATTATATCTTTTACTTTCGGGTATCGAGGTTGGTTCTCTTGATGTGTAGTTATACTTACAACCAAATTTTTATTTGTTTTCAAAACAACAAATCCATTACCAATCAGCTTTCTAATTATCCAATTATTCTGTTCATACTCGACCGAATAAGAATAAGTAATTAGTTTATAATCAAGAAGAGAGGAGATAACAGGAGGAATGCTTCTATGTCCCCAATCTGCTGATTCATAACCAGTTAATATTAAATTATAGTCCTCCTGCTTTATGTAATCATAAATTAACCTTGCTAAGTTAATGGAGTCAATAAAGGAATTAGGAATTTTTAGGACAAAAGCTTTATCAGCTCCCATTGCCAAAGCTTTCTTTATAGGCTGTTGGTAATCATAAGGAGTAATAGAAAACACATTAACTTCAAAATTATGTTTATCTTTAAGTTTCAGTGCTACTTCCAATGCATTTTCATCGTATGTGCTTATAACTATAGGATTATCATCAACCACTTGGTTTTTATTTTCAAAATCTATTTTAAATTTACTTTGTGGTATCTCTGGGTCAATGACCAATTTTAATAAAACCAATATTCTCATTTATATTCCCACTGCCCCCACCTTATAGAATAGTTGAATTTACTTAAACCAGTAGAGGCACTCCAAAACAAATTATTTAATTATAATGTAACGGTAATTTACATTGTAGTTTCTTGTTTTGTTGTTTCATTACCTGTTGTTTGGTTAGTTTCCTGCATAGTTGTACCAGAGGTTGTTGTTTCAGGAGTTGCTGCAGTGGTTGCGGTAGTAGTTTCTTGGGTATTAACATTTTGTTGAGTTGTTTCAACTGTTGTTACCGTTGTAGTGGTTTGATTTTGTTCTTGTGGTTGATTACATGCTTGTAAAACAAACATTATAAGGATTATTGCTATTAATGCTATTATTTTTTTACTCATTTTAGTTACCTCCTTTTTTAGATTACTTTACAATATAAAAGATTCTATATTCAAAAAAAAATTCCTTTTCAATTTTTATATTTAATCGAATTCGAAAAAATGAAGAGGAGTGGTATAGTTTAGTGTAAAAAAATATAGATGGGTGCGGTAGTAGCTCAGAGGAAGAGCGTCAGCTTCCCAAGCTGAGTGTCGCGGGTTCGAGTCCCGTCTACCGCTTCTTAATTCTCCTATAGTCTTACTTGTATTAAATTTTCATATCATTCTCGTTAGGATCTTAACCACATATTTCTAACATTATACTCTAAAAACATACATAATTTCTATTTCATTTAATTATATTTCAAAAAGTTTTGACATGTTGTAGATAAATCCTTTTCGCAAGCGTGAAGAAAAAACTCAAAATTGCATTTTTTTCTAATCATTAAACATGAATTTTTAATCAAATTATGACAAGATTTTCAATTTTTTTTCCTTTTTCAAAACTAACTAGAAAAAACCAAAATACATTAATATAAGCATAATTTATAGAATAATTTATAGATTTTATTCAATGTATGATAACACCTGGGTGCAAAAGGCTTTAATCTTAACAGGAACATTAGCTAACCTATTTATTTTTTCTACATTATCATGAACTATTCTACTTTATAATCTTGTTTTTTAGGGAAAGTTTTACTATAGGTATCTCGGGTTTATGTAAAGTTCTTCAACATTTTTGGGTAGGTTAGTTGGTCCAAAAGGTAAATTCTTGGTACTACTAACTTTATTTATGTTATCTTCCATAAACAAATTAACTGGCACACTTTGCTCGTTTTTTTCTACCGTTTTATTAACATTATTCTTTACTTCTTCCTTTACAGTTAAATTTTTATTTTCGTTTATCAAGTATACGTCTTCTATGTCTTGTTGTTCCTTTATTTGATCTTTCTTTAAGTAATTAGGAAAGTAGTTGATAAAAGTTTTATCGATTGGATTATTAAAATCATTTATCTTTGTCATACTTAACACCTCTCTTTTGTATTCTTTCTACTTTTAATTTATTCATTTTATTTTTATTAACCTGTATAAAAAATGTAAAAAAAATGTTAAAAAAGGTAAATTTTTTTAGGAGAAATATAGAAATTGATTAAAATATATAATGAGGAGGTAAGGTAATGAAAAAAAAAGGGTTCTCTATAATGGAAGTAGTAATAAGCGTTTCACTAATCGGATTGATAATAGCAACATTAGGATTGAGCTTCTTAGCAGTAGAAAGACTTAGATTAAATGCACAAATAAGAGCAGAAATTCAGAGAGGCGGAGAAACTATACTGGATTATCTTTCTACCCTACCACCAACAGATAGTTATATCTATTCAGTAATCCCAAATTCACCAATTAATAATATTTTATCTCTAGGAGATTTAGATCAACCAAACTCAGCCAATGCATTAAATATATTAAGATCAACTAATCAAATACTATTAAATTACTTTAGAAATCTAAAATACGAAGTTACAGATAATCCAGATCAAAATATAAGAAGCAAAAAAGGAGTTATAATATCTTTTCTTAATAATCAAAACCAAAATAATAATAGAAGCAGAGTAACCTTAACAAGAACAACAAATAATATCTACACTATAACAGTCGAATTATACTACATCTCTCCCAATAGAAGATCAAGAGTCATAAGAGTTAGTAGAATGATAGTCTTCTAAAGGTGGTGTAAAAATGAAAAGAAAAGGATTTACATTAATCGAAATATTAGTTGCTGTGGTGATTTTTGGATTAATAATAACGATAGTAATAAGTTTTTTTAACAGTATAAATACAGAAAGGAAAATTTCTACAGAAAAATTAAAAATTAATCAATTAGTAACAATAATAGAAAAAGATATCCGTGATTATATAAGTAGCTCAAATCTCTATTTAGATTCTAATTCAGTTGATAATATAAATTCCAATTTTAATTTCATACGTCCATACTATGTACCAACTGCTGTTATAGTCCCAGCAATTTATGAAACTCAATCTGACCAATTAATACTTTTTTACAACTATACCCCTGATACTTACATAAGAGTAAGAGGAACACAAAACAGGGTAGTTATCGAAGGTTCAGGAACATTTAACAGTAACCTAAGATTTGTTGTCATTCCCCCTGGCTATTCACAATCCTTTTTCTACTACTTTACTCTATCAAACCCCATTCCAGAAAATACTTGGAACAACAATAGAAGAGAAACTATAATTTTTGATAGACCTGCATTCAATAACTCAAACTACATGGTATCTCTAATATTTCGTAGACAAATAGTAGCCCAAAATGGTCCAATACCACCAGAAATACAAGACATTATATACCAAACACATGGCAATATAAGAGACACAAATCTAGTACCAAACCAAACCATTACAAATCCCAATCTTTTGTATGCAGAAATAAGAGTTGGCCTATATCAAAACAATAGAAGAAGATTGTTTTATACAAAAATAATGAATTTTTACATAAGACATAAAAGCATAATATAAGGGGGTGAAAAATAATGAAGAAAAGTAAAAAAGGTGCAGCTTTAATAATGGTTCTCTTCATGCTCATCATAGTATCAGTTTTTATTAGCTTAATCTTCTTGACAGCTAAAAATGATATCTCTTTGAATTCTTCCATACAAAAAGAATCACAATATAACCAATACCTTAAAGAAGCACTCGATATAACCATTAGCCCACTACTTATGGGAGATGGAAATCGAATAATTCAACCGCCTATAAAAAGCATAACTGATCCGAGGGATGAATTTATAATCCACTTCAGAAGCCAACCAAATATTAATATACCACCAAGTAATATCAATCCAATGATTGCAATAGATAATACAGACGACCCACAAAATAATCTACTATTAATCATCAATATTGCAAGAAGATTAGAACCAAACTCACCATTATGGGCAGTCAGTCAAGTCCAAATAGACGCAGATTATGCAAGAAGAATCCCTGTAGAACCAGTACCAAGATATAAACTAAACATTACTTCAGTAATAGGTAGATTTAATAATGTACAAGCAAACATAGGAAACTTTTCAAACCTTGTAACAAATAACATTAATAACATAGTATGGCAAGGAAGAGCAAAAGCTGAAATAATCCAAAGAACACCATTTAATTTAGCCCAAAATTCTGCTCTATTCGTTAAATATGCAGGTTTATGGGTACCTTTCGGAGCCAACCCATTTAAACAAACCTTACTTGATCAAGGAATAGATAGCTGCGTTGGAATAACAGATGGATACAACATATTAGGTGACCTATCCACTCCACAAGCAGCACAAAATGAAAGTTTCGTAACCGCCTTTGATGGGCAATTTAATAACAATAAATCTGGTATAACTACGATCTGGAAAGAAACACAAAGTAACGCTCTAATAAGAGGAAACGCAACAACAGGATATGCAACTATAAATCCAAATGACTTAAGAGTATTCCAAAATAATAGCAATGAATACTCAATAAGAACAAATAGATTTTCACAAGTTAATAATGGAACATCAAACTCAAATATCCAAGGTAGAATACCAGGTGAAAGTGACAATCAAGCGCAAGTTATTGATTTGCAAAGTGTGCCTAACGGGGTCAGAATCACTATTAACTCAAATACAGCAGTTGTAGTTGGGCAAACAGTAGATCAAAATGGTAACTTAGGACAAATCAGAACAAGACCTCAAGGAGGAGGATTAGTTGAAGTATTGTGGCCATTAGATAATAACGGTAATCCAGTCAGAATAGATCCCAATAATCCTAATGATCCAAATAGACAAATACTCAACAGTTACCCACCGGGATACGCTAATGTATATGTAGTACCAGAAGGAAATCAATTGAGAATATTCGCTGTAGGAAAATACAGTGGTCAAAAAGTACCCTACGACGAATTAATATCAGCAATACCAACAATTCAAAACAGTGAAATACCACACCAACGTAATGGTAATGATATAGTAATAAACCTTAACCAACTTGATGACACACAAAGAGCTCAGCTATCAACAATCAGCGTAGAGGGTGGAAATGTAATACTAATGCCTCCACAAAACGGTAACCCAACTCTATTCTATAATCTTAATAATAACCAAAATCAACAAATACCTTTTGATTTGACAATAATAGCAACAAGATTGAATAACAATGACAACTTAGACGATCCAAACTTACAAAGGAGAAATTTTTACACAAGATACCAAAACCAAAATGGAATAGATCCATCGATAGGCGGATGGATATTTACACAACAACCTTCTAATTTCACAATAGATCTTGGTAACAATGGAGCACGATATGTTATACCAAAAACAGATAATCAGTTCGACAGGAGAAGACAAGTAGTTAGAGCGCTTGAAGGAAACGTTATAATCCAAGACTTTAATGATCAAAATTTCAATGGAATTAGAGATAATGGAGAAAGATCAGGATATATAGGATTTGTACCTGATCAACAAAATAGACTCCAAAAACAAGGAGGACACCTTACAATCCTCAGCCATAACTTTGTAATCCTTAACTATCAAACAAGACAAAACCAAAGGCAAACAACTCAAGCAGGTTTAGATGCTGATATAATATCCTACAGAGGTAGCCTACAAATAATAGATGAAGATTCCTATAGATTCTTACTAGATCACGGAAGATTTAGAAGAACTGAAGTAAACCAACTTTTCAATAATATAACAACTAATGATACTCTATACTGGAACGGTAAATACATAGGAAATTTCGCTAATATAGAAGGTGTAGCAATAGATGAAAACACAATCAGAGGCTTTAGTAATGTAACTATAAACGGAACTGGAATAAATAATAATCTACCCAGAACAACAAGGCAAGATTACAGAGTATTAATAAATGGAAGACCAATTATTCTCTATGATATTTTACAATTCGTAATAAACAAGTAATCAAAAAATATTTACAAAATAATCTATAAGAGGATACTGATAATCCACTATCTCCTTTTGCTCAGGGTGGTATTGAACAGCCAAAATAGGTAAAGATGAATGCTTTAAAATCTCAACTATACCATCCCTACTTATTGCTAAAATTTCCAGGGAGTTACCTAATTTCGCAACAGCCTGGTGATGCCTACTATTAACCATTCTAAAATTATTAATTTCCAAATTTGTCTTAAAATTCAATAACTCGAAAACTTTTCCTTTTATAATATGCCTTAACTTTCTTTTGTCTTCAAATCTTTTAACATCAGGATAGATCTTATGAGCGTTCTCTATAACAATACCCCTCAAATCATAAGGTAAATGCTGAAAAAGTGTTCCCTTAAAAAAAACATTTATTACTTGAATACCCCTACATATCCCAAAAATCGGTTTAACCTTATGAAATTTTTCCAGTAACTCTAATTCTATTTCATCCCTCTGTCTATTAAATTCATATAAATCATCATTATATTTTACCTTGCTATTATAATACTCAGGATGAACGTCCTCTCCACCCGATAAAACAACCACATCAACACCTTCAACCTTACCCAATGTTTCTTTATTAATCTCAATAACTTCAACTTGATTATTTTTAGACATTTTCTCATTTATACTTTTTTGGATTAAATTAGCAAAATTAACGTACTCATCAAAAACAACAGGATTTAAATTTGATCCAACTAACAAACCTACTTTCATAACACTCTTTAACTATGAAAATAGTTTTTACTATTTTCATAGGTCAGGGTATTTATATACCGCATCCCCAACAAGCGGCAAATTTCAAATGTTGTTCATTACTCTCTTTAATCTCTCAATTAATTTTCTATTTTCCTCATCCTTAAAAAACTGGATTATACTATTAGCAACTTCATTACCAATTCCTTCAACAGAAACCAATTCTGCAAAAGAAGCATTCATTAAATTATCAATATTCTTAAATTTTTGAGCTAAGCTTTTGGAATTCCTTAACCCCACCATCGGTATTCCTAAACCATACAAAATTCTATCAAAACTTCTATTTCTACTCTCTTGGATAGAATTATACAATTTTGAAGCCGATTTCTTTCCTAAATTACCTACAACAGCAAAATCGGAAGGTCTCAAATCATACATATCCACAACATCTTTAACTATCCTATTTTTAACTAATTTAGAAACAATCCCATCTGATATATCCACATCCATTGCATCCTTACTAAACCAATGAACAATCTTTGCTATTATTTTTTCAAAACATTGTTTATTAGGACAAATGAGGAAAGGTCCATCTTTAATTAACTCAGCCTTACAAGAAGGACAAAATTTAGGTTCCTCTATCTCCCTAACATCTCCCCTTAATTCCTTTATAACTTTAACTATTTCAGGAATAACCTTCCCTGCTCTCCTAACTTCAACATAATCACCAATCCTTATATCCTTACTTTTTATATAATCAAAATTGTGCAAGGTAGCATTTTTAATAACAGCTCCCTCTATTTCCACTGGTTCAAGTAAAGCTACTGGAGTAATAACACCAGTCCTACCAACCTCAAAAACAACATCGATAACTTTAGTAATAGCAATAGAAGTATGAAATTTATAAGCTATAGCCCATTTATAATTTTTCAATGTACTTCCAAGCCTATCCTGAAACTCCAAATCATCAACCTTAAACACAACTCCATCTATATCAAATTCCAAACTATCTTTCATTTCAAAAGCATTTTCATAATATTCTTGCAAAGCATCCACATCTTGTTCTATTTTACAGGTCTTAAAAAAAGGGCTAACGATAAACCTTAAACTTTTCATTAATTCAAAGAGCTCAGAAAGTTTTTTTCTAATCCTTACTTCTTTACCTTCTCTATCAAAAAATCGTATAGAATAAGCAAAAAATTTCAAGTTTCTTTTTGCAGTGACACTGGGATCAAGTTGCCTTAAACTTCCACTTGCAGCATTCCTCGTATTACTAAACTCAGGTACCCCTTCCTTTTTCCTTTCCTCATTTATTCTCTGCAAATCATTTTTATACAAAACAACTTCTCCGTTAACTTGAATAAACTCGATATCACCTTCGGTATCATTATCGTTTCCTAAATCTATGGATAGAGGAATGGTTTTTATTGTTTTTGCGTTTAACGAAACATCCTCCCCAATTAATCCGTCCCCCCTCGTCAAAGCTTTATCAAATATAAATATACCATCATTCCTCTTATAAATCACAGATAAACTTACACCATCAAACTTTAACTCACAAAGTAAACCTAATTCACTTTGTTTTAAATTCCTTAATACACTTTTTATGTATTCTTCTAATTTTTTTTTATCATATACTGCTTCCAAACTAAGAACGGGAAACAAATGATTTCCTTTTTTAAATTCAGTAGATATAACGTTTGTTATTCTTTGGGTAGGAGAATAAGATTTTATTATCCCCGTTTCCTTTTCTAATTTTTTTAACCTATTAAGAAGTGCATCATACTCTTCATCCGATATTTCAGGATCTTGTAAAACATAATATCTCCAATTGTGATAGTTGATAAGTTCAATAAGTTTCTCTATTTCTTGTTCAACTTTTTTATTTTGATCCACAGACATATCTTACGCCTGTCTTAGTATAAGCATTATGTGGGATATTTGCTTTGACTTCCAAGAATTGCCCAGGACCTAAATAATATTCCTCTACATTCTGGCCATTATTAACTTTTATTACTACTTCTCCTTCCAAAACATATCTTATCTCATCATTAGGATGAGTATGCCAATCATAGAAAGTACCGGGACTATCCTCCCAAACAAACAAATTTCGATAACCCATGTTTTCCAAATTTTTATAAACTTCTCCTAACTCACCCTTATTTTTTGACATATCTTAACACCCCCAATTTCATAAAGTAATGAATATTCCAAACCTTTGAATTTTTTAATTATACGAATTTCTTAATTATACCTTACAACGATCATCAATTTGAATACAGTTCTCATAATATCATCGTGTATATTTGTTATCATTTCACTAAATAATTCATTTGCTTCACTTCTAAAAGCAGTCAGCGGGTCGATATTTCCCCATCCCCTCAATTTTATACCTTCTCTCAAATATTCAATATTATGCAAATGTTCAATCCAATGTTTATCCATTATTTCCAGTATTACATTCTTCAATATCTCCAAAACTATTTCCTCAGGGACATTACTCAACTGCAACCTTTCTTTTAATTCAAACATCATCACAGTTACAACACTATTATCAAGGTCATCAAAAATTTTACTCAATCCTTCCTTCGTTATACTTTCTGGTAACTTTTCCTGCACTACCATTAATACTTTTTCTAAAAGATCTTTCTCTAAATTATAATTATTTAAGAAATCCTTTACTTTTTCTAATACGAATGACTTAGTATAAATATTTTCTTCAAATGATAAAACAAAGTTAAGTATTCTTTCGATAATTTCGGAAACTGTAGAAGCAATAACATCGAAAATTTCTTTTTTATACAATATTTTATCTCTTTCTTTGTAAAAAACTTCCCTTTGTCTATTAACAACATCATCATAAGCTAATAGGGTTTTTCTTATTTGGAAATGAGTGGCTTCTATTTTTTTCTGAACACTGTCCAATTGCTTAGCTAAAATAGGATTAGAAATATTATCCTTTTCATCGAGCTTAGAAAACAGGGTCTGTGCAAAATTAATAAAGCTTTCTCCGCCAAAAATCTTAAATAGTTCATCTTCGATAGAAATATAAAAAACTGTATCCCCATTATCACCTAACCTACCAGCTCTTCCTCTCAACTGATTATCTATCCTTCTCGATTCATGCCTTTCAGTTCCAATCACATAAAGCCCGCCTAATTCAACAACCTTATGGTATTCTTTGGTATGCTTGAATTCTACCTTACAATCTGGTAAATCACACAATTCTTGGTCACTAAGTGGTTTTCCACCAAGTATTATATCGACTCCCCTTCCTGCCATATTGGTTGCTACAGTAACAGCACCAATTTTACCGGCTTGAGCTATTATCTCTGCTTCCTTTTCGTGGTTTTTAGCATTTAAAACATTATGAGGGATCCCTCGCTTACTTAACATTTGAGAAATTATTTCGTTTTTTATTATGTTTCTTGTTCCTATCAATACAGGTCTTCCTTGCTTATGAAGATTTTCTACAAAATCAACTAAAGCCTCAAATTTCCCTCTCTCATTTTGGAATATTTTATCAGGATGATCCTTCCTACGAGTTGGTCTATAAGTAGGTATAACTACAACATCCATATTGTATATTTGCTTAAATTCTTCTTCTTCGGTTGCGGCAGTTCCTGTCATTCCAGCCAATTTTGAATACATCCTGAAAAAGTTTTGATAAGTTATGGTAGCAAGTGTTCGATTATCATGCCTTACTTCTATACCTTCTTTTGCTTCTATAGCCTGGTGAATACCACCAGAAAACCTTCTGCCATACATCTTTCTACCAGTAAATTCATCGATAATAATTACCTCTCCATTTTCCACAATATATTCCCTATCCCTTTGGAAAAATTCCTTTGCCTTTAAAGCAGCATTAATATGGAAAGCATATATCCAATTTTCATTACTGTAAAGATCATCTATCTTTAGCTCTTTCTCCAAGAAATCTATGCCTTCTTCAGTGAGTGCTATAGAGTGAGATTTTTCCTCAACAGTATAATGCTTATCTTTTTCCATAATTTTAGCTAATTTAGCGAATTTAGTAAAAAGTTCAGGTTTATCTTCAGTAGGCCCAGAAATTATCAATGGTGTTCTTGCTTCATCTATCAAAATAGAGTCAACTTCATCAATGATAGCATAATTTAATCCTCTTAAAACTCGATCTTCCACTCTATACACAAGGTTATCTCTTAAATAATCAAAACCCACTTCATAATTAGTTACGTATGTTATGTCACAATCATACATTTCTTTCCTTGTGTTTTTATCCATCAATTGTTGGATAAACCCTACTTTAAGCCCTAAGAAAGAGTATATAGGTCCCATCCATTCTGCGTCTCTCTTAGCCAAATAATCGTTAACAGTAACAATATGTACACCTTTACCCGTTAAAGCATTTAAATAAGCAGGCAAGGTAGCAACCAATGTCTTCCCTTCACCTGTCTTCATTTCTGCTATCCTACCTTGATGCAAAACAATACCACCGATTAACTGGACATCAAAATGGCGCATTTTCAACACTCTCTTTGAAGTCTCTCTTACAACAGCAAAAGCCTCTACTAAAATAGAATCCAAACTTTCCCCTTTGCTTATCCTCTCCCTAAACTCTATTGTCTTATTTTTTAATTCTTCATCAGATAGTTTAGAAACAACACTTTCGTAATCATTTATTCTACTAACCAATGGTCTTATTCTTTTTAATTCATGTTCATTAGGATCAAATAATTTTACTATCTTTTCTATAAGTTTTATCATATAACTAACTCTGTCAATATCAATCCTTGGTCCGATTTAGTTAATAGATTTATCTTATCAGTATCTCTATTGTAGAAAATAAGGTAGGACAAAGATTTGTCATTTAGCATAGCATTTATAGCTTTCTTTTCAGATATAACTGGGACCTCTAACCTTTTCCTAATTATATCGACTTCCTTATTGGTATCATTTTCTTCATTTTCCTGTAATTCAACCACTCTTATTCTATGCCTATGCCCAGTTACTATTTTGTCTTTATACTTTGATAATTTTATTTCCATAGAATCCACGACAGAGTTTATAGCATCCATTAGATTATTGGCAGAGTCTTTAATAACTATTTCTTGTCCATCAAGATCCAAAATAACTTTAACGTTGTATATTCCTCGCTGAAAATCTATGTGTATATCAGTTTCCAATGAATCCTCGCTATCGTATTTTTCAATTTTTACAAAGTATCGATTTAACCTATCAAATTTTTCTTTTATTTTTAACCTCATTTGGTCATCGATTTCTACACCTCTTGTATAGAATGTTATTTTCATACTATTCCCCCTTTTCTTGTTAATTAATTATCCTGTTGCTCTTTTTTTCATTTTTTCTTTTTCTAAGACTCTAAAGAAAGCATCGACGACTTCTTCAAAGAATTGCCTGCCTCTCTCATTCTTAATTATCTCTATAGCTTTTTGTTCAGAAGCATAATGTTTATTATATGGTCTTGGTGTAGATATAGCATCATAAGTATCAGCAATAGATATTATATTAGCAGCCAAAGGTATTTCTCTTCCCCTAAGCCCCTTAGGATATCCTTTGCCGTCTACTCTTTCATGATGATACAAAACATATATATGAATACCTTTTTCTCTAAAAAACGATATTTTTGAAAGTATCTTACTACCTTCTTCAGAGTGAGTTTTAATAATTTCTCTTTCTTCTTCAGTTAAAGGACCCTGTTTTGCCAATATACTATCTGGTATAGCTAATTTCCCAACATCATGTAATATACCTGCTATTTTTATTCTTTCAGCTTCTTCTTCACTCAATCCCATCTCCAAAGCAACCTTATAAGCTAATTCACCAACCCTATAGGTATGTAGAACTGGCGTATACTTATCCTTAGCCTCAATAGCACTACTAAAAGCGTTAATAGTTTCATAAAATGTATCTTCAAGTCTTTTAATAAGTATTGAATTATGTATTATTATTCCTGCTTGAACCCCCATCAACTCTCCCAATTTTTTATCAATATCACCAAACCCTTCATATTTACTGTTAAATACCACAAATAATCCCATTACATCTCCAAAACTATTAATTATAGGTATAAGAAGAATTTCATAAACTTCAAAAGTAAGTTTGGAAATCTCTTGCAAGAACTTTGCACATTCTTCCATAGAGAATTGCTGCGGGAATATATTTCTTCTCTTATCAATATGTACAATTTCTTTATTTTTCATTGCATAACTTATTATTTTCCTAATATTTTCATTACTTCGGGGTGAAACTTTTAACATTTCAACAACAGGCAAAGGAACATCAATATAGTAATCAGCGCTAACCAATCCTGATTTATCAAGCAAAATTACAACGCCAGTAGCATAAAGCATCTCTTTCAATTCTGTTGCTATGTATTGCAGCTGTGCCTTTATATTCCTTACCTTTCTTGCTAAATTAGCATTTATTTCAAATATTTTTTCCTGTTTTTCTTTCATTATTACAGACTCTCTATGTTTTTCCTCTGCTTCTTTAGCCTTTTCTTGAGCAATTTTATTGATCTCTTCAATTTTACTATGAACAATTGACATAACCTGAGATTTGTAATAATCCATTATAAACGATCTTATTTCGTTTGCTAAATAAATCCCAAATAAAACTAAAACCAATGAAAATATCAAAAACAAAGGATAATCATTCAAAAAACCAACATTAAAAAGCTTTTTAGCTACTTGAACATTAAATAAATCACCATACAAAAATAATAAACTTAAAGATATAAAACTCAAAACAACCAACGGAATAATATATTTATAACTATCCTTAAATATAGATAAGACAGAGATATAAATTGAAGAAAGCAAAACTACAAATAAAAACAATGGTGATTTTAAGGATGCTAAAAATGAAAGAACTATTAATCCTAAAGCCTGAATAAAAAAAGTAAGCTTAAAATTCTCAACACTAAAATCTCTAAAATAAGGTATAGTAGAAAAAAATAAAACAACTAAACTTACACTCACAAAAATAAAATCTATCGTCTTGAATTTTACATATAAAATAATGTTAAAAATAATGACAACAATAAAAAACAAATAGTCAAAAAACAGTAATTTTTTCTTTAATTTTATTACGTCTTGCATTTTACCTCACTATAGGCTGTTTATTATTAAGTATGACATCTTCAGTAATTATTACTTCTGTAATGTTTTCAGAGCTAGGTATTTCAAACATTATATCTAACAATATTCCTTCCACAATCGATTTAAGTGCCCTTGCTCCGGTTTTACTTTCATAAGCTTTCTTGGCTATCAAAGATATAGCTTTATCATCTACTTTTAAAATAATCCCATCTAATGCCAATAATTTTTGATACTGCTTTATTATAGAATTCTTTGGTTTAATAAGTATATCCTCCAATTCTTGCAAAGTTAATTTCGATAGCGTTGCTATTACAGGAAATCTACCCACAAATTCAGGAATAAAACCATACTTTAATAAATCCTCATTGTCCACATAAAGCATGTAATCTATTTCTTCTTGCTTAACAGGATTAACCCTAAATCCAAGAGTGGAAGTCTTTACTTTATTTTTAACTATATCCTCTATACCACTAAAAGCTCCACCAGCAATAAACAAAACATTAGTTGTATCAAATTGTATAAACTGCTGATGAGGATGTTTCCTTCCACCTTGAGGAGGGACATTAGCAACCGTTCCTTCCAATATTTTTAACAGAGCCTGTTGAACACCTTCACCTGAAACATCTCTTGTTATCGACGGATTATCAGCACTCTTACGTGCTATCTTATCTATCTCATCTATATAACATATCCCAATTTGAGCATATTCTAAATCCCAGTTTGCTGCTTGGATCAATCTTAAGAGTATGTTCTCAACATCTTCCCCCACATACCCCGCCTCAGTTAAAGATGTTGCATCAGAAATAGAAAAAGGTACGTTCAATATTTTTGCTAAAGTGCTTGCTAAATAAGTTTTCCCAGACCCCGTAGGCCCTATCAATAAAACATTGGATTTTGGCAACTGGACATCATCTAAACCTAAATTAGAAACTAAATCATTCTTACCACCCGTCAATACCCTCTTATAGTGATTATACACAGCAACCGAAATAATCTTCTTTGCTCTTTCCTGACCCACAACATAATCATCCAAATGTTTTTTTATCTGAGAAGGAGTTAATAATTTGATGCTCTTATCATTACTCTTTTTCTCTTTAACCAGCTCAAGAGTTTTATAACCTTCTAAAATACAATTTTCGCAAATATTTGAATTCTTACCCTTTAATACAATTTTATTTTCTACTTCCTTTCCACAAAAATCACAAATCATATTTCTTTTAATATTCTTTCATTAATATTTAACATTTCCTTTACTTTTTGTAAATTTTCTTGATAATTACGTATAACCTCTTTATCCGCTTTATTTACAAAATCTTGATTATTCAACAATTTTTCCATTTTTTCAATCTGTTTCTGTAAATCTGAAATTTTCTTTTCAATTATTTCCTTAAATTTTCCTATATTTTCTTCATCTACAAAAATACTAACATCCCCTAACTTAGTTTTTATTACAAAAAATTTATCTTGCTTAGACGAATTATTAGATGTTTTTGTGAAAAAGAAAAACAAATTGGAAAAATCGTTATTAAAATAATTACTGTCCAACCTTACCTCCACATTCTTCTTGATAACTTGCAAAACATCATTAACAAATGGCCTAACCTCTTTCACGCTATCCACAAAATTTTGAACATATTCATAATCTTCCTTTACATAAGAAAACTTGGTTTTAACAAAATTTATTAAACTATCTAAATTTTGCTCTGTTATCTTCTGATTGAACAACTTATAAAAAAGATGGTAAGTGACAAAGGGAATAATAGGGTGCAAATAAAGAAGGATAACCTTTATGACATTCTCAACAATTTCTTCTATCTCCTTATAATCAACAAATTTAGAAAATTCAATATACCAATCACAAAATACATTCCAAACAAAGTGATAAAGAGACATACAGTAATCGAAAAATCTATATTCCTCAACACATCTTTCCAAGTTTTCCATCAACTCAAAAAGTTGATAAATAAGCCATGAATTTATTTTTTGAAAACTATCTTTATTTATTCTATTTTCTATTCTTTGTTCTTTTTTAATTTGGAAAAATCGAATAGCGTTCCATAATTTGTTTATGAAATTTCTTGCCATTTCAATTTTTTCGAAACTGAATTTAACATCTTGAGATTCTGCAGTTTGTATGATAAGTCCCATCCTTACAGAGTCAGCACCATATTTTTCTATCAATTCCAAAGGATCTATCCCTGTTCCCAATGATTTGCTCATCCTCTTACCAGAAGGAGCCAGAATAACCGCATGAATTATCACATCTTTAAAAGGTATTTCATTTAAGAAAAACATAGACATTACTATCATTCTTGAAACCCAAAGAAAAACAATCTCACGAGCAGTAGTTAAAACATCAGTTGGGTAGTAATAATGATGATATTTTTCGAAATTATTAGGCCAGTACATTACGGCAAAAGGCCAGAGAGCAGAACTGAACCAGGTATCTAAAACATCCTCCTCCTGGAAAATATCCACAGACTTACACCTTGGGCATACATTCTCATCTTTTTCAGAAGCCCACTGATTACCGCATTTCCTACAGTTAAAAACCGGTATTCTATGCCCCCATAGAATTTGCCTTGATACACACCAATCCTCTATCCTGTCATACCAATCTAAAACAACTTTCTTGTAAGTAGAAGGATAAAACCTTACTTTCTCCTCTTCAACAACTTTCCTCGGCTCTCTTACCAAATCTCTCATTGAGATAAACCACTGATCAGAAAAGAAAGGCTCTATTACTGTATCACACCTATAACAATGCCCAACATTAGTAGTATAATCCTCTATTTTTTCCACAAGTCCAAGTTCTTCAAGTTTCTGGACAAATTTCTCACGCGCCTCAAATCTATCCAAACTTTCAAATTCCTGCAACACTTCCTTATTTTCCAATTCACTTAAATTTATTTTTGCAAATTGATCAAATACATTGATAATTTCGATATTTTTATTTTTTTGATATATCTTGTAGTCATTAAAATCGTGAGCAGGGGTAATTTTCAATGCTCCTGTCCCAAAATCCATATCCACTTCTTCAGAAGCTATAACAGGTACTAACCTATTAACCACAGGAACAACAACCTGACTACCTATGTATTTGGTATACCTCTGATCCTGTGGATTAACAGCTACTGCGGTATCGGCGATTATCGTCTCTGGCCTTGTTGTAGCAACAACCAAATACTCATCCCTATCAAAAATCCTATACCTTACAAAATAAAGTTTGGTCTTTGTAGGCTTATAAACAACTTCCAAATCAGATAAACTTGTTAAGCATCTGGGACACCAATTCACAACCCTCTTCCCCTTATAGATATATCCCTTGTTGTACAATTCCACAAAAGCTTTCCTTACAGCAACAGTGTATTCTTCATCCATCGTAAATCTTGCATTATTTATATTAGCATACAATCCCAATCTTTTAAATTGTTCTAATATTATGTTTCCGTATTCATTTTTCCATTCCCAAATTTTTTGTAAAAACTCCTCTCGTGTTAAATCTGAACGTTTTATACCTTCTTTTAAAAGTTTTTTCTCAACAACATTTTGAGTAGCTATCCCAGCATGGTCAGTTCCAACAAACCAAACAGCATCAAAACCTTTTAATAACTTATACCTTATCAGAAAATCTTGAATAGTTGAATTCAGAGCATGTCCCATATGCAAAGAGCCTGTTACATTTGGAGGAGGGATAACAATAGAAAACGTTGGTCTTCTAAATTTAGGAACTATAGGATAACTATAAAATTCTTCCAATACCCTTTCTTCAATCTCCTTAAAATTATAGTTTTTCTCAACCACTTCTTGCATAAAAGACACCTTCCCAGATATTCTATTGATAATATTTAGATAAAAATTAACAAAAGCCTCCATTAACTCAAACTTTCTTTTATTACCAAATTTTAACATTTTTTTTACTTTT
>JAUQQQ010000002.1:83464-186411 GCA_030549815.1 bacterium | reverse complement strand
CTTATGGACATTACTTCTGCTCCTAATTTTTGGAATTCGTTGTATATTTTTGATAGTTCTACTAATTCGTCTTGGCAAACAGATGTGAAAGCAGCTGGATGGGATACTAAGACTAACCATTTACCTTTGTAATCATCTAAATTTACTTCTTTTATTTCTCCATTGTGGTAAGCTTTTGTTTTAATGGTAGGCAGTTTTTGTCCTACTTTTAGCATATTATTTTACCCCCTTTTTATATAATATTTACATAGTGACATGAAAGCAACATATATATTATTCTTTAGAGAAAAAGAAAAACCTTTTTAATTTATTTCAAGAAATATAATTCTAATTGCTTTAAATCATCTAATAAACTGAATAATCCTCCTTTAAATCCAAATCCTTATGCTCTAATTTCTAATCCTGTAACGAAAACATTTACTGCATTAGTGGAAATGTTTATCAGTGTTTCTGTCCCACCTGATCCAACTATTATTAACAATGCTCCTGATTGAAAAAATCCTGTAATTCTACTTTACTCCTAATGCTACTCTAAAAAGCAAGGTGGAAGCATAATAACATTCTCTTACCAATGGATTGTTAGTATTATTTGTATTTACATAGCTTTCTGCTGCCTGAGATACCATTTAGTGTCATTCTGGCAAAATTTACTATAGTGGATAATAATATAATCAGCTATTACATTTATACCAAGTTTTGCTACCTTATCTACAAATTGCTCTATTTTATCATTTTTTTATTTTATCAGATAGGTATAAGCCTATATCTTTACATTATACAGATAAAAACGGAAATAGTTTGTGAAGATTCTTGGAATATTTTTACTATGTTTTCAATAATTCTTTTCAAATCTTGCCTTGCTAATATTTCTTCTATTCTGGTTAGCCTATTTTTTTGTTATCGATAAAAATTGTCTCAGTTTGGCTGTTTTGTTCTTCTTTGTTGTTAGTTTCTCTAATTTTTCGATAAAGTTTAATCTTTTTTCCAAGATCGTTACTAATTTTTTTGTTTAGTTTAACTACTTTAGTATTATTTTATTCATTTTTGTATGATTCTCTATTTTAATATTTCTAACTTGTTGTTTGATTATTTGCTAAACCAATAGATATAAATATATTTACTAATTTCTGAGATAGGAATTGAACTTATATTGTTTGAAATTAGGGATAAAAGAAATTGATTAATATAAGAGAATTTTTTATAAATTCTAAACGTTTATTTGTTTTTGATTCTTGGATGTATATTTCTTTATATGTTTTTACTTTATCTTCAGTTAGATAATCTTTTTGTATTATTATTTTCACATTTTGGTATATTCTATCCAGTGTTTCTTTGATAATTTGGTAATTATCGA
Source organism: bacterium (assembly GCA_030549815.1). Lineage (GTDB taxonomy): Bacteria > DRYD01 > DRYD01 > DRYD01 > DRYD01 > DRYD01. Next base: position 185,057 of record JAUQQQ010000002.1, on the reverse strand, counting down.
TAATTTAATTCTTATCATTTATTGAGTTTTTATTTCTGTCTTTTTAATGTGCATCTTTAATTATATTGCAGAAATTTGGCAATAGTACATAGTAGTTAGGTGTCAAAATTTCTAATTCTTCTATAATTAGATCATCTTTTGTTTGAATATATTCTTGAATTTTTCTATGTAAGTGTTGGTAGTAATAGATTATTAGCAGGCAAGTTTAAGGAGTAAATCGAAGATTTCATTTATTTTTTGATTATTATTATATTGATAAAAATCAATATTTATTTATAATTTTTTAGTAGGATGGAGATTAAAAAAATAGAAATGTATTATTGGCTGGTGCCAATAGCGGTGGGGAAACACCCGGCTCCATTCCGAACCCGGAAGTTAAGCCCACCAGCGCCGATGGTACTAAAGGGGCAACCCAGTGGGAGAGTAGGTCGGTGCCAGCCCTTTATTTTTTTTATACTCAAAAAAACTTATCTACAAATTAAAAAATATATCCCAAATCTCGTTCATTAATGGCTTGTAGTTAGGTATCATTAATAAAGAAAAATTCCATTTTCTCTTATAAGGAAAATATAAATATGTAAAATATCCATCAAAGAATGTTGAATACGAGTTTGTCAAACTTGGAGGAATATTTATGTTCATTGGAGTTTTAATTATTAAACCCGATTGTAAAGGATGTCTCGCTCCTCTTATATTTATCAATTGATAGTTAACCTCTGTACCTGTGTATCTCACTCCTCCCTTCATGAATTCAAAATACGTATTGAAATAATAATCTACACCTCTTGTAAGAAAGATTATTTTAGGAATAGGTTTGAATATTTCTGCCACTATAAATTGTTTTTTTATTTCATCAGTAGGAAATTCTTTAAAATCTTGCAATTGTATAATTAATTGATCATTTAATTTGTATAAAATTTCTTTTATTATCGAAGATCTCACTGAGTTATTGTATTTTTTCCTAACAATGTAAATTACAATTAATAGAATAGTTACTGGCCAAACAGTAAATAAACAGAAATTTTCATACGCGGTCTCCTTTATTATGTCCATTATTTTTTTCTCTCCAATATCTCCTAAACTAGTAAAGCTAAAGTATATACACAAAATAAAAAGAAAACCTAAAATAGTAAATGTAATTATTTTAATTATCGAAATTAGCCAAATACTTATTATTTTAATACCTATCTTTCCCATTTTCTCAATTTGATAATTTCTATAAATTCATTTAAAAATCCTTTACTTAATAAGTATTGTAAGTAGAGGATAGTTAATCAAAGAATCTATAAAAGAAAACTTTGGATTTTCCCCAGCTAAAAAAGTATTCCTTTGAAAATAATTTAAAAATGGTCTTGTTATGTTTTGATTTTAACTTTTTTCTAAAATCTTTTGATATATCTTTTGAAACCGTTATGATCGTTCCTTGCTTTACTTTTGATATTATTAACTCTATGATTTTTTGAAAAAATTCCATTTCGAATGCAGTGGAAGCTATGTAAAAAATTGTGTCCTGGGAAAATTCATTTTCCTTTAAAAAATCTTCAATATCTGTTTTTACAAAATCGATCTTTTTTATTCCTATAAAATTAGCTATTTTTTTTATTTTTAATGCTTTCTTTATAAATGTGCCTATATTATCTACTCCGATAGAATGAATTTGGAAAATAGTGGAAGCAGTAAATACGCATTTTCCAACTCCACAACCTAAATCAATGAACTTACTTTCCCCCACTTTTTCTAAGACATTACTTAAATCGGTAATTATTTGGTATATAGTAAAAATTGGTGTTTCTCCATAAGTAAAGTTTTGTTCATTTTTTAGCTTAAATTTTCTAACTTCTAATTTTGTAATCCATCTTGGTGGAAGAAGAAAATATTCATAAAAAATTAGGAGTTTTATCATAAGAAGTTTGATATAGTTTTTAGGATATTTAAAAAAAATCAAAAAATCCATAATCGACAGAAAAAAATTGTATATGTAGTACCATAAACCTAAAAATAAAAGATAGAAAAAATTAATAATCATCACAATGATATTTTTTATTTTTATTCAAATTACCTGTTAAAAAATAAAAAAGTTAAAAAAATAAAAAAATAGGAAAATTTTGGAGGAGGGAGGTAAGAATTGTAGAATAATAATAAATAGAGAGTGATGGGGGCGTAGTTCAGCACGGTCAGAACGTTGGCCTGTCACGCCAAAGGTCGCGGGTTCAAGTCCCGTCGTCCCCGCTCTTTTTTATAAATGAAAAAAAATAATAAAAAACCACAAGTTAATACTTCAAAACAAGAAAAAAAAGATCTAAAAGTCGTTAAAGATTTTATTGAAACCGAAGGTGAAGTTATAGAAGCTTTACCTAATGGAGTTTTTAAAGTTAAACTCGATAACGGTGCTACCGTCCTTGCTCACCTATCAGGTAAAATGAGAATAAACTTCATAAAAGTATCTGTCGGAGATAGGGTAGTAGTTCAGTTATCTATATACGATCTTACTAAAGGTAGAATAGTCTATAGAAAATGAATATAAACAAAACTTCCACTCTTAATGAGGGTATTAATATCAGAAAAGGAAATAGAAAATAAAATAGAAGAGTTAGCCCAAAGAATTAATGATTACCTTTCTGAAATTAAGGAACGTTTTACCAAAGAGAACTCAAATGAAAAAGAAATAGTTTTTGTTTGTGTCCTTACTGGTAGCATTTTTTTCTTCTCAGAATTAGTCAGAAAATTAAAACATGATGTAATCTGTGATTTTATAAAAGTCTCAAGTTATCAAGGAACAACATCTACTCAAAATGTAAAAATATTAAAAGATATTTCTACTGATATATGTGATAAGATAGTTTTTATTGTAGAAGATATTGTTGATACGGGCTTGACTCTAAACAAGATTATTTCCTTGTTTAGAGAAAGAAATCCTTTTGATATAGTTGTATGTACTCTTTTAGATAAACCAGCTAAAAGAATTGTTGATGTGAAAGTTGATTTTGTTGGTTTTACCATACCACCGGAATTCGTCGTTGGTTATGGGCTTGATTATGATGAAAAATATAGAAACAAACCATTTATTTATTGCATAGATAAGGAGGAATAAATTATGCTTATAAAGAAGAAAACTATCACCGAGGAAATTAGAGAATCATGTAAATTAGTGGTAGAAAACTCAAGGTATGTTAAGGTGAATTTTGATGCTATAAATAAATTCTTGAATGATTTTTCATTTGAGCTTAAAAATTGGGATAATTCTAAATTTTTGAATACGGATATCCATTATACTGAGGACCCTTTGAAAGCATGTTATTATTTTTTTGTTTTAGATAGTGTTAATTTCTGTTTTTGGGCTGATAAAAAAACAGAAAAATGGACTGTTAAATACAAAGAACAAGAATATAGTGGATACAATGCTTTGGCTATTTGCTTAAAAAGGGAAGCAGAAAACTCAAACCTTTTTATATATCCTTATTACTGGGCAAAGTTATTTAAGAATGAATTTATGCGTATGATCTATCCAACCTACGATGATTTACATTATATTTTCGGGGAATTAAAATTAATAGAAGAAAGGGTAACAAATTTAAGAGAATTTGGAGAAAACCTGTTTGAAAAACCATTGTCTGATTTGTATAAAACCATCTTCTGGAAAGATCTGCAAGAAAAAAATATTCAAGGAAAAGTAAAAGAAGAAGAAAAAGATCCTTATAAGTTATCTTACAAGGGTAAAAATGATCCAGAAAAAATAAAGGATATAATAGTTCAAGCTAATAGGGATGTAAATAAATTTATTAACATAATTATAGATAATTTCAGAAATTTTAGGGATACTGAAGAATATCAATTGAAAAGTGGAAAAATAATAAAAGTTGGTTTTTACAAAAGAGCACAAATATTGGCTCATGATCTTTTTTTACTATACGATTATTATAAAAATAATAAGCCGGATCTAATTCAAAAATACCCATTTCTTGAATATTTAAATTTTAGGAACATCTCAGATTTAACTGCTTTTGCAGATTATAAACTACCTCAATATTTATTCTATAAAGGTATTTTAGAATATAGTGAAGATTTGAAAAATATGATAATGAATGGAGTATATATCCCAGCAGGAGATGTACGTGAAGTAGAAATAAGAGCAGCTACTGTTATTGCTGTTGAAGAAATAGCAAATAGATTAAAAAAAGCCCCCTCTTTTGTTGATAATGTCCTGTGGAATCTATCCAAGAAAACAACTGATCTGCCTCCTCATCATAAAACAATTACAATTTATTACTAATGAATTTAAACATTCATTGAAAATGATAAAGAGTTTAATGTTTAAAATCAATAAACCTGTTAAAAGAATATTCTTACTACTTTTTATTCTTTTTACTTTGGTTATTTCATTAGCTTTTGATAAAAGAAAACTTATTGATAAAATAAAAGTTGAAAAATATAGGGTTAATGAAAGTAGTTTTTTTATAATTTATAACAATAATTTAATTTTACAGTCTGCTGGTTTTGTTGTAAAAAAAGGAGCAAAAGAGGAAAATAGGGAAATTTATGGGATTAACCATGTTTGGGAACATTTATTTTTTAGAAATAAAATAAACGGAAAAAGTATTAAAGATATCCTTAATGATTGCCAATATAATGCAACAACACATAATGATTACATTAGTTTTTACGCTGTTGGAGATTATGAAAAAATACTAAGAACTTTTATTTATGCTTTGAACTACCCGAACTTTAATAATGAAGACTTAGAGTTAGAAAAAAAAATAGTTATAACAGAATTATCAATGAGAAATTTTGAAATTAATCCATTTAAAATTTATACTAACCCTACAGGTGGAACAATTAAAACTGTCAATAATATTTCTTTTCAAAAAATGCTAAGTTTTATGAAAAATGTAGAAAAGAAAAATGTTAGTTATTTTGTTATATTGAATAACCAAGATAAAGTTGATTTAAACAAGTTCTTTGATAATGTTGAGATAGATTACAGCTTATCAATATCTTTGGAACCAAAGCTTGGAGATCAAGACAGTAAAAATATTTATGATGATTTTCTCGCTTTTGTTTCAACTTTTGATCTTTATTTGGATAAAAATAATAATAATCTTTTACTTTACAATTCATATACGAACTTTACTAATCGAGAAATTTTTTATCTTGATTTAATATCTTTTTATTTTTCCAATGATTTTTTTGAAAAGAATAGGAAAAAGTTATTATCATATGGAATAAATAATATGGAGTCCTACATGTATCCTCAAAGAGAGGAATTAACAATAACTATTTTATTAAGTTTAGAGGGAAAAGAATATTCGGATAAAGAAAAAAAATTAACTAAAAGAGAACAAGAAATTAAAGATTTATTACTAAGTGAATTAAAAAATATAAATTACGATAGTTTTTATAGAAGTTATATGGGGTTATATAATGATTTATTGAGAAATTTTTCAGATTCTTGGAACTTTACTCAAATTATACCTTTTTTTGTTTATAGTGAAAATTGGGATTTACTTAACTATTATGTTAGGGGGTGTGAAAATTGAAAGCCAAAGAAATTCTTAGTAAATTAATGAAGAAGGAAGTAAGTGTTAAGGAAGTTGTAGAATCATATTTGGAAAAAATAGAAAAACAAAATAATTTTTATAATGCTTTTATAACTGTTTTTGATAAGAACTTCATAGATGAACAAATAAAAAGAGCTCAAAAGATGATAGATAGTGGAGAAATAACACCCGTTGTAGGATTACCTGTTGCCGTAAAAGATAACATAAATGTCAAAGGTTATCCAACAACGTGTGCTTCTAAAATTTTAAGCAACTATATTTCTCCTTACAATGCTACCGTTATAGAAAAATTGTATGCAAATGGTGCGATAATCGTGGGAAAAACAAATTTGGATGAGTTTGCGATGGGATCCTCCAATGAAAACTCATTTTTTGGAATAGTAAAAAATCCATTGAATCCTGAGTGGGTTGCCGGTGGGTCAAGTGGTGGTAGCGCAGTTGCCGTAGCTGCTGATATGGTACCTTTATCTTTAGGCTCGGATACAGGGGGATCTATAAGGATACCAGCTGCTTTCTGTGGAATTTATGGACTTAAACCTACATATGGTGCTGTGTCAAGATATGGTTTGGTAGCTTATGCTTCTTCATTGGATCAAATAGGACCATTTTCAAAATATATTGAAGACATTTCTTTAATAATGCAAGTTATCGCAGGTTATGATCCTTATGATAGCACAAGCTCTAAAGATTTTAACCCTGATTTCTTAGATGAAAGTTTTAATCTTAAGCTTGCTTTTAATGAATTAAAAGGAATAAAAATTGGGTTTCCAAGTAAAATAGTAGAAGACCCTGCTGTTGATCAAATAATTAGAGACTCTGTAAAAAATCTCGTTTCAATTCTTGATGCAAATGGTGCAATAATTGAAGAAGTAGAGTTCCCTTATATGGAGTATTCTATACCATCTTATTATATAATCGCAACAAGTGAAGCAAGCTCTAATTTAGCAAGGTATGATGGAGTTAGATATGGACATAGAAATTTAGATGCTGATGATGTAAGAACTATGATGAAGAAGAGTAGGGGAGAGGGGTTTGGATTAGAAGTAAAAAGAAGAATATTAGCCGGAACTTTTTGCCTGTCAAGTGGATACTATGATGCCTATTACAAAAAAGCATTACAAGTAAGGAATGTAATTAAAAGAGATTTTGAAAACATATTTAGAAAAGTTGATTTTGTTATTATGCCTACTTCTCCAACTTTACCATGGAAGATAGGAGAAAAAATAACTGATCCTATACAAATGTATTTAAGTGATGTTTACACTGTAGCTGTTAATTTAGCAGGATTGCCATCTTTAAATATACCGTATTATATTCATTCAATCCCTGTTGGAATTCAAATAATATCAAATTATTTCCAAGAACAAAGAATATTAACACTTTCTTTCTTAATAAGCCAATTAACAAAAAATTAATAAAAAATTGGAAAATAATTAAAATGTGAAAAACAAGGAGAAATACTATGTTGGTTGTTGGGGATTTACACGGAGATTTTTATAAACTAAAAAGAATACTTGAGGAAAAAAATATAGCTAAAATCAATGAAGAAGAAGTTGAAATCATAGATGAGGAAACAAAAGTAATATTTATTGGAGACTATGTTGATTGGAGAGGAGAAGAATTGGAAAATCCCAATGATTTGCCTTATAATGAAATAGTCAAGGGAACATATAGAATAATCAGGGTAATTTCAAAATTGATACAGGAAAGAAAAAATGTTTTTGCTCTTATAGGTAATCATGAGGAAATGATGCTTAACGGCCTTAAAATCATAAATAAAGTAGGAATTGAAGAATTTAACAAAATACTTGAAAAATCCTCTATTAACCCTTATTCTGTATTAAAGGAAGTGGCTGAAAAAGGATTAATACAAGAATATTTCTCTTTCTATAATTGGTTTTCACAAGGAGGAATGAATACAATTAAAGCTTTTAATAATAATATTCAAGAATTGTTGGATACGATAGAAAATGCCGAGTTGTTTAAAAATCTATTATTATTCGTATATTTTGAAACGGAAGATGAAGATAAAGTTGTTATTTCCCATTCTTTTCCCGATGATTTACAGTGTATAGATAGGATTATTAAAGATGAACTTACAGTTAATGATGTTAGTTTGATTTTGTGGAGTAGAAAAATTTGGGGCATCGACGCTTTTAACGGAGTTAAAACAGCTCCCTTAAATTTTGATGATGTATCTAAAAAATTGGATGAACATAAGATAAAAAGATATATAGTTGGTCATACAAGATTAACTAACCGACCTAAACCAATTGAGTTTATAGATGGAAGAATAGTAAATGTAGATAACCATGGAATACCTATGTCTGAACCATTTTTTGATAACCAAATTAAAATTAAAAATTATAAATTAAAAAAATATAGTGAAGTAGTGAAAAGTGAAAATTATTCATCGTAGAAAGATTTGTAATAGTGTAGTTTTTTTAATAAATTAAAAAAGAAGTATTTTAAGTAAGTATTTTCATTCTTGGTAATAAATTTAAAAATGAAATCATAGATAGGGGAATGTGCAAGAGATCTGTAGAAATGCAGTGCAGGAAAATACATCCCTGTTGCTAACTTTACTCTTAAACTCCTATATAAATCATGGTAAATTTTTGCACTCAATGCCCTCTTTTTCTCTATTTCCAGTATCCTCAAAATATTATCTTTTGAAATGATAGGGTTGGGTTTATAATGATATCCTATTGCTCTATTGTTGATGATTAACTTTAATCCTAATTTTCTTAATTTATATCCCATTTCAATATCTTCCCAACCATATTTTTCGAATTTTTCGTAAAACATTCCAGCTTTGATTAAGTATTCTCTTCTTACGGATACATTACTTGTCCAGAAAAAAGAAGTTGAAAAGTCTGCCATTTTAAATTTAGGTTTCTCTGGTATTTCCAATGTTGAAACATGATTAACCCATCCTCTAACAACTACATCACTATATTTGAGGTGAATTTTATAATGTTCTGAAACCAGGTTCTTATCCGCTATTACATCATCATCTATAAAAAGTATTACTTCACAATTAGTATTCATCAATCCTTTGTTTCTTGCAATGGGTAGCCCCAAGTTTTCCTGGTTTATAATTTTCAATTCATAGGAAACTTTTTTTGAAATTTCTTCGACTAATTGTTTAGTGTTATCAGTACTTCCATCATTGATAACGATAACTTCATATAATTTTTTTTCTATAGTTTGATTTTCAAGTGAATAAAGGACTTTTTCCAAAGGTTTAGCTCTATTGAAAGTACTTATTTGAACTGATATTTTCACCAGTTTTCGTAAATGTAATTTAATATTTTTTCCTCGGTTAATTTTGCATTATACACGTTTGGACCATTATAGATTATGGCAAAGCTGTACCATTTCCCACTTTTTGATTTAACATAACCAGCTAAGGAAGATACATCGTTTAGTGTTCCTGTTTTCGCTTTAACAGTTGGAGGTAAATCTCTTCTTTCCAATGTACCCTCATTATAGCCAGGTAAAGTATAACAAAGATAATTTATAATTCCATAATCATCTAAATGAGCTAAGAGATAAGCTAAGAAATATGAAGAGATTCTATTTTTCCTTGATAATCCGCAACCATCATCAACAAAAACTCCAAAGTCTGAGTAAATTGAGTTTGGATCAATTTTTAATTCATATTTAAGTTTATTATAAATCTGTTGAGAAACAAAATTATCACTCCAATGATTTTGGTATTTAAGGCATTCTAAAAGTGTAGCAGTGGGAAATGAAGCTAGATATTCAACGTTATCAAAATCCCATTTTTGTAATAGTTCTACTTTTACGTCATAACCAATTTCTTCAAACATTTTTTTTAGTATTTTTTTATTAAATTCATCAGAGGAAGGGTAAATGTACCAATATGCCCCATCTATTTCTTTTAAATTTGAAACCAAGTTAGAGATTTTTTTGTAATCCTTGATTTCATCAAATACTGGTGGATATATTATAAAATGATTTTGCTTTTTTTGGATTTTTATCATGTTTTGATTAAATGAGAAAGTGGAGAGATAAGGAGCAAATGGTTCTCCTTCATATATCTTCCATGATTCCGGATAAACTGAAGGTAAAGAAGAATCTATATAAACTTTGTTTATTTTTTCTATTTTATTTGCTAATAAAACATCTCTTAAAGATTGCTTGAAAAAATTGTAAGGATCTGGAATTATTTCTTCAATTAAAGAGGGATTATAATTTGAACTTATTAAAATCCCACCATCATTTATCTTGAATAGTTTTACATCGAAGATGTAATATGGTCCAAGAATAGAAAGAGCATCTATTGATGTTACTAATTTCATCGTTGAAGCTGGCATTAATAATTCTCGCTCTTTATAAAAATAAACTATTTCATTTGAATAAACGTCAAAGATGGATATTGACGTTTTGTTTTCGAAACTAAAAGGAATAGATTTACCATTATTTGTATATGCAAAGCAAAAAAGAATAAATAGAAAAAAAAGTATCAATACCGATACTTTCGTAGTTAATAAAAAGAGCTTTTGGATCATTTTATTATCTTAATAAAGTATTTTATGCTCTACTTACATATTCACCTGTTTCGGTATTTACGACTATGCTATCACCTATGTCGATAAATATGGGTACATTTACTGTTATTCCTGTTTCTAATGTTGCAGGTTTCATTACGCTTGATACTCTATCTCCTTTTACTGCTTTTTCTGTATATTCTACTTTTAATACCACTGTTGATGGCAATTGAACACCTATTGGATTTCCTTCATACATCAAAACATTAACTGTATCTCCATCTTTTATAAACCCTATTTCTTTTTCTACTAAGTTTAAAGGTAGTGAATATTGTTCAAAAGTTTCATTATCCATTAAGTATAGAAATTCGGAATCTCTGTATAGTGCTTGCATTTGTTTCGTTTCTACGATTGCTCTTTTAAATTTTTCTTCACTATCAAATTTTTTTTCTAAAACTTGTCCTGTTTTAAGGTTTTTTATTTTTGTTGCAACAAAAGCTCTCGCTTGAGCAATTTTTGTATGTTGATAATCTACAACTTGCCATAAACTACCATCATATTCTATTATAACTCCTCTATGAAAATCATTAGGAGTTATTAGCATAAATTTACACCCCTCTTATTTTTCTATTTTTTTATGTTTCTATTTTTTTAGCAATTTTTCTTGATATTTTTGGACTAACTTTTTAACGGTTTCAGTTGGTTGAGCTCCTTTGTTAACCCAATACTTAAATTTCTCTAAATTTATTTCTAAGATTTTTGGTTGCATTCTTGGATTGTAATATCCTATTTTTTCAACATATTTCCCATCTCTTTTGTTTTTTGCGTCTGCAACAACTATCCTATACCAAGGATTATGTCTGTGGCCATACCTTGATAATCTTATCTTTAACATAATTTTTAACCTCCTTTTTATTTATTTCCAAACATGCTCATTATATCTTTTATGTTTGTTGGTTTAAAAGGCATGTTTAATTCTGGTATATTTTCTTTCTTTACGATCCCTCCCATTTTCTTCAACACTTTTCTCATTTCTCTGAAATGTTTGATAAGATTATTTACCTCTCTTATTGATGTTCCGCTACCACGTGCTATTCTTGCTTTTCTACTGCTGTTTATTATATCGGGTTTTGTCCTTTCTTCTTTGGTCATAGAATTTATGATTGCTTCTATTTTATCGATTGTTTTGGGATCTACTTGAACATCCCTTAGTGCTATTGGATCTATTCCAAACATTTTCAGAGGAAGCATTGAAAGAATAGATTTAAAATCTCCCATTTTTTTTATCATTCTCAAATAAGATAGATAATCTACGAATGTAAATTCACCTTCAAGATATTTTTCGACTTTCTGTAATTGATCTTCTTCTATTTGTTTTTCGATTTTTTCAATGAAAGTAAGTATATCTCCCATACCAAGTATTCTTGATACTACTCTATCAGGATGGAACACTTCCAAGTCTGTTATTTTCTCACCAACACCTATAAAATACAGTGGTTTTCCTGTAATGTATCTTATTGATAGTGCTACACCACCTCTTGTGTCTCCATCCATTTTGGTAACGATAAATCCGCTTAAATTGATGCTTTCATCAAATTTTTGTGCTACACTTACACCTTCTTGACCAATCATTGCATCTATTACTAAAATTGTATGTTCTACATCAAATTTTTCTTTCAACTTTTTTATTTCATCCAATACTTCTTGATCTACATGAATTCTTCCTGCTGTATCAACAATTATTGGATTATACCCTTTTTCCTTTGCTTCTTCTACTGCTTTTTTAACGATATTCATTGAATTGGAATTTTTATCAAAAACTACAGGTATGGAATTTGTTGTAGAGATATGAACCAATTGATCTATAGCAGCTGGTCTGTTAAAGTCTGCTGCTACTACTACAGGGTTATATCCTTGTTCTTTAAAATAATAAGCTAATTTTGCAGTTGTTGTGGTTTTACCAGACCCTTGTAACCCTACCATTAGAATTATGGATGGATTTTTATTTATTTCCAATTTTGTGGCTTCTCCTCCTAATATTTCCAAAATCTTATCTCTTGTTGACCTTATTATTAATTGTGAAGGAGTAAAAAATTCACTACTTTCTAATTTTTCTACATCTTCCTTAATTTTTAATGTTAAATCTCTCACAACATTTAGATGGACATCTGCTTCTAAGAGGGCTATTCTGATTTCTCTTATGGTCTGTTCAATTTCTTCCTTAGATATTTTACCTTTTCCTGATAAACCTTTAACTATTTTACTGAAGCTATCTACTAATTTTTCAAACATTTATAACCACCTCTTTGTTTATTATTTCCTCAATTTCCTCTATTTTTTGTTTTTCTTTCGATTCTATTAGTATTCTAACAACATCTTCTGTGCCAGATGGTCTTACAAAGATCCTGCTATTTGGATATTGTTTTTGTATTTTTTCAAATAAGCTTTTATTTTTTTCAATGAATTCTTTTTTATTTAAAACTTTCACGTTTATTAATTTTTGTTCAAATTTTTCGATAGATTGTATTATGTTATCAACATTAGTATAATTTAAAGCAGAAAGTAAAAACAGGGAAGATAAAATGCCATCTCCTGTATAGAGGAAAGGAGGAATAACTATATGTCCTGATTGTTCTGCTCCTAATTGAGCTTTACCTTCCAGTATTGCTTTTGTTAAATATTTATCCCCGACTTCTGTCCTTAATACATTAATCCCTTGACTGACAAACGCTTTCTCTATTCCTAACGAACTCATATGGGTTAAAGCCACCGTATTTATAGGATAGAAATTTTTTAAAAATTTGGAAATTATTAATAAAATAACATCTCCATCTAAAACGAATAAATTCTTGTTTTCTTTGTATGTACATAACACTCTATCTCCATCCCCATCAAAGGTAAATCCTATAGCTTTTTGATAATTTTTCGATAATGTTTGAAAAGTCTTTTTAAATGTTTCTATGTTCGTTGCTCCACAGTTATCATTGATGTTAAAACCGTTTGGTTTATTGTTTATGACTTTTACATTTTTAGTTAATTGTTTAAAAATGGTTAAAGCGTATGTTGATAATGCTCCATTAGCTAAATCTATTATAACCAACAATTCTGGTGGTTTTTTTTCAAAGAATATTTTCTTTTTTGCAAAAAGCAAGAGGTGTTTTATGTAAATATTTGCAAAGTTAGAAATTTTAAAATTGTTGTGTGAATTAATATTATCTTTAAAAAGCTGTAAGTAATTAGAAAAATCTTGATGTAATAACTCAAAGTAATTATTTAATTCATTTTCTATTTTTTTTTCTAAACTGTCATTTATTTTTAAACCTTTGTGTAGTATTTTTATACCATTATAGTAATAGGGGTTGTGGGATGCTGTAATTTGAAATCCAAAGCATTTTCTATGTTTTGTTATAAAAGCTAAGGCTGGAGTAGATATGGGATTAGAAGAAAGTTCAACTTTGAAGCCACTGCTAACCAATGCGGAAGATAGTGCCAATGACATTGAGTAGCTGTTAAATCTTGTATCAAACCCGATTACAACTTTCTCCTTTTTATCAACAATTTTGGCAAAGCTTTTTCCAACTATGTATGCTACAAGATCGTTTAAAAATGGATATTTCTCTCTTATTCCATCTGTACCAAAACTATAAAAAACTTTCATACCATCTTATTTTTATAATTCCACACTAAATTATCATATCCTTGTTCAGTAAATTAACCTTTGCAGGTTTTTTCTTTTTTTATGAGAAAAATTTAAATAGGAAATGCAAATTTTTTAAGGAGATAAAGGAATGTTTAAAGACTTATTTAATGATATTTTAAAAGATTTAGGAATAACAGGATATAAAAGACCTCCCAATTTAAAATGTCCAAATTGCTATTCCGTGATGAAGAAAATATCAATCAAAATTTTGGGAAATTATGGAAATAATTATCTTGAACTTGATTTTTGCCAGGAATGTGAATCTTTATGGTTTGACAGAGGAGAATTGGTTAAAGCTTTAGAAATTGATTTGAAAGACATATCAAAATACTTTCCCTCAAAGACCAAACAAAGTGTTAAAGGTAGTGGAAAGAGAATTTGCCCCATCTGTCAAAAACAATTGACGCTTGTTAATTATTCAAAAGACAGTAATATTTGGGTTGATATATGTTCTAATGGTTGCGGTATATTCCTCGATTCAGGTGAATTAGAATTAATAAAACTTTATTCCCTTAACCCTTTACAGTTTTCTTCTCAAACTCAACAAACTAACCAAGAAAGGCAACCATTGATGTCAGCAGAATCAACAACCTCCTTCGAAGAACCATCTACTAAACAAGATTCAGATACTAAATATCAATTTTTAAATGATGTAAAAAACTTAGCTCAAAGAATACAAAAAGTAAAAGATCAAGTAGTATATAAAGTAAAACAAATTGAAGATGCAATAAAATCTAAAAATATCCTTGAACTAAAAAAATTAATGAATAAGCAAATTTTTGCAGAAGAACTTAATGAATTAGGATTAATTAACCAAGAAATAAGAAATATGTACCAAAAGTATGGTAATCAAAAACAAATTGAAGACTTACAAACACACATTCAAAATATCATAAAATTCATTGATATAAGATCTAATAGCTTAAAGGATAGAATTGCTGTGGAAATAGAATTCCAACAAGAGAAAGAAAAAGAAATAAGCTCTTTCGAATTAACAAATATAAATAAATCATCCGAGATTGCTAAATCATCTGAACAAAAAGCAGAACAAAGAATAAAGCAAAAAATAGAACCAAAAATGGAACCAAAAGTTGAACCAAGAATTGAACGAAGAGATGAATCAAAAGATGAATCAAACGTTGAACCAAAAGTTGAATCAAAAATTGAACAAAAAATTGAACAAAAAGTTGAACAAAAATCTGAATACCAACCTATACAACAACCATCAACTAAGCTTGAAAATACATTCAATATAGAAAAAATACGACTTCCCTCCTTTGAAAACCTCCTATTCTATTTAACATTGAATGATAAATTTATTGTTTTTTCAGAAAACAAAATCTATCTTCTTGTAAGTAACTTACCAACATATTCTTTTCAAGAAATAAAAATTAAGGAATTGAATTTCAGGATAAAAAAAGTTAAAAAAATAGATGATAAAATATACTTGAGTGGTTCATCAGGTAGTATGTTAATAATAGACCAGGATTTTAACGTTGTTAATTTTTACAAAATAGGATACAGCGATATTTTAGACTTTATTATTTATAATAACCAAATTTTTGCCTTAAGTAGCGGAAGATTATATACCCTACAGGAAGGAAAAGTAGTGGAAGAGAAAAGTATTAATATTAATTTTTTAGAAGTTTTTGATGGAAAAATAATAGGAGGTAGTAGCAGTATTTTAATATTTAATGAGAAATTTGAAAAATTGCAAGAATATCAAACGGGTTCTTATCAGCAAATCAAAAAAGTAAAGGTGTTGGGTAATGATTTATTTATTTTAGGATCTGGTTTATTGGCAAAATTTGATAATCAAAAAATAGTTAAATACAATTTACCTAAATCTTATTTAGAAGTTAATGATATCGATTTTGTAAATGGCAGTTATTATATTTGTTCAAATAGTGGGGGATTCTATAAAACTGATAACTTTGATAATTATCAAGAAATTAGATTAAACACTTTCGATAATATTTTTGCAATTGCTTATTATAATAACAAAATTCATTTACTTTGTTCAGGATCTAATTTATTGATAATTAGTTAATTGATAATTAATTAAAAGGAGGGTGAGGTAGTATGCAAGAAAATCCAATAGATGTTTTGTTAAAAATGATGGTAGAGAAAAATGCCAGTGATTTACATTTAAAAGCTGGCTCTCCTCCAATGTTGAGAATAGATGGAGAATTAGAACCTGCTATTCCACAAGTGCTTCCGCCTAATGCAATAAGAAAAATAATAGAAAGTATGATTACAGAGCAACAAAAGGCAAAGCTTGTTGCTGAAAGAGAGTTGGATTTTGCTTATTCTGTCCCAGGATTAGCCAGGTTTAGATGTAATGCTTATTTTCAGAGAAATTCTTGGGCCTTGGCAGTAAGAATAATTCCATCAAGACCTTTTTCCATAGATGAACTTGAATTACCTGATATATTTAAATATTTGGCATTAAGGCCAAGGGGATTAGTCTTAGTTACAGGACCAACAGGATCAGGAAAATCAACAACATTGGCCGCAATGATAGATCATATTAATTCTAACAGGAAGTGCCATATTATAACTATTGAGGATCCTATAGAGTTTTTACACAAGGATAAATTAGCTATTATTTCCCAAAGGGAGCTTGGTTCGGATACTCATAGTTTTGCAAATGCCCTTAAATCGGCTTTGCGACAGGATCCTGATGTTATTCTGGTCGGTGAGCTAAGAGATTTTGAAACTACACAAACTGCAATTACTGCAGCAGAAACGGGACACTTGGTTTTGGGAACATTACATACCACAGGTTGTGCCAATGCGGTAGATAGAATTATCGATATTTTTCCTCCCCACCAACAAAATCAAGTTAGAGTACAGTTATCAATGATATTAGAAGGTGTAATCTTTCAGAATTTGATCCCCAAAGCAACTGGCTCTGGAAGAGTATTGGCTTTGGAAATCATGACGGGCACACCTGCAGTAAGACATTTAATAAGAGAAGGGAAAACGCATATGCTACCAAACGCAATCCAATCAGGAGCAGAGGATGGAATGATATCTTTCGACCAAAGCCTCAGAGACCTGTATTTGCAAGGATTAATATCTTTGGAATACGCTCTTGCAGCAGCATTCAATCCTGAAGAATTAGAAAGGTTAATCTCCGCTTCATCTAAAAGAAAATAAATGTGGGATTCCATTTTTTTAAAACACATTCTCAAAAATCGTAACTTTACAGAAGAAGAAATAGAAAAGTATATAAATCAACACTATACACAAGATATAAAAATACCATATTTCTATAGTTTTTTGAATCTTGTAAAAAAAAGTAATTCAATTTTGATAGTAGGGGATTATGATGTAGATGGAGTAGTTTCTACTTCTATGCTTTTTTTTGTCTTAAAACAATTATTTGGAAATGAGAAGAAAATAAATGTTTTTATACCTAATAGGTTTCGCCACGGTTATGGATTAAATAAGAATACAGTTGAGTTTATAATCAATCAGTATAGAGGAAAGATTGATACTATTATAACAGTTGATAATGGTATATCTTCTTATAATGAAATAGAATGCTTAAAAAAAGAAGGTTTAAAAATAATCGTTATTGATCATCATAAACCTGATCATCATGTTCCTAAGGCTGATATAATAGTGCATCCTCATTTTTTTGATATTGGATATGGATATTTATGTGCTTCTGGTTTGGTCTATAAGCTGTCTCTATTTTTACTTAATTGGATAAAAAATAATGAAACTTTGGAAAAGGTTTTTACTTTTTTAGCGGGAATGGCAACTATTGCGGACGTTGTTCCTTTACTTGAAGATAATAGAAAAATAGTGAAAAAAATGTTCGGGTTACTTAGAAGTCAATACATTCCTTACCCTATTTTTAGAATGTTTAGTAAAGCATATGGAAAAGAAACAATTCCATCTAATTCATTTCATTTTTCATACATTATCATTCCACGCTTAAATGCTCCTGGAAGAATAGATGATCCTCTTATATCTTTTAAATTGATATACAAAACAATAAAACAATCATATACTAATGAAGAGGAAGATATAGAAACTGAATTGCAAGAAATAGAGAATATTAATATTAGAAGGCAACAAATACAAAAAAAAATTTTGGATAAAATTATAAAGAATATTCAAGAAAAAGAGTTTTATAACAATAGTATTATAATTCCGGATTATATTGAAGAGGAAAATGGATTAGAACTTGGTGTCGTTGGGATAGTTGCAGGAAAAATATCTAATCATTATAAAAAACCAACTTTTATTCTTGTAAAAAGGGGAGATGTATTAAAGGGATCCATAAGAAATCCAATAGATGGGCTCGATATTACTGATGTTATATCAAACTACAAGGAACTGGTTATTAAATTTGGAGGGCATAAAAAAGCAGCAGGATTGGAAATAAGTGTAAAAAACTTTGACGAATTTAGAAAGAAAATTCAAAACTCAGTTAATTTAAAATATAAACAAAATGTTGATTTAGAATTGTCCCCCTACTTTTTCACTAAATTCATAAAAAATATAGATAGAATTATTAGCATAATGGAACCATTTGGAGAAAATAATGAAAAACCTACTATTAAAATAGAAGATTTTAATAACAAATTTTTTAATGTCAATAATAATTACCTATTAATTGATAACAATAAAGTTTTCATTAGTCCAGTTGAGTCTTTAATAAGTATTCCAGAAAATGACAGTAAAATTTTTTTAAAGTTTAACAAAATCGATTACAAGGGTAAAGAAAAATTTATATTTCTTGAAAATTTAAGTGTGCAAAAAGAAACTAATTTGAGCAATGTGAAAATCGATAGGATACTATTTGTCGAAAAAATATATTCCAATTCTATTCACTTTGTTAAAATTAGTATTAAGAGTGAAAATTCTCTCTTTTTATTTCTAAATTCGTATAATAATTATGCAATAATTACAAATAAAGAAATGTATGAAAGGATTTTTGTTTTTAAAAGTGAGTATTCGAATAACAGAATTTTTGCCTCCCACATTTTCATTGAAAAAAATGTAATTAATAATGAAGATCTTCAAGAATTACTGGAAAAGCTTCCTGAAAAGATATTTATTACAAATAAAGATGTATTTAAAGGTATCATTATAGTTTATTTTGATACTTATCCTCTTCGTTTTAATTTTGATCCAGAGATTAATTTAAGAAAAGGAGTAATTTTTATAAAGCTTAGTCTTGATTTTCTAGAAGGAAAGGATATTAAGAAGGATGGATAAGATTAGAGTTTTAATTGCTGCTTTAGGTTTTTCCTTAGGCTTTGGACTAATGTTTTTTCTAATTTCCTTACCTTTTATTGGATTATCTTTAATAAACTCTGTAAAAATATTTATATCTTATCTTGGTGGAATTGTTTTGATCATGGTTGGGCTTATTTTATTAGATGTTTTAAAAATACCACTTTTGAGTAGATATTTTAAGTTTGTTGATTACAAAGTTAATCAGGTTGATAGTAAGAGGGGGTTATTAGGTATTTTTTTAGGTTCAATTTTTGTGGGTATTAGTTTTACTGCAGGATGGGCACCTTGTGTAGGCCCTGTAATGTTAGGGTTACTATCTTTACTTTCTAATCAGCAAAATTTATTATCTGCTATTCTTTTGTTGTTAATAATGACCACCGGATTAATGACAAGCTTTTTATTAGTGTCTTTTATCGTTATTATTTTTGGTAATATTATAAGCAAACTTTCAAAAGTTTCTATATTTTTAGAAAGGGTTATGGGAGTTATTTTTATAATTTTAGGATTACTTATTATCTTTTCAAAAGCAAATATATTTTTATCATTAGGTTTGGGTACTGATCTACTTGAAAAGATGAATTATGAAATAACAAATTTTTCTTTATCTACTGCTGTTGTTTCTTTTATTGCTGGTATTTTTCTTTTCCTTTCTCCTTGCACTCTACCTCTTGTTATCCCTTATCTTTTCTATCTTACTGGAATAAGTATAAAAAAATAAACGTAGAACGAAATATAGGTTAGAGGATAAAAAAGAAAGAAAAAAGGAAAGAAGAGAGAAATTTTTCCTTTTTTATTTTGTAATGTATTATACATAAATATGGGAAATAAGAAATTTGTTCTGCTTATAGAAATATAAAAGAGGGTCAAAAGAGGATAGTAATTAGTAAAATAATCCAGGTATAAACTGTAATCAATTATTTGTTATTGTTGTTAGCTAATAAAAAAGTATAATATCAAACGCAAGTAGGAAACTCCTACTTATAATAGTGAAAATAGCGGCTGGTTTAAAGCTATATTAATAGTGAAAAAAGAGTGGGTAGTTGTGTTTATTAGTAATGATAGGATTGGTAATACTAATGATATCAGGTTGGGGTAGTGGTTTAAATGTTGTAGGAAAAGCATAAAACAAATTTGGTAGTTTGTTGGGAAGAGATATAAGCAGAAATGGTGATAACAACAGTGCTGTTATTCTAAACAATATCGCTGATGGAAATTCTCATGATTTTGCTTCTTCAATATAAAAGTGGAAGAGTTTATATCACAGGATTTAGTTCCAATGTTTTTAATTTAGATGCATTTGTTATAAAAATAGAATAAATAATATTAAAAAAGAAGGAGTATAATTTTTTTTGTAGAAATATAATAATGATAGTAATCCAGCGTAGCTCAGGTGGTAGAGCAGGTGCCTGTTAAGCACCGGGTCGCAGGTTCGAGTCCTGCCGCTGGAGCTCCCCCATCTAATTAAACCTGATCGCAGTAAAAAATGAATATTAAACACGAATTAATAGATTTTTTTGAAACATTCAAATTCAATATTACGACAAGAGGGCATTTATTCGTTATATCTGGTTTTTCAGGAGTTGGTAAAGGAACTATTATTAAGGAAATCTTATCAAGAAACCCACAAATCTATTTCTCTGTATCTTACACAACAAGAAGGAAAAGAGAAAATGAGGTTGAAGGCGTGGATTACCACTTCGTTGATAAGGAAACTTTCAAAAAAATGATCCTTAAAGATGAATTTTTGGAATGGGCAGTAGTTAATGATAATTTCTACGGCACACCAAAATCTATTACTTTATCAAAATTAGAAAATAATATAGATGTTATTCTCGATATTGATGTTAAAGGAGCTATTCAAGTAAAAAGTAAACTACCTAATTCGACAACTTTAATATATATTATTCCTCCCACAGGTAAGGAATTACTTAACAGATTATATAAAAGGAACACTGAAAACATGGATGAAATTGCTACGAGAATAACAACATCTCTTATTGAAATAAATTATATCAATGCATATGATTATATTGTTGTTAATGACGATTTAGGAAAATGCATCGAAGATGTCGAAAATATTTTAAAAGTCCAGAAAATGAGTTCAAAAGTTCAAAGCCTTTCAATTACTGCTAACAGGGAAGCAGAATAAAAAATCCCTGTAAATGAAAGGAGAGAATTATGGAAGGATTTTATCCACCTAATGATGAACTCTTAGAGAAGACTCCTTCTAATTCAAGGTTTGTTCTTATTAATGCTGCAGCTTTGAGAACAAAAAAAATAATTGAAAATAAATCTATCATTCCCATAAATTATAAACTCTCAAAACCTTTTGAAAGAGCATTGGAAGAAATATATAATGACAAAGTAAAAATTATCTTAGAAAAAGAAGAAAAAAAAGATGATATACTCAAGCTTATTGCTGAACAATATTTACCTTAAGTATGAAATTTCTTTACCTTCTTTATAAGGATTTTTTACTAATATTAAAGTCAAGGTTTATATTAATTATGAGTGCTATTTTAGTAATTTATTATTTTCTTGCTAAATTTATGATAGATACAAGATTTAAGATGCAAATAAATGCTCCTATTAACATTAGTGAAAAAATAAGAAATTTTGTCGATAACTATTATTCGGGAAAGATAGTTATAGCAGGAAATGATCCTGATTTAGTTGTCAATGTAGATCTTCAGTCCAATTACTGGATAGTTAATGTTAAAGTTAATAAGTTTAATGCTCTTAAATTTGTCCCTTTTGTTAATTTAATGTTTTATAAGATATATTTTTCAGAAAAAGGGTTAGTTGATCCTATCAAGTTTAGTGTTTATTATGAGGAATATAATATTGATATTTTTTCAAAAATGATGTTGGGATTTGGTTTGTGGAGCCTTTTTTCATTTGTATCTTCTGAAGTGTATAGAGAAAAGATAAAGAAAACTGCTTTAATTTTTGATGATGTTAATATGTTAATTTTATCTAAATCTTTTTCTTCTACTCTATTATTGTTGTTAGTTATTGGTATATATACTTTAATTTTTGGTTTTAGTAATGAGTTGATTATGATTTTGTTTTTATTTTTCTTTGCTTCTTATGTTTATGGAGTTCTTTCGTGGGTTATGAAAAATTATCATCTTTTTTCATTTATTAATTTTTTCTTTGGTTTGATGTTTGTTTTAGGGCCTATTTTTGGAGATTTCAAATTTGAACCTTATTTTATTTTTTTGATTGTATCTTTATTTTTAGTCATTTACATTGTTGTTAAAAGGAATAACAAAGAAATGCAAAGAGTGGTATGGGAGTAGGAAGATGAAAGAAATAAAAGAATTACAAAATGACACTGAACTTTCATTGAATTTGTTCTTACTTGATAAGGAAGAGTTGATAGAAATAGCGAAGGCTGTGGGAATAAAAGTTAGTTCTAAATCTACAAAAGAGGATATCATAAGAAATATTCTTGAGTATGAAGCTAAGGTTACTGGATTTGAAAAGGTTGAAGGAACATTGGAAATATTGGAAAATTATGGCTTTTTAAGAAAGGATTTCTATAATCCTTCTCCTGATGATGTTTATGTTTCTTTACAATTGATAAAGCGCTATAATTTAAGAAGCGGGGACTACATTGTAGGTTGGGCAAGATTACCTAAGGATGGTGAAAAATACAGAAATTTACAAAGAATATTTAAAATATCAGATTTAACACCTGATGAAATTCAAAAAAGGCAACCTTTTGAAAAATTGGTCCCTATCTTTCCACATCAGAAGTTGAATTTAGAAATTCCAGGAGATGTTTCTTTAAGGATAATAGATCTTTTTACTCCAATAGGTAAAGGGCAACGTGCTTTGATAGTTGCTCCACCAAGAGCAGGTAAAACAACTTTGCTTAAGAAAATAGCACAAGCTGTTAATCGTAATCATCCCGAAGTTTATGTCATAGCATTACTTGTTGATGAGCGTCCTGAGGAAGTAACGGATATGTCAAGATCGATTAAAGCTGAAATTGTTAAATCTACTTTTGATGAAGTCCCTGAAAAGCATCTTAAGGTTACTGAATTAGCTGTTGAAAAGGCTAAGAGTATGGTCGAATTAGGTAAGGATGTTTTAATTATTATGGATAGTTTAACAAGGTTAACGAGGGCTTGTAATATGGTTTTACCTCCTACGGGTAGAACATTGTCAGGCGGATTAGATACCTCTGCTATTTATCGACCTAAAAAATTCTTTGGAGCTGCGAGAAAAATAGAAAATGGTGGAAGTTTAACGATTGTTGCTACTGTTCTTGTAGAAACAGGAAGTAAAATGGATGAAGTTATATTTGAAGAATTTAAAGGAACCGGAAATATGGAATTGCATTTATCAAGAACTTTAAGCGAAAAAAGAATATTTCCGGCCATCGATATAAACAAGTCAGGCACAAGACATGAAGAGTTGCTTCTTGATTCTAATACTCTAAACGTGGTATGGACTTTAAGAAGGCTAATAAGTAAGCTTGAACCTGAAGAAGCTACACAGAAAATAATAGAATATATTAAGAAAACTAAGAACAATCAGGAATTTGTTGAGTATATGCGAAAACAAATTAATATATGAACATATGGATTTTTAATCATTATGCGACTACTCCAGATTTTCCGGGCGCTACAAGACATTTCGATTTCTCCAAAGAATTAGTAAAAAGAGGACATAAGGTTACCATTTTTGCTTCAAGTTTTCACTATTTACTTCTAAAAGAAACAAAAAATTACGTAAAGAGTTTTTTTATCGAGGAAAAAGTTTATGAGAATAATGATTCATTTGTTAAATTTGTTTGGATAAAGACTCCACCTTATGAAAGAAGCGATTGGAAAAGAGTTGTTAATATGTTAGTCTATTCTTATCGATCTTTTATTGTTGGTAATTTGATTGGTAAGAAAGAGAAGCCAGATATTATAATTGGCTCTTCTGTTCATCTTTTTGCCCCACTTTCTGCTTATTTTTTATCAAGGAAATTTAATGTTCCTTTTATTTTGGAAATAAGGGATATTTGGCCACAAACTCTGATTGATTTGGGTATCAGTAAGTATCATCCATTTATTCTTCTGCTTTCTATTTTGGAAAAGTTCCTGTATAGAAGAGCCCAAAAAATAATTACACTTTTGCCAAATTCAAAAAATTACTTCGAAAAATTCGGGGTTGAAAAAAAACTAATTTGGATACCCAACGGATTTGATGTTGAAAGAATCCAAGGATTGGAAAAAGAAACATCTCCTATCCAAAGTGAGGATAGTAAATTTCTTAAAATTGGTTATGCTGGAGCAATGGGAAAAGGTAATGATTTGCACTTTTTGATTAACCTTGGAAAGTACATTAAGGATAATTCTATGAATGTTAAATTTTATATCATGGGTAGTGGTTACGAACAGGAAAATTTTAAAAAGAATATAATAGAAAATGGGTTAGAAGACATTATTTTATTCCAGCAAACTTTTTCTAAAAATGATATACATAGAGTACTTTCATTTTTTGATGCTTTTATTTTTCATATTGCTGATGCTAATGTTTTTAAGTATGGCATTAGTAGTAATAAATTATTTGATTATATGGCTGTTGGTAAACCGATAATATTCTTTGCAAATGTTCCAAATAATATAGTTCAAGAAGCTGGATGCGGAATTACTGTAAAAAATTTAGACGAAGTTATAGATGCAATAAAAAAATTAATGAATTTATCAGAAGAAGAAAGAAAGGAAATGGGATTAAAAGGAAAAAAATTCGTAGAAAAAAACTATTCTATACAATTCCTTGCTGATAAGTTTGAAAATGTAATTAAGGAGGTAAGAGAGGATTATTTGAAGAAATTATAACTATAAAATTTAATTAATGTTTTGAGGTGGATTTTTATGAAAGTTTTGACAAGAAAACAAATGCAGGAAATCGATAAGGAATCAATTGAAAAGATAAAGATTCCTTCTGTTGTGTTAATGGAGAACGCTGCTCTTTCTGTAGTTGAAGTTATTCACAACAATTATTTAGATATTGCAAGACTTGGAGTGTTAGTTGTTTGTGGAAGTGGAAATAATGGTGGGGATGGAATGGCTATTGCACGACACCTGTTTTTAAGAAATATACCCGTAAAAGTTTATATCGCTTCTAAAATTAGTAAATTGAAATCCGATTCTCTTACTCAATTCAATATACTTAAAAATTTAAAAGTACCAATTGTTTATTTAGAAGAATCGGAAGATGATGAAAATGAACAGGAAAATTTTATTAAGAAATTAACTGTTGATATAGGTTTCTCTCAGGTTGTTGTTGACGCTTTAACAGGTATAGGAGTTAAATCTGATATCGGAAAATTTTATGATAGAATAATACAAACGGTAAATAAATTTGCTAATGTTATTATTAGTGTTGATGTTCCAAGTGGTTTAGATGTTGATACGGGTAAATTTTTTGCTACTGAGCCGATAAGAGCAACTACAACTGTTACTTTTGCTTATCCAAAATTGGGATTATTCTTATATCCTTCTTACCTATACGTTGGTAAATTGGTACTTGCAAATATTTCTATACCTTACATAAACAAAAAAGAAAATCCTAATTTAAACGTTATTTTGCCGTTTGAAGTTGCTGATTCTATTCAGTATTTCCCTCCCAACTACTACAAAAATAGGTTAGGTAATGTTCTTATCATTGGTGGGAGCCATAAATATACGGGTGCCCCTGTTTTGGCATCTAAAGCAGCCCTATACTCTGGCGCAGGTATGGTCTACTTAATGGTTGATAAATCTATACATAATATCATTTCTTCTAAAACAACTGAGGAAATAGTTGAAGCATATGATAAAAACAATTTTGAAGAAATACTTAGTAGTTATTATTCTAAGGTTCAGGTTATACTTTTTGGTAATGGGATAGAGGATAACCAAGTCAATTTCAATATATTGAAGCACATTATCAATAATTTTAATGGTGTTTTGGTTATTGATGGAACGGGATTACACATGTTTTATGATTATTTTATAGCAAACAAGAATGATTTTAAAACAAATTTAAGAAAGATTGTTTTAACTCCTCATCCAGGGGAATTAACAAGTTTCTTCTCTAAATTATCCTCTAAAGTTAAGGCTTCTGTTGTTGATGATATTGATAGATTAAATAATTCTAGTAGATTAGCAAATTTTATTCCGAATAGTTTGGTTGTTTCTAAGGGTAATCCTACGTTTATTTGTTATTTTGATGGGGTTGATAATGTTTATATTAATTTGACAAATGGCTTGGCATTGGCAAAAGCTGGTAGTGGGGATGTTTTAGCTGGTATGATTGCTGCTTTTATAGCAGCTTATAATTTTAATATTAATAAAAATATCCATGATCCAATATTGAGCGCTGTTAATAATGCTGTATTTATACATGGTTTAGCTGGGCAATTAGCAAAAAAAGATAATTCTTTCATATCCTCAAATCCGTCCTTGTTCATAGAATATATTCCCAAAGCAATTTCCTATTTATTAAATAGTTTTTCCAAGAATTTGAGTGTGATTAATTTTCATTCGTTTTCTAAATCGATAGGTGAGTATTTGCAAATAATACAGCTATAGCGGGGGGAATTATGAAGATATTTATAGATGATCAAGAAATAGAGTTAAATGAAGAACAAAGTAATCAAACTTTGTATTCGATAATTAGCAGTTTAGGAAAGTATATTCCTGTGGGTTGTCATCTGGATGGTTTAACTCCGATTGGTGCTTGTAGGATGTGTATTGTTGAAGTGAAAGGTTTTAGACGTCCTGTTTCTTCTTGCATAACAAAACCATTTGATGGTATGCATGTTTATACAAACACTGAAAAACTAAAAATTTATAGAAAGTATTTAACAGAGTTTTTGTTTGGGGAAAGACCACATCCCTGTTATGTGTGTTTAGCTGATGGGTATTGTGATCTACAAAATTGGAAGTATAAAATATTTGAGATAAACGGTAGATTAGTTGATTATAATGAAGAAAATATTCCTGTTGATGATACACATAAGCTCTATGTTATTGATCATAATAGGTGTATATTATGTTTTAGGTGTGTTAGGATTTGTCATGAATATGCGGGGCCACATACATTGGATGTTAAAAATATGGGAGCTAATTCGAGGATAATAATTGATTTTGATGATAAATGGGGTGAATCTTCTACTTGTATTAGTTGTGGAAAGTGTGTGATGGTATGTCCCACGGGTGCTTTGTATATGAAAAATAAAGAAATATCAAAAACCAGAAGGTTTGATATGCCCAAATTCCTTGAATCTAAAGGAAAAAGAATAAGAAAATTTGAAACGGTGGTTTCATGAGGTATAGCAAATATTTTTTATTTACCAGTAAAGAGAATCCTGCTGGAGCTATTAATATTAGCCATTCTTTGTTAATTAGAGGTAGTTTTATTTCTCAGCTTTCCTCTGGTATTTATAATTTTCTTCCTATTGGGTTTAGGGTTTTGAAAAAAGTTTGGAAGGTTATTGAAGAAGAAATGGATAGGATTGGAGCATTACAAGTTCTTATGCCTGCTTTGCATCCCTCAGATCTGTGGGAAAAAACCGGAAGATGGCAAACAATGGATAACGTAATGTTTAAGCTACAAGATAAAAAAGGCGCAAACATGGTACTTGGAACAACCCATGAAGAAATAATAACTGATATAGTTTCTAAATTCGTCAAGAGTTATAAAAATTTACCTTTGTTGCTTTATCAGATACAAGTTAAATTTAGAGACGAAATAAGACCAAAAGGTGGGTTAGTTAGAGCAAGAGAATTCATAATGAAAGATTTATATAGTTTTCATACTAATTGGGAATGCTTAGATAAAACATATCAAGATGTTTATCAAGCTTATGTCAGAATTTTCGAAAGGTTGTCGATTCCTGTTGAATCTGTGGAAGCTTTTTCTGGGCCAATAGGTGGAGATGTATCACACGAATTTATGGTTGTAACTGAGGCAGGGGAAGATAAATTCGTAAAATGTACTAATTGCGGATATGCTGCAAGTACTGAAATAGCACAGATCAAAAAACCTGAAATCAATTATAAGTATAAACCAATTGATAAATTAAATAAAGTTCATACTCCTTCTGTTAGTTCTGTTGAGCAACTTGTTAATTTTCTTGGTAAAAAACCTCAAAATTTTGTTAAAAGTGTTCTGTATAGGGTTGGTTCAACTTATATACTTGTCTTGGTAAGGGGAGATAAAGAAGTTAACGAAATAAAGTTAGAAAAATACATCAAGAATGAATTGAAAATTATGGAAGAAATTTCAATGGCTAAGGAAGATGATTTTGATAGATTAGGAAGTGTTATTGGATTTATTGGACCTTTGAATTTGAAAGATAAAATCTTGTTTTTGAAAAATGAGAAGAAACTAAGTGATGAGATTGACTTAAAGATTATAGCGGATTTCTCTGTGTATGGTTTGAAAGATGTTATTGTAGGTGCTAATGAGAAGGATTACCATTTTGTAGGAATTGATTTTGACAATATTGAAATTGATTCATTTGCGGATGTTTCGACAGTTATTGATGGGGATAAGTGTGTTAAGTGTGGGGAAGAATATAGAATTTTTCCTGCTCTTGAATTAGGGCATATATTCAAATTGGGAACAAAATACAGTGAGCCTTTGAAAGCTTATTTTGCTGATAAGGATGGTAAGATTAAGCCAATGATAATGGGATGCTATGGAATAGGTGTTAGTAGGATAATTTCTGCAATATTGGAAGCTTATTCTTCTGAAAATTCTATGACTTGGACTTTTAATTCTGCTCCATTTTTTGTCTATTTGATAACAATTAATATGGATGATGAAGCACAGTATAAGATTTCTGATAATATTTATAATGGTTTGAGTAATTTTGAAGTTTTGTGGGATGACAGGAAAGAATCTGCTGGAACTAAATTTAAGGATTGGGAGTTAATCGGAATTCCCATTTGTATTGTAATCGGAAATAAGATAAAAGAAGGTTTAGTAGAAATTAAAGTTAATCCAAATTTTCCTAAGACGATTTCAAATAAAAAAATTAATTCTGAATTCATTTCAAAACTTTTTGATAGTTTATCTATTTTTATTACTCTTCAGGAAGTGGAAGAAAAAATAAAGCATATCTACAATGAATTGGATGGAATAGTGAATGGGTAATTTAGTAAGTGAAAAAATAGATTTGGAATACTTAAATAGGTTCAAAGATATAGGTGATGAAGTAAATTTGATTTTGTTTATTTCGGATCTAAGAAAATATACGATTGACTATTTTAAAAGGATTACTGATTTTAGTAAGGAGAATTGGTTGTTAGAAAGGATAAATGAATATATTGTTTACAGTGGAAAGATGCTTCGTTCCTCATTTTTTTATCTATTTGTTTTAGGAATGATAAGAGGTAATAGTAAAGATGTATTTGATTTTGATTATGATTTCTGGGATAGGTTATTTACATTGGGAGCTGTTTTTGAATTGTCTCATTCTGCTACATTGGTTCATGATGATATACTTGATGGGGCTAAAAAGAGAAGAGGAAAAGATGCTGTTCATGTGAAATTTGGTATTGATGGAGCTATTATATTTGGTGATATACTTATTATTTCTGTTTTGAATAAAGCTTTTGAGGTAGAACCAATTTATTCCAAAATTTTGATGGAAGCTTTGAAAAATATGTGTTTAGGAGAAATCTTACAATATCAAAATAAATTTAACGTTTTCTTGGATGAGAAAGAATACTTTAGGATACTTTCTTTGAAAACGGGTGTTTTATTTGGTGCAATAAGTAAAATTGCTTACCATTTGTCTTGTAAATACTTAAATATTAATTATGATGAAGCAATTTCTGTTTTATTAGCAGAGATTTTTGATAAGTTTGGAGTTGCTTTCCAAATAGTGGATGATTTGCTTGATTATACTCAAGATGAGAAAATATTAAAAAAGGATTCTAACAATGATCTATTAAGTGGTAGAGTTACTTATCCCCTGATAGTTCTATTGTCGAATAATGATAAGGAAAAGATGAGAAAGATATGGTTAAAAAATCCTTCATCATTTTCAGGATTTGTTAGAAAATTAATAAAAAATAATAAAAGTATTATTCTTAATTCTTTCCAAAAAACTAATGAATTTATGGATATGGATAGATTTAGTGAAGTTCTTAATAAAATTAATTTTGATTCATTTTTTGGAGGTGCTTTACGCAATTTGGTATATTCTCTTGTTAATAGAAGTTATTGATGATGTTTTCTGGAAGAAAAAATTTCTTAGTTAAAATTAGTAATTTAAATAAAGATGGTTTAATCATTGATCCGTTATCTAACCAAACGATTTTGAAAATAAAAAATAACTCCTCGAAAGATATTTTTTCAAAGATACTTAATGTTATTACCTTTAGGCTTATTGGTAAAATTGAGTTTGATTTTTTAATAGGAGACGATGTTGCTTTTAAATTAGTAAAAGATCAATTTAAGAGTTCAATTTATTTGAAGTATCCTTTTGAAGAAAATTTTTATGATTTGTATAGAATTGAAACTTTTGGCTCTTTTTTACCTATTGTTTTTAGTTTTAATATTTTCGAAGGTAGGAATTTAGTTTTTATGTGTCGTAGAAAGAAGTTATTAGAATATGAAGTTGTTGATAAGAATAATCTTGTTTTTGCGACCATATACAAAGCAGGATCTACAATCTTCGAGGATAGTTATAATGTAAATATTAACAATTTTCTTGATGCAAATAAAAATTATATTTTTTTAGCTTTGCCTGTTGTTATATCTGTTTTCTATTAAATTTCCAATAGGCAGGAAGATAGTAAGTTTCGGGAGAATACTAATAAATAGAATGGATTTGAAGAATATAATAACTATCGCAAAATATACGATAGATTTCGAGTTTAGAAGATTTTTACCTCATACTATTCTGTTTCTTGGGATGGTTTTTGTAGCTATAAGTTCAACATTTAACTTTTTTGGATTAAAATTCCAGGAACGGGTTTTTTATGATATCTCTCTTACTCTTATAGGATTATTATTATTAATTTTGGCAATAAGTTTAGGTGTGTCAAACATTGCTTTTGAAATTGAAAGAAAAATAATATATACTTTTATCAGTAAACCTTTATCAAGGGATCAGTATTTTATTGGGAAATTTTTAGGAACTTCTTTTTTCCTTTTTTTTGCATTTTTGCTCTTTAGTTTTGAAACTTTTTTAATTGTTTATTTTTATACCAAAAAATTAATGTTTATTATCTTTGCTGCTTTAGGACTTCAGTTAATAAAATCGATGATAATTTTGGCATTTACAATGATTTTGTCAATATATGTTTCTGCTCCTGTTAATATAACATTAACTCTTCTTTTTTACACTTTTAGTGAGTTATCTGTTCTTTATGTATCAACAATATCTGAGGGGATTTTACAGAAGATCCTCTTATTTATAAAACTTTTATTTCCATATTTTGATTATTTTAATATAACCCAAGCTGTTGTTTTTACTGGTATTCCTCTAAATCCATGGTATGTATTTTTCGCCTTTATATATGGAATTTCTTATATTATCTTTTTCTTAAGTATATGTAATTTATTGTTTAGCACAAAAGAACTATGAAGTTAGAGGAACTTTTTAATAAATTAACGACAAGTGTTCATATAAAAGCTGATAGATATATTCTAAAAAAAGAGGGCACACCAGCTGATTGGAAACTAATTAGAGAGGATAAAGTATTTTCTGAAGAAGAGGTTAGAGAAATAATCAATGAAATATTGAGTTCCCCAAAAGCTGTTGTCGAAATAGATAGACAGTATACAAAAGTTGTTCAGTTGGAGAGGTTTAGGATAGTTATAGTTTTTCCACCTGTTTCTGATAAAACAGAAATAACTTGCGTCAGGCCAATAAAGAAGTTATCTTTGGATGAATATTTGGAAAGCTTCAGGGAATATGGTGAAAATTCGCTTGAAAAACTCAAGGAAAGAATAAATGCAAAAGTTGAGGGTTTATTAATAGCGGGTGCTCCTGGACAGGGTAAGACTACATTTGCTCAGGCTCTTACCGAATACTTCTCAAAAAACAAAAAAATAGTTAAAACTCTGGAATCTCCAAGAGATCTATACATAGAGGCTGATCTAACTCAGTATTCCAAAAACTATGCAAGTATTAATGAGATATATGATATCTTATTACTTTCAAGACCCGATTATGTGATATTTGATGAAATGAGAAACGATGAGGATTTTAATTTGTATATAGATTTGAGGTTAGCTGGTGTTGGGATGGTTGGCGTTGTCCATTCTACGTCCCCTTTTGCTGCAATACAGAGATTTATACATAGGATAGAGCTGGGAGTAATACCTAATGTTATTGATACAGTTATATTCGTTGATAAAGGTAAGATAGCCAAAGTTCTTACACTTAATATATTGGTTAAGGTTCCCGAGGGTATGGCGGACCCTGGATTGGCTCGTCCCGTCGTTGAAGTAAGGAATTTCATAGATAATAATTTGGAATATGAAATATACACTTTTGGAGAACAAACGATAATTGTACCCGTTTCCAAAAACATACAAAAGAATAATGAGGAGATTATAAAAAAAGTTGAAGATAGTGTAAGAGCAATACTTGACAATAAGAAATTCAAAGTGGAGTTAATCAATCAAAAATATGCTGTAATTTGGGTAAGTGAAAAACATAAAAAAGATATAATAGGTAGAAAAGGAAGAATAATAAAAGATTTGGAACAAATATTATCTATGAAATTAGATGTAAGAACTTTTTCTAATTAAATAAGTGTTATTAATGACATAAAGGAGGTATAAGAATGAGATTTATAAAAACGATCTTTTTAATTTTCTTTATTATTTTGATAGGTTGTGGGATTCTAATTTTTTTGATACCCAAAGATGAGGAAGGCCAATCTGATAATTCTGTTGCTGTTATAAGAATTCAAGGTATAATAACTAATACTGAGGATGAGGAAGGAACAGTTAATTCAAACCAAGTTATTTCTGTCCTGGATAAAATAGAAAAGAGCAAAAAATACAAAGGGGTTTTGTTGATAGTTGATAGTCCAGGTGGGATGGCTGCACCAAGCCTTGAAATAACATATAAAATTAGAAAGTTAAAAAAGCAAAAGCCTGTAATTGCTTACATCCAAAATTTGGGAGCATCTGGAGCATACTATTTATCCTCCGCTTCAACTTATATCGTATCTAACCCGCAGGCAATCGTTGGCAGTATTGGAGTAATTATATCTGTTCCACAAGTATACGATTTGATGAATAAGATAGGAGTGAGAATAATTAATATAAAAAGTGGAAAGTATAAAGATAGCCTTAGTCCTTTTAAACCTCTTTCCAAGGATCAACAAGAATATTTTCAACAACTCGTTATGGAGTATTATTATCAATTTGTTAGGGACGTTGCTGAAAATAGAAATTTCAAAACACAATCACAAATAAAGGAATTATATGAAATAGCTGATGGAAGAGTTTTTTCTTCTAACACTGCACTTAAATATGGTCTTGTTGATAAGGTTGGTGTTCTTGATGATGCTAAAGAGAAAGCAAAGGAAATATTGAAGGATGATAAACTGAAATTTGTGGAGATAAAACTCTATAAAAAAACACCATTAGAAAAGATTTTGGGAGGTAATTCTATCTCGAAAAGGATAGAACCAAGACTTAATTATGGTATCTGGATGATTCTTTATTAAAGATTAAATATATTCGGTAAAATCATTTATTGGGATAACGATTTTTCCATCTTTACCTTCAAGGATTATTGTTTTATTTTGTTTATATAAAACTCCTGTTAAAAAACAGGCGATGGAGTCTAATTCATCCTGTGAATATTCTCGTATTTCAAAAAATACATTCATTTTTGCAAATATTTTACTGTAAGTTTTTGTGATTTGTATTTTGTTTTTTCTTCCTATTTTTATTGAATCATATAATGCTCCTGGGAAAACTTCTATGGTTTCTATATTTTTATCTATCTTTTGTAATAGAAATATTGCTCTTTTTGTTAGCATTCTCATAGGACCTAATGTAATGGGAAAGAATTTTATTTTCATTTTAAGAAGAATTTTATCGCACTCTCTCAAGTGTTTTCCTCTTTTATCGTCTATTGATTTTCTACCTTCTGGTATAGACAATGGTGCATCGATACAAATGAGATTAGGTTGAACATAATCAATGATATCAAGAATTTCATTATCTGTATTAATTTCAAAAGTGATCAGTTTTTCATTTTTTACGAAAGTAATTCCTGTTTTTCTTCTTTCACTTCCTGCTAAATCGATTCCTAATATTTTCTCAATCATGTTCTATATAAAAATTTTCGTTTTTAGTTCTTCAATTTTGGAAAATAGATATTCTGGATTGATTTTGATAGAATTATCCTTAAATTTTGAAAGAGCATATTTTATTTGTCTTATTCGTTCAGATTTTCGATAATTTTCTTTAAATAAACATTCTAAACAAATATAAAAACTTCTACTTTTTTTCTTGAATATTGTTTTTATGTCTTTAAGGTATTCTTGTTTTTCTAGATCGATTGCTTTTTTATTGTAAAATAGGATAGGAGAATTAATAAAGAATATTCTTAACATTTTTTCTTGTTTGAATTTTTTTTTGCAGAATATACAGGTTCTTATTTTTGTCATTGGATAATTTCTTTTAGTGTAAGGACTATGTTTTGATCAAGTTCTTCTTTCATTTCTTCTTGCATTATTTTAAAGACTTTTTCAATGGGCATTGCTGGGCGGTATGGTCTTTCACTGTGAAGTGCATCAAACACATCTGCTACTGCCAGAATTCTTGACTCTACGTTTATTTCTTGACCTTTTAATTTGCGATGATATCCTTTGCCGTTGAGCTTTTGTTCATTGGTTAATTTGCCAGGTTTATCTATGATAGATGATGGTATTCCTAATTTTCCAATATCATGTAAAAGTCCTGCTCTGTATATGAATTTTATCTTTTCTTCATCAAATCCAATTTTTTTAGAAATTGCTACTGAATATTTGGCTACCCTTGATGAATGTTCATAAGTGTAATTACTTTTGGCGTCGATTATCATTGCAAAAGCTTGGCATATTCTATCTATATCATCTACAGTTAATTTTTCTTCAATATTTTCTATTCCCAAACTTATGTTTAATGCTGGATTGTTTAGCATTTTTTGTATATTTCCCAGAATTCCTTATTGTCCTTAAATTTGAAAGCAATATTTACTAATTCTATTCCCAGTGCTCATCTAAGCATTCGATAGCTTTGGCAACTTCACTACTAAAGCCAATATATGTTGCTATTTTTGAACCATTAGTACATCTTGTTAATGTCAAATCATCCATTATTTTTGGAGATAGCCCTGTTTCCTTGTATAGATGAAATACCTTTTGTAGGAAGTTAGACTTTTTTACAAATTTTAATGCGAATTTGGAAGATTCCCAGAAATCTGACAATGATAATTCTCTTGCTATTTTTAATGCTATGTATGCTGTTCTTTTTGAATGTCCTCTTAATTGTCCTTCTGTCATATCCAAGGCTTGGCTTAGACTACCTAATATCTCTGATAATTTTATTCCCATTTTTAAACCTTCTCTTTATATTTACTTTATATCTTTTTTTGACAAAGTAAAATTTTTGTTTTTTATTTCGACAACTATTTTGTCTCCTTTGATTTCTTTTACGATTCCTTTTTCTTGCAGGAATTTAATTTCTACAACATCTCCTATTTTGATATCTTCTTTTTCTTGTTCTGTTTCAATCATTGATAAGTAATCTATAAGATCAAAATTTTTTATTGATTTCAATTTTTTTTCTAATTTATCTATACCTTTGTTTTTTTCTTTGATTAATTCTTTTTCCCATTCTTGGATAATTTTCTCTATTTTTTGTGAGTATTCATTGTATAATTTATGTATAAGCTCGTTTTTAAGTTTCTGTTTAATCGTGAATTTTTCTTCTTCTATTTCTCTAATTTTTTGTTCTATTATTTTTTGTTTTTCTTGAATATCTTGTTTTATTGAGTTTATTTCTAAGTAAATTTCTTTTAATTTTTGTTGATATTCGTTGGATAGAAAATAGTTTTTTAATTCATTTATTCTTGTTAGTATGGAGTCTGGTAATGAAGAAAGTAAGTTAGTGGGTAATGATGGAAGTAGGGTATTATAGACGAGTTTGTATTTGGGATGATTGGTTTGAAAATCATAATCCACTGAGGCTGTAGTTATTTTTTTATAAAAATAATTTTTTACGTAGTCGTAGTGAGTTGTGAAAATAACGAATGCTTGTTTTGATAAGAAGTATTCTATTATAGCAATTGTTATTGTGCTTGCTTCTATTGGTTCAGTACCTGAAGCTGGCTCATCCATTATTATAAAAATCTTTGTTTTTCCCAAATTATCCTTATTTAAATTTTCTATTATGTATTTCCAGTATTTGACGTGTCCTGAAAATGTGCTTATGTTTAAAGTGATATCTTGAGGGTCAGGAATATCGTAAAAAACTTTTATTCGTTCTGTATTGCTATTAAATGGTAATGAGGCTTTTGTAGCAAAGATTGGTAATCCACACGCAGAAAACATTAATGCTAAAAATGTGGATTTTAGTGCTGCACTTTTTCCTCCACTATTGGGCCCCACTATCATTAAACCTTCATTAAATTCTATATCAATCGGTACACATTCCTTTATTAATGGATTGATCAAGTTTTTTATTTCAACTTTTCTTTCTTGATTTACCTCTGCTAAGCAAAAGTAAGAAGATAAAGAAAAATAACTGTTAAAAAATTCCAAGAATGAGCAAACCTTTATTAATGTTCCTATATTTTCTATGTTTTCCACTATTTTTTGAAATAAATGAGATAAAATTTTCTGTATTTCAATATTTTCCATGTTTTGTAATATAGTTAGTTTATTATTGAGATTAATTATGAAGTGTGGTTCAAAGAATGCGGTCTTATGGGTCCATGAGTAATCCTGGACGATTCCTTCAAAATTGCTTACATATTGAGAATTTAGTAAAATAACATACCTTCCATTCCTATAACTTACTTCGTTAGAAACTAAATATTGGTTATTTTCTCTAATAAATTCATGAAGTTTGTTTGGTATATATTTAATCAAGTTTGATATTTCTTGTCTTATTTTTTTTAATTCTACTGTAGCGTCGTCCCTTATGTTTCCTTTACTATCAATAAAGTAAAATATCGTGTTCAGAAGATCTTTGAAATTGGAGGTTGATGAAACAAAATTCCTTATGTTTTTATAAGGTAGGTTGTTTTCAGAAATAAAGTTGAGAAATAATTTTTTGTAATTGACAAACGATTGTATGAATTCTCCAATAGTTAATATGCTTTTTGCATCGAATATAGAATAGTTTGGTTTTATTGAAAAAACTAAGGATTGAATACTTTCTCCTTCTATTATTTCTATTGAAAATAATTTAGTTATGTAGTTATCGTTGAATCTTTTATGAACTTTCGATAAGAACTCTTGATTTGAAATAAGTTGATAATATTCGAAGGATATTTCTTTTAATCCTGTTAAATTTTCTTGTTTTGATATCTTTGAAAAGATGTAATCTGTTAAAATTTTCCCTAAATTAGATGTTTGATTTATTATAATTTCTTTGATTTTTTCTAATTCTTTTATTTGTTGCACTTTAAGTTAAGTTTTTTATTGTTAAATTTCTTCGATTGATATTGATATTTCGCCCACATTAAGTCCTTTTCTACCTAAATTTGTTAAGATTTTGTTTGGTAAGACTTCAAGTAATATTAGATTTGAGTATTTTTTATTGATATTTTCTACTGTTTTTATCCAATTTACAGGTGTTATCATTTGTTTTTTCATTATTTCTTTTATTTGTTGCGGATCAGTTACTGGTTGTGTGTCAAGGAATATTGGTTTTTGTGGTTTTTGGAATTCTACTTTTTCTATTTCTTGTGCCAAATAGTTATTAGCTTGATTTACTAAATAACTGTGGAAAGCGCCTGAAACTTTTAGTGGGATAATCTTGCAACTGTTGAATTCTTTTTTTATTTCTTCTTTTATTTGTTCTGTATTGTTTATAGGAGATGATACTATTAATTGGTTGTATGAGTTGTAATTTGCTATAACTGCATTGTAATTTTGTAGGATATTTTCTAATTTAGAGATTGATTCTGTTGAGAAGGGGTAGATGATAGCGAACATTGTACCGTTTTGTGAATAATGGTGCATATAATATCCTCTTTTTACTACTAAATTTATTGCATCGTCAAGATTTATAGTATTTGAAGCAGTTAAAGCTGTGTATTCTCCTAAACTATGTCCAGCAAAACAAACTACATTTTCTATTGTTTCATTTATTGTGTAATAACATGAAATGGATACTGCAAATATTGAGATTTGACTATAGAGTGTTATATTCAATTTTTCTTCGTCTTTTATAATTTCAAACAAATTAGAACCTAAGTAATCTTTAAACTCTTTTTCAATTTTATTGTTGATATAATCAAATGTTTGTTTGAATTTATCAAAACAGTTGTACCATGACATTCCCATGTCTTTGTATTGGCTTGCTTGACCTGGAAATAAGACAGCTACATTTTTGTTTTTTGTGATTTCTTTTAGTTTTTCTATTTTATTTGCCAATTCTATCATTATTTTCCTCCTATTTATTTTTTATTGCTTCATTATTATAATTTTTCCTGAACAAATTTAATTCCTTTTACTGTTTTGTTGAGATTAAAAAAGAAGGTAAAGTTTTTAGTTTATTGTATTTTTTTGAGTAGGTGGTGGTGTGAATGAGTGATTTAATTTTGTTGGCTCATGGTAGTGGTGGAGAATCAATGCGGAACTTAATAGAAAAAGATTTTTTGAGATATTTTTCTAATCCTATACTTGATGAACTTTTAGATTCGGGGATATTTGAAATTTCTGGTACATTGGCTTTTACTACTGATTCTTATGTTATTAATCCGATATTTTTTAAGAATGGGGATATAGGAAAGTTGGCGGTTTTTGGGACGGTTAATGATCTTTGTGTTGTTGGTGCTCAACCACTATTTCTCTCTCTTGCTTTTATTTTTGAAGAGGGATTCGAAATGAAAGATCTAAAAAGAATACTCAATTCTATTTCGCAGGCAGCTCAGGAAGCCAATGTAAAAATAATAACAGGAGACACGAAGGTTGTTGAAAAAAATAAAGGAGATAAAGTTTTTATCAATACATCGGGTATAGGAATAATAGATAAACAAAGAAAATGGAAAGATAGAAAAATAGAGCCAGAGGATGTTATTATTGTTACTGGATCCATAGGAGAGCATGGACTTTATATTATGCTTGAAAGGTTAGGAGTAGAAACTGATGATGAGGTTCAATCAGACTTGGCTAACTTGAGTAACCTTATATTACCTTTACTTGATAAATTTGATGGCATAAAGTTTGTTAGAGATGCAACAAGGGGTGGAGTTGCTACTGTTCTCAATGAAATTAACCAAAAATATAAAGTTGAGATTGAAATTTATGAAGAGGAAATACCGGTTAAAGAATGGGTTATAAGTGCTTCTGAAGTATTGGGGATTGACCCACTATATGCTGCAAATGAAGGGAAAGCTGTGATCGTCGCTTCCAAAAACCAATCCCAGCAAATAATTGAGTATCTTCATCAACATCCATTAGGAAAAAATGCTAAAGTTATAGGAAAAGTAAAAAGCTTTGAAAAACCGAAAACTTTTCTCATTACAAGAATAGGAACCAGAAGAATATTAGAAAGTTTGAAAGGAGATATATTACCAAGAATATGTTAAAGGAGAACCAAATAAAAAAATCTTTGCTCATAGAAAAACTGTTTGATATTTTGGAAGAAAAAGGAAGAATAGAAGAAAAAGATATAGAAAATTTGTCAAAAGAATTGGAAATTGTAAAAAATGAAATAAAGGCCATTATATCTTTTTATAAAGAGTTTTCAGAAATAAAAAATAAAAATGCTGTTTATGTGTGTTTTGGAATATCTTGTTTAGAAAAGGGTTCTCGAAAGTTATATGAAGAACTACAAAAACAGGGGTTTGATGTAAGAAGATCTTATTGTTTCAAGAAATGTGCTCAAGCTCCGGTAGTTAAATTTAAAGATCGCTTTATTCTTAATCAAAAAATGGAATATATCATTAATATTAAAAATCCGGATGTAAAAAATTTAGAAAGGAACATATCTTTTAACTCAAATGTTAATGGGAAGATAAAGATAAGGAGATGTGTTGCTGGTAATTGCTTACATAAGGATGTAGATTTATCAGGATTTGATGTTGAGAACTGTGGTTGTTTAGGATTTTGTGGTTTTGCTCCTGTAGGAATTATTGATAACAAAGTTTTTCAGCTATCACCAACTTTTCTTAATAAAATTAAACAAGATCCTACGATTATAAATAGAGAGAATTTCTTAAATTTTGATAGAAAAGGCAAAATTATAATGAAATACAATGATTTTGTTGATCCTTTTAATATTGACAGTTATATTAAAATTGGTGGTTTTGAAGGTATAAAAAAGGCGGTGGAATTAGGAAAGGAAAGAATTATAGAGATTGCAAAAGAGGCAGGTATAAGGGGTAGGGGAGGAGCCGCTTTCCCATTGCATATAAAATTGCAAGGAGTAATGCAGCAGAAAGAAAATCCAAAATTTGTAGTTGCTAATCTGGAAGAGGGTGAAGTTGCTTCTTACTGTAATGTAATCCTTGCTGAATCTAATCCTTTCATTATTATTGAAGGAATAATTATTGCTGCTTATGTTGTGGGGGCAACAAAAGGATATATCTTCGTTAATTACAAAGCTAAGGAAGCTATAGAGAGGTTGAAAAATGTTATAAAACAAGCAAAGGATATGGGATTTTTTAATTTTGTAAGTAATGATTTTGACATAGAAATAAGAAGGTCGCCAAGTGCTTATATTGCAGGTGAAGAAACTGCAATGTTGGAAGTAATAGAGGGTAAGAAGGCTATGCCCAGAAATAGACCACCTTTCCCTTTCCAGCAAGGACTTTTTGGAAAACCTACTTTAATAAATAACGTTGAAACATTAGCTGCTTTAGCATGTGCTGTTAGTTACGGACCAGAAGTGTTTAAAGAATACGGTAAAGGACAATCTATTGGAACGAAGATGATTTCGTTAACAGGAAATGTTAATAATCCTTGTGTTAACGAAGTTCCATATGGGATAAAAGTTAGAAAAATAATAGAGGAAATTGGATTTGGTTTTAGAGAACCTAATAAAGGATTGTTAATAGGTGGTCCGTCAGGAGGGATATTAACAAATTCTTCTCTTGATTTGGATTATACATATGAGGATATACAGAGGGAAGGGGCTATGTTAGGATCAGGAGCAATTTTTGCTATTCCCAATAGCATGAGTATTCCAGAGTTAGTAAGGGATTTAATGCAGTTTTTTGCTGATGAGAGTTGTGGTCAATGTATCCCGTGTAGAGTTGGCACAGTTAAATTAACTGAAAAACTGAATGATTTCCTTAACGGTAAAAATTTAGATAGAAAAATAGATGAAATAATTAGGACTGTTATGAATGCAAGTTTATGTGGATTGGGACAAGCTGCTCCTATTCCTTTGATTACTGCAATGAAAAATTTCCCTCGAGAATTTTCAAAAAATTTTCAGGAGGTATCCTGACATGATTGAAATAGTTAAAGAAAACAATGATAAACCTATTTGTCAGGAATGTAGGAATGAAATTTTGGACCCAAATAGTAGGAGATATTTTTATCCTTTTAGTGGTTGTAATAATTGCGGTTCTTTTTTTTCAATATTTTCAAAAAAAGAATTGTATTTTGATATTTGTGATGAATGTAAAAAAGAATATGATGATGTTAAATCAAGAAGATTTAAGTATAGTTTTATATGTTGTTCTAAATGTGGTCCAAAGATATATTTGAACA
This sequence comes from bacterium, assembly GCA_030549815.1. Taxonomy (GTDB): domain Bacteria; phylum DRYD01; class DRYD01; order DRYD01; family DRYD01; genus DRYD01. The sequence continues at coordinate 143,116 of JAUQQQ010000002.1, read as the reverse complement.
ACCAATATTTCGAAGATTACTACTTGCTGTTCAAAGAGATTTCTATGATCTTAAGTAAAGGAGAGATTATTGCTTTAAAGACTTCTAATATTTATTATCTAATTTGTGATGCAACTAATGAATCAGCTATTGAAAAATTAAGAAGTATAAAGAGAACTCAAAAACCTTTACCTATAGCTTTTTCCTCTCTTGAAATGTTGAAGGAATATATTACAACAGAGGAAAAGATCGATGATAATTCTCTTGATATAAAAATCATCAGAGCTTTAAATTCTAAATTTTCTTCCAAGATTTCAAGTAACGATTATTTCGGAATATGGATTGCTAATGATCCTTTTTTTGTTTTGATTTTTAATTTTTTTAATAAACCCTTGGTATTTAGTAGTTTAAATATTTCTTCAGAAAGCCCTTATATAGATGATGAAGAAGTTTTAGAAAAATTTTATGATAAAGTAAAATACATTGTTTATAATAATTTAAAAATCAATAACATTCAGGATTTTTCTATTGTTTATAATGAGCTGGGTTTATGTATTAGGAGAGGAATTGGAAGAGTTGGAAAATTTATTAAAACGGATTATGAATTTTTTGATAGTATTTGTTTAGGGCCAGAATTGGAAAGTTCTATTTGTTTAGTTAAAGAAAATAAAATATTCTTATCTACAAGGTTAGGTCATCTTGTTAGCCAACATGTTTTTGATAATTATCAGAAAATGGTTCATAAATTGATCGATTTATATGATTTGAATCCAAAAATGGTAGTTTGCGATTTACATCCTTATTATTTATCTACTACTTTTGCTGAGGATTTATCTTATAATATAGGGGTTGAATTAAGGAAGGTGCAACATCATAAGGCTCATATATATTCTTTAATAATTGACAGGAATATCAAGGACAAGTTAATAGGGTTTTCTTTTGATGGTACTGGTTATGGGGAAGATGGAAAAATTTGGGGGGGAGAAGTTTTTGTTGGGGATATTTTTAATTTATACAGGGTAGCACATTTTAGGTATATCCCTATAGTTGCGGGTGACTCTGCTATCGAGAATCCTGTGTTTATAGCACTTTCTTTTGTTGCTAAATTTTTACCACAAAAGTTGAACTTATTTAATGAAATTAATAACTTCCAAAAACAGATAGTAATAAAGCAGATAGAAAAAGATGAGAATGTTTATTATACATCGTCGGTAGGAAGGCTTTTTGATATTGCTGCTGTTCTGCTAAAAATAAGAGAAAATCAAAAAATAATGTTTTCTGGTCAAGCAGCAATAGAATTAGAAAATTTGGCGTTGAAATCAAGCGAAAATTCTTACCTACCATTCAGTATTAATAAAGAAAATGATATGCTGATTGTTGATTTCTTGGAAACCTTTAAGTATATCCTTGAAAAAAGGGATTATGAGAATTATAATGATTTAGCAAGAAAATTCCATAATACTATTACACAAGCAATGTATGAAATTGCGAAAAATATAATGGATAATTATGGGATTGATACTGTCGGATTTTCTGGAGGAGTTTTCCAAAATAAAATCCTTTGCTATTCAATATTAGAAAAATTTAGAGTTTTTAAGATTTATTTTCACAAAAATATTCCACCTAACGATAGTGGGATTGCCTTAGGACAATTAAACGCTTCTATAAAGTAGTCTAATCTACAAAGCAAAAAAAATTTAACATGTCAAATAACAGTTTTCTTCTTTTTTTATTTTGTGTTTTTTATTTTAATAAAATTTGTTAAAAACTTGTGGTTTATATAAACAGAGTGGTTCAGAAGAAAAAGGATTTTTGGTTTTAGCAAATGCTCTTGCTCTTGAACCCCCGCAAATATACCTAAATTCGCAATATCCACATTTACCTTCAAAATTATCAGGGTCTCTTAATTTTTTTAGCAAAGAACTGTTTTTATAAATATCTGATAATATATTTTTTTTCAAATTACCAACGATTAAGGGAAGAAAACCAGATGGGTATACAAATCCTTTGGATGAGATGAATATTATTCCATTTCCATCTCTTATTCCTGCTCCCCTGTAAATACTTGTTTTTTTGATCTCCTCTATACTTTTACCCTCATTAATCATTCTCTTTATAAATGTTCTGCGGTAGTGATGTAATTCTGTTGTTTTTATTAGAAAAGAAGAATTTTTGTGTATTTTGTAAAGTCTATTATTAAATTTTTCTACTTCGCTTGCTGTTGGCTCTTCTAATTCTGTTCCTCTTCCTGTCTTGATCAATAAAAATAAACTCCATCTATGGGGTTTTATGTTTTTCTCTAAGAATTCATACATTCTTTCTAAATCATTATAATTTTCTTTGTAGATTAAGGTATTAATTTGAAGGTTTATGTTTAGACTATTTATGATATTTGCTAATTCTATTGTTCTTTGGAAAGTTTTTTCTACTCCTCTAATTTTATCATGTATATCTGGATTATGAGAGTCTAAACTTAAAGATATTGATTCTACACCGGATTCTTTAAGTTTTTCAATAATTTTGTATGTTATAAGATTGGTTGCTGATGGTGCCAATGCAAACCTTACTCCTTTTTTTCTTGTGTAATCTATAATTTCAAATAGATCATTTCTTTTCAATGGGTCTCCACCTGTAAATACAATCGTTGTATTTTTCGAAAAGTTTTCCCTTATATCGTCTATTATTTTGAATATTTGGTTGGTATTTAACTCATTTTGTTCAGGATTTTTTATTGAATTTGCACGGCAATGTTTACAAACTAAATCGCATGCTCTTGTTAATTCCCAATATATAAGAAGTGGATATTCTGAAAAAATTATCTTTTTATTCAAAAAGGATTCTTCTACAGGATTCTCTTTTTTTATGTGGGTGTTCCCTTCATTGAAAAATTTTTCTATCAAAATTTTCACCTCCCCCAATTATAATTCTACATCTACCATTCTCCTTCTTTTGTGTAAGGATAACTCCATAAGACAACGGTTAGGACAATTGCTTTAAACCATGCATTATACATTTTTTCTACTTCTTCTTGAGAATGGCCTTTCTTAGAAAGAAATGATTTTATTGTAAAAGTTATTGGAAATATAAAGGCGATAAGATGTCGTAAAGGTATGTGATCTACTATCTACTGTCCAAATCTTAATCTTACGTTTTCTAAGTATTTTTGTATAGGTTCTCCTGTGTTTTTATCTGTAAAGTAATAAACTAAGTGTGGATTAGATCCTACATATCCATACCATAGATTAAGAACATCATCTATTTGGTCTTCTAATACTTGGCCAGCTAATTTTAGGTATTTAATATCTTCATCTGTAAATAAGAGTGTCTTTTTAAGTAATTCGATATCTTGAGTTGTATAAGGTGCATTTGGGACTTTTCCGTAATCGTATCCGTGCATTTTTAACACCTCCTTTTTATCAATTAGTTAGCCTTTGATAACTATTATTTTAGAATAGTTAGCAAAGCTAACCATAATTTTTATTTGACAAAGAAATAAAACCTCCTTTTTAAAATACATAGAAATTATCCGTAGCTCATAAAATTGCTTTGTTGGATATATATAATAGTTTTGAAAAATGAAAGTTTTCTTTACTCAAAGTTTTTTCTGTCCGTACTTTTTAAATAACGCGTATAAAAATTAGTTTTGTAGGTTAGAAATTTTTTGTCTGACTTTAGCTTTATCTTTTATTTCTTGATATAGTTCGTAAGCTTTTTGATAAAATTCGATTGCTTTATTTTTATCCATTCCTTGGTAGATGTCGCCTGCCAATTCAAAGAATTCAGGATTCCCCGTTTGTTTTAGTGCTAAATCTATGTATTTTTTTGCATCGTATAGATTTTTTTGTTCTAATGATATTTGGGCTAATTTATAGAGTAGGTGATATTTGGTAGGTATAGCAGTTATAACGTGGATATACAATTCTTTTGCTTTATCTATGTTATTTTCTTCATAGTATAAATTTGCTAATTGTTCAATGTAATAAGGGTCTATTTTAGGGTATTCTTTTACTAACCTTTCAAGTAATTGTTTTTGTTTCTCTTTGTCTTTTGCGAATTGATATTGTGTAATAATGGATGAGGATGTATTGAATTGAGGAAGTATGTTTTCTACAATTTTTCTTGCTTCATCTTCCATATTAAGATTACTGTATATTTCTACCAAAGATATATAGATTTTTTCTTTTTTTTCATTAGGTAGAGTGTTAGATTTTTCGATTAATTCTTTTATTTCATTTATTATTTTTGTAGGATCATTTTTTAAATAAGTTATCTGGTCTTTTATTATTTGTGTTTTTAGATTTATTTTATTTTCTGGCTCTATTTCATATAAGTATGATTTATTTAGATTATTTATGTAGTCTTGGATTTGTCCTTGTAATAGATTTATTTGTGATATTTTGAAAAATAGTCTTGATAAAATTGATGAGGATATTTTGGATGATGGATTGATGTATTTTATTGCTTCAGTATATAGTTTTTGTGATAATTCATAATCACCGAGATCAAAAATAGTATCCGCTAATTGTTCTGTTATGAATGGGTTTTTATATCCTTGGTTTAGGATTTTTTGTTTCAAAAATTCTATAACTTTTTCATTTTGGTTGTTTTCTATTGCTATTTCTTTAATTAAATCCATTGTTAGTTTAAACTGATTAATTTGATTTGAAGTGTAATAATTTTCCAACTTATTTAGAAGGATGTTAAGGTTTTGATTATTGGGTAATGAAATAGTTAAAACAAGAATTATAAAAAGTATAAGTAACCTCATTTTTTGTTCATCTTCTCCTTATAATATTTCGGGGTATACAATTATTTTTTCTCCACTCATAATTTTTCTATCTCTTATTTTTATTCTTTGTATTATATTTGAAGGTAATTGTATTACATCTGGGGGTAATTTGGGGTCTGGTTTGGTTTGCGCATTGAGATTTCCTTCTAAACCTTCTATTTTTACTCCTATTTTTGTAGTTTGTAGGGTAGAAACCCAGAAATCAATTATTTCTTGCGATAAAGATATTGTGTTTCCTGATAAGCCAAAGAACTTTGCTTCCCTAACTTCTAATTCTCTTACTAATGAATGTTTTATGTCGTTTTCTTTTAGTTTTTCTTCCAATTCTTTGTTATCTATTCCTGTAACATTAATAATACATCTTGCCCCATTTTTTATTTTTTTTAATATTACTTCATTGTAGTAGTATGAAGATATTATCAAGTTGTTGTTATTTAATGTATCAGTTCTTAAGAATATGTTTCCAGATTTAATAAGCATATAATAGGTTTGTCCTTGGATTTCGATTTCTATTATTCCAGTTGTATTTTTCTTTGCTAATTTTAATAATAATGATTCCCAATCTCTGTAATTTGTTAAATTGTAATTCATTATTTGATTTTCAAATAAATAAAATCCTCTTAGGATATTGCTAAATCCTATTGGCATTGTATATGTTATAGCTTTTATTTCTTCTTCTATTCTGTATTTAAATATTAAATTCGATATTTCATGAGGAGTATCAGTTGTATCAACATAACTAACTATTAATCCTTCATCTATGATTATAATAAAACTGTTTTTGGATCCTTTAACTTCTATGTATCCACTATATTTATACTTAGAGAGGTTTTCAAGTAGGAGGAAAAATTCAAATAAAATATAGTTACTATTATTTATATCTCTTGTAAGTGGGAATACTTTTAAAGGAATTGCTTTTAACATAATCTATTTATGGTATCTTTTCTATTAATTTTTGTATATTTATCGCTATTTCCTTTAATTCTTCTTTTGTAGAAATATTTCCTGTATTTTTCTTTTGATAATATTGATAAACTTTATTGGATAGAGTTGATATTTGAGATAGTAGTTGAAAGAAGGTTTGTTCTTCTGTGTCTGTCCAATTTGTTGTTTCCAGATTTTGAGGTTGGAAAATTGTGTTATATATTTGAGTAAGACTATTTTGAACATCTATTATTAAATTTTCATCTTTTGTTTTTAAGTATTCTGTAATCTTTTGTAGATTTAGATTAATTATTTCTTTTATATTCTTTAATTTTTCGTCTTTTATGTCTAAGTTTCTTATTTCATAATCTAATGCCAGCAAGTAATTGAGTATAAGGGTGTTTAAATTTGCTATTTGGCTTGATATGTAATTATAGTTTTTGTTTTTTATATTTTCTTGAATTGAAAAAATGGTTTTTTCTATGTCCTGAGATATTTTTTGAGATTCATAATATTCCATAAAACTCTACAAAACCCCCTCAAAATATATTTTCTATCCATAAAATAAAATACCCTTTTGAATATACAAGGATTTTGATGTTGTTTGTTAAAATTTTATAAATGTGGATAAGAAAAAGAAGTATAAAAAAAAGGAAAATCTGAAAAAGAATACTTCTTCTAAGAAAGTATTACCTGTTTCAGAAAATGATAAACTTCAGGACGGAAATGATGAAATTCAAACAGGAAAATCTAATTACTCTTTTTGGCGGGTATTCTTTATGTCTCTGATTACTATTATCTTTTTTTCTTCTTCAATTGTTTTCTTTTTGAATAATAAAAGTCAAAAAGATATTTTATTTGATCAATCTAAAAAATATATACTTGATAAACTAAAGAAAGAAGGGCCATCCGTTGAAATATATAAAGCTTTAGCCGAATTATATAAAGAAAAAAGTCCTGAAGAATATTATACTTATTTAAAACAAGCTTATAATCTTCTTAAACCTAATCAGTTGTATGAAAATAGAGATTTGGTAGTAAAACTTTTGGAGGCTTCTTATCAAAGAAATGAAAAAATTGATAATATTCTTCATTACTTGATAGTATTGTTACAAATAACTAAGCCTTCAAACCCAGAGTTTTTCCAAATTATAGCTTCCATCGTTGAAATTTATAATAATATGGGAAATTTTAGCTTGGCAGAAAATATACTACATAATTTGGAACAAATATACTCAAATAATATTCAGCTAAAGTACTTATTAGCAAATCAATATTATATTAGTGGTAAATACCAAATTGCTAAGGAAAAAATAGATTTTATTATCGATTATAAGAAGAAAAATAAACAACCTTTCTCTATCGATGATGTAACCACCTATTATTTGATTTATTCAAAAATATTGCCTTTTGATATTCTTGTTGATCGTGTAATTCCATTATCTTTGGGGTTAAATCATATTGATTTGAATAATTTTCTACTTTTCCTTATTGATAGGCCTGAAATAACCTTTGAAGCTTATAAGATAATTATTTCTAAGATTTATGTTTACCGTCCAGAGGTTAAAGTTTTGATAAACCAAAACCCATACATTAATCTCGAAATAGGTAGAAAATTTTGGAATAAGTCAAACAAGGTAATAGCAGAAATTTATTTTGCTAATGCTCTTAATACTAAAGATCCAGAAATGAAAAAAATTATACAAAGTTATATCGACCAGATAAAGAAAAGTAAGGAAGCTACAACTAAAGTAGATACTAAATTGGATACTAAAAAAATAATAGAGGATGTAAAATGAAAAATCTGGATAAAATAAGAAATATAGGAATAGTTGCTCATATAGATGCTGGTAAAACTACTACTACGGAAAGAATTCTATACTATACTGGCAGAATTTACAGAATAGGTAGTGTAGATGAAGGAACTGCAACGATGGATTATATGGTCCAAGAAAAAGAGCATGGTATAACAATACAAAGTGCTGCAACTTTCTTTAAATGGAAAGATTATGAGTTTAATTTGATCGATACACCAGGTCATGTGGATTTTACTATAGAGGTTGAAAGATCCATTAGAGTTCTGGATGGAATTATAATTATACTTGATGCTTCTGCAGGAGTTCAACCTCAAACTGAAACAGTTTTCAGACAAGCTCAAAAATATAAAGTTCCAATAATATTCTTTGTTAATAAAATGGATAAGTTGGGAGCAAATTTTGAATTCTCTGTTAATTCTATTAAGGAAAAATTACTTATAAATCCTATTCCCATCCAAGTTCCTATTGGTAGGGAAGATGAATTTGCTGGAGTTGTTGATTTGATCAATATGAAAAAAGTTAGATGGGTTAATGAGGACGGGAGTCAGTATGTTTACGAAGATATAGATCATTCTACATATGAAAAAGATAGAATCTACATGTTGGAAGAGATTGCTTCATTGGATGAGGAATTTATGGAAAAATACCTTAATTCCGAGTATACTGTTGATGATATAAATAATGCTTTAAGGAGGATAACTCTTAATAATCTTGGTAGTCCTGTTTTGTGTGGAAGTGCTATCAAAAACATTGGTATTCAGTTATTACTTGATGCTGCCATACTTTATTTACCTTCACCTAAGGATCGATTTTTACAAAAAGCTTTTTATATTGAAAATGGTTTAGAAAAAGAAATTTATGTTAATACTTTAGAAAATTCAGATAAATTATTAGCCTTATGTTTTAAGATATCTTATTTCCCTTCTATAGGTAAAGTTTCTTTTGTAAGAGTTTACAGTGGAAGTATAAAGGAAAACGATGTTTTGTATAATTCAACTAAGAACATCAAAGAAAGAGCAAATAGGATAATAAAGTTGCACGCAAGCTATATTGAAGAAATTAAGGAATTGAAAATGGGAGAGATAGGAGCTATATTGGGTTTGAAAAAAACGGCTACGGGTGATACATTGCTGGATGAGGAAAAAAATCTTTTCCTTGAATCTATTTTTGTACCGGAACCGGTGATATTCGCTTCTATAGAAGCTTATTCAAGGGCAGATGAAGATAAATTATTTAAAGCACTTGAAAGATTGTCTGAAGAAGACCCAACTTTTAAGTATAAAATAAATGAAGAAACAGGACAGATAATTATCTATGGGATGGGAGAATTACATCTTGACATTATTAAGGATAGAATACAAAGGGATTATAATTTAAAAATACATTCTGGCAAACCTCAAGTGGAATTTAGGGAAAGTATTACTAAAAAAGCAGTAGAGGAGTATGATTTCCAAAAACAAGTTGGTAATAAATTGCAAACAGCTTATGTAAAACTTGAAGTAATGCCTATTGATGAAGGTATAAAGGTTTTTGTGGATACGGATCAAATTCCTGATAAAATCGTTCCATTTGTAAAAGAGGGTATAGTGGAAGCATTGGCTTTTGGAGTTCTTGCAGGTTTCCCCTGTAGCAAAGTTAAAGTTAGAGTTATTGATGGCAAATACGATAAAGATTTTTCAACTCCTTTAGCTTTTAAAGTTGCTGCTTTTGAAGCAACTAAATTAGCTTTATCTAACGCTCAACCCATCCTACTTGAGCCCGTTATGAAGTTAGAAATAATTGTTCCTGAAGAATATTTGGGTAATGTTATAAATGATATCAATGCAAGAAATGGGGAAATAGAGGAAATATCAATATATCAATCGTTGGGTAATAATGTAATAAATAAAATTTTAGCATTGGTACCATTAAGAGAAATATTTGGATACAGTACTGTTTTAAGGTCTATTACACAAGGAAGAGGAACTTTTAGTATGGAATTATATACTTATAAAGAGGTACCACAGAACTTACAGGAAAATATAATACTGAAGGGAACTATATAGTAAATGTGTAAATAAATAGAAGAGAAAAGTTATGGGAGGTTGAATAAAAAATGGAAGTATTAAAGGTTTCATCAAAATCTAAACCTCAATCTGTGGCTGCTGCTTTGGCTGCGGTTATAAAACAGGGTAATAAAGCAGAAGTTCAAGCTATTGGTGCTGGAGCTATAAATCAGGCAGTGAAAGCAATTGCTATAGCAAGAGGATATGTTGCTCCTTTGGGTTATGAATTAGTTACTATCCCTGCTTTTACAGAAGTCCAGATAAATGGGGAAGTTAGGACAGCTATAAAATTTATTGTGAAAACGATAAACGATTAAGGAAGGTATAAAGCGGGTGTGGCGGAACTGGTAGACGCGCTATCTTGAGGGGGTAGTGCCCGTCAGGGCGTGTGGGTTCGAGTCCCACCACCCGCACCAATAATTATGTATGAAAAAGCCAAAAAATATTTAGTTGGTGGAGTTAATGCTCCAATTAGAGCTTTCCCATTGATCGATATAAAACCTCTATACATTAAAAAGTCAGTTGGTCCTTATATAACCGATACAGAAGGCAGAAGTTACATTAGTTTTATTTCAGGATGGGGATCAATCATACTTGGTGATGCTTATCCTGAATTAATAGATGAATTAAAGGAAAAAATTAATGAGGGTATATATAGTGGATTATCAACTGAATATGAATATTTGTTGGCTGAAATAATAATCGAAGCTTATCCTTATCATCAAATGCTACGGTTTGTTAACAGTGGAACAGAAGCAAATACTATCGCACTTAGGTTAGCAAAAGCTATTACAGGAAGGTCGAAAATAGTTAAATTTGACGGGGGTTATCATGGTAGTATAGATTACTTATTAGTTGAATCGGGATCCAATGAATTTGGTAATCAAATATCTTCATCCAGCGGAATTCCAAAGAGATTAATTAAGGATACGGTTAGCTTACCTTATAACGATGTGGAAGTAATTGAAGAATTTTTTAGTAATTATGGAAAGGAAATAGCTGCAGTTATCGTTGAACCTATACAAACTTCTAATTTACTCATAAAGGCAACTGATAAATTTTTAAATAAATTAAGAGAATTAACAAAAAAATTTGGATGTTTATTAATATTTGATGAAGTATCGACATGTTTTAGAGAAAGTTTTGAAGGATTAGGGAGAAATATAAAACCTGATATAACGGTTATAGGAAAAGTTATAGGTGGAGGATTCCCTATTGGAGCAATAGTATCAAGTAAAGAATATATGGAAGTTATGGCACCGATTGGAAATATGTCGCACAGTGGTGTTTTTGCAGGGCATCCTATATCAGTTTTTACTGGATACAAGGTATTATCAATAATTAAGTCTATACCCGATTTTTATAATATTATCAAAAGTAAGGTTGATTTTATAGTTAGGAATGTAAAAGATGATTACTTAAAAATAAACCATACAAATGGCATGTTTTGTTTTTATTTTTCTAATGATAGGATAGAAAGCTTGGAAAATCTTGGTAATATGGACATAATTTCTTTTATAGATTTTTATAAAGCTTTGCTAAGTGAAGGTATCGTATTAGCTCCTCATCCTGTTGAGCCTAACTATATTAATTACTCTCATAGCCAAGCTATTCTGGATGTTTTTGTTGAAAAAGTCAATAAAGTTCTATCCCTTATAAGGAGGTGAAGCAGAATGCAAGCTACTACTTTGCCTAAGACTGATAGTGGTAAACTAAAGTTTCCAGGAATATCTCTCAAAGCTATTCAACATAAATTTGATTCTGTCGCTACAGAGGGGTTAAAGAAAATACCACTTCTACCACAGTTATTTAAAATATTGAATAAGATATTTAGTGAAGAAGCACTGTATGTTATCTTTACTGGGCAAGCTTTAAGAGTTACTCCTAATCAATATTCAAGGCTTTACAAAGTTTATAGAGAAGCAATAGAAATTTTGGATTTACCTTATGAACCTGAATTTTTCCTTCAAACTGCAGAGGTTCCTAATGCTTTTGCAATGGGAATGGATAGAAAATTTGTTGTTGTTACAAGCGGCCTTACAGAAATCCTTACAGAAGAAGAATTAATTTTTGTTATAGGTCATGAATTAGGACACAATAAATTTGATCATATGTTGAATAAGACTATTGCTTATATTTTAGGTAGCCTTGGGGTAGGTGTAATAACTGCTGTTTTAGGTGGAGTTGGTCAATTGGCTGCATTATCTTTGCAATTGGGTTTATTACATTGGAGTAGAATGGCAGAATTCTCTGCTGATAGAGCAGGTTTTCTTGTTGTCCAGGATAGAAATACTGCACTAAGAGCTTTGTCTAAATTGGCAGGATATTCTCATAAATATTCAGATGGAGAAGTAAACATTGATGAAGTTCTTATGCAAGCAAGGCAATTGGATGAAACTAATCTTTTGCAAACTGTTCATAAATACATTGCAATGGTTCAAATGACTCATCCATTTGTTCCTTATAGAGTAAAAGAGTTGGATGAATGGATAAAATCTCAAGAGTGCCAAAATATCTTAAATGGAATGTATATAACTGAGGAGGAATATTTCAAACGTTTTGGTATGTATCAACAACCTCCATATCCTGGACCTGGACCATACCCTCAGTATCCTTATCAACAACCGTATTACCAACAACAACCTTTCCCTTCATATCCACAGCAACCTTATCCAAATTATCCACAACAACCGTATCCACAGTATCCGCAGCAACCTTATACTCAGCAATCTTATCCTCAACAACCTTACCAACCAAATTTCCAACAACCACCTTATTTTCAACAACCGTATAATCCATATCAAGGACAACAACAATTTAATCCACAGTTCAACATGACATATGCTCAATATAGCCAACAACAAAATCCACAGCAACAAAGTTTGCAGCAACAAAATCCACAAAATGTACCTATACCTGAAGGTAATCAAGAGAAGAAATAAAAAGTTAAAAAATAAAGCTATCTATGGAGGAAATCCCTCTCTGTGTAGGAGTAGTTTTTACATCTACAGAAGGAGGGGACCTCTATTCATCTTTATAACTACACTATTGTACTAAGTTATAGTGGTATAAATTATAGTGGTTGGCAAATACAAAGGGAAGACAAAAATACAATACAAGAGGTAGTAATAAAAACAATGGAAAAAGTATTAGAAACAAAAGTATTGAAATCTTCGTATACTGGTAGGACAGATAGAGGAGTAAGTGCTCTGACACAGTACTTCAACTTTTTTATCGAAAAAAAAATAAATGATCACAATTCTTTTATTTCTATTTTAAATAAAAATCTACCTAATGATATTTTTATTATAGATTTTTTCAAAGTTGATAATACATTTAGTGCCAGATTTGATGCTATACAAAAAAATTATGTCTATAAAATTGCTTTTGTTGAAGATGAAGAAATTATAAAAAAATACAACCTTGTTAATGTTTTAATACTAAAAAAAATTAATAAAGATTTTCTTTTTGAAAGATTAGATAAATTTATTGATTTATTTAATGGTAAAAAGGACTATTCAAGCTATTATAAACCTGATAAAGATGTTCGTAAAAATACTGTCATCGATCTTACTACTTCTTTTGATATTTACGATTTTCCTGAATTTTTTGTATTAACTTTAACTTTTACTGCTCCATATTTTTTAAGAAATATGATTAGAAAGATTGTTGGTATGTTTTTAGCTTTTCTTGAAGATAAAGTAGATTTGAATTATATAGAGGATACTTTTGCTCAACCGTGTCCTTCAAAAGGTAAGTTTTTAGCACCACCTGAGCCGTTAGTTCTGTATTCAGTTGAGTATAGAAAGAAATTATGAATACACCATATATCAATAGTTTAATGGAATATGTGGGTAGGAGAGTTTTGCCGTTTCAATGTCCTGGGCACAAAGCTGGGAAAGCTTTTGATAAAAATTTTAAAGATTTTTTGAAAAAAAATTTGTTTATACTTGATACTAATGAGATAGGCTTAATTGATACTTTTCAGAATCCTCAAAAATCTTTGAAAAATTCACAAGAGTTGATGGCTAAAGCTTATGGCGTTAATAAAACTTATTATATCGTTGGGGGATCTACTATTTCTAATCATATTGCCATAATAAGTTCTATTTCGGAAGGAAAAAAAATTTTAATTCCAAGGAATTCACATAAATCTGTTTTTTCTGCAGTAATCTTATCGGGTTCTACACCTCTATTTGTTTACCCAAAGTATGATTATAAATTTAATGTCGATTATAACGTCGAATTTGAGGAAGTAAAAGCTTTAGTTGAAAAAGAGGATATTTCGGCTGTTGTAATAGGGTATCCAACTTATTATGGTTTGGTAAATAATATAGAAAAAATAGCGGATTATTTGGATCAAAGGGGTATTCTTTTGATCGTTGATCAAGCATGGGGATCCCACTTTAAGTTCCACCCTCAATTTCCTCTTTGCTCTACCTCTACTAAATCTCACATTATTATAATGAGTCCTCATAAAACATTATTTGCGTTTACTCAAGCTTCTGTTTTACATTTAAACAATACTTTAGTAGAAAAATTTCCTGATTTGATTCCCAAAATACATCAGACAGTTTTGATGTTGAATTCGACAAGCCCTTCTCCGTTCTTCTTCATTTCTCTCGATTACACACAATATATACTAAACAACAAAAAAGAAATTTTTGAAAGAGTTTTTGATAATTCTATCTTTGTAAGAAAAGAGCTAGAAAAAGTAGATACAGAAATATTATTGGATAATCATGACATAACAAAAGTTGTTGTTAATTTATCAAAGTATGGGTTATCAGGTTATGAAGTGGAGAAAATTTTACTAAATTCCTATAATATACAAGTAGAACTTTCAGATTTGTTTAACATCCTCATTCTTGTTACTGTGGGAGACAGAAAAAGAGATTTAAAAAGATTTGTAAAAGCAATTAAAGACATAATAAAAAAAGTTAAGAATGGTGATATTAAGCCCAATAGTGTATTAAGGAAATTAACGGAGTATCCTGATTGGCCTGAATTAGTCATCTCACCAAGAGAAGCATATACTGCTAAATCAAGGGAAATAAGTATAAAGGATAGCGTCGGAAAAATATCTACGGAATTGATTACTACCTATCCCCCTGGAATACCTATCATTATACCGGGTGAAAGAATAACTAAGCAAATTGCTGATTATATCCTATGTGAAATAGAATATGGAACCAAAATAACAGGAATATACAATTTGAAAGAAAGAAAAATAAGAGTAGTAGATGAGTAAACAAAAAGTAAATGTTTTTTGGTTTAAGAGAGATTTGAGAATAGAAGATAATAGAGCTCTTTTTGCTTGCTTTAATAATTCTGAGAAATTTATACCAATATTTATTTTCAATCCATCTATCTTACAAAGCTTTTCTAATCTTCTTTTTGACCCTCGACTAAAATTTATCTTAAATATAGTTGAAGAATTAAGAAGGAAGATAAAACTTTATGTTTTTTTTGAAGAAGATGAAAAAGTATTTGAAAAGCTAATTGAAAAATTTGAAATTTCGAAGGTTTTTACATCTAAACCTCTTACTAAGGCAGGAATTAATAGAGTAAGAAAAATTGAAAAATTCCTCAGCTTAAAAGGTATTGAATTAATTCAAATTCTTGATAATGTTCTGGTTGATTATGCAAAAATCCCCTTCAAAAAAATATTCACGCATTTCTATAACGAATGGAAGAGTAAAGTTGATGAAAAGATGATTAGTGATCCTAACTATAATGTTAAAACATTGTTCGATGATTTTTTAGAAATAGAAACACAAAAAGTTATCTCTTTTATACAAGAGAAGATTAAAAATTTTGGTTTATATTGGGATTATGAATTTGGTTTAGATAGGATAAAAAATTATGATTTTTCCAAATACGATATTTTAAGAAATAGTTTAGCAGAAGATGGATCTTCTAAATTGTCTCCTTATATAAGGTTTGGAGTATTTTCTATTAGAAAAATATACCAGCTTTCAAAAAATAAGAGTGAGAGTTTTGTTAAAGAATTAGCTTGGAGAGAATTCTGGTATCACATATATCATTACTTTAATGATTTTGTTGATCTTGAATTTCAGGAAAAGAGGAGAAATATAGAGTGGGAGAATAATGAAAAACTCATAGAAGCATTTTTTGAAGCAAAAACAGGGTATCCTATAGTTGATGCAGCGATAATACAGTTAAAAACGGAAAAATGGATGCACAACAGAGCAAGACTAATTGTTGGTTCTTTTTTTACTAAACATTTACTTTCGAGTTGGATGATAGGAGAAAAATTTTTTTCCAAACATTTACTTGATTATGACGAAATTGTAAACATTGGTAATTGGCAATGGGTTGCAAGTGTTGGTCCTGATCCTCGACCATTAAGAATTTTCAACCCTATCCTGCAATCTCAAAAATTTGATCCCAATGCTTTATATATAAAAAAATATTTACCAGAATTATCCAAAATAGAACCCGAAAAATTACATAACCCTATAAAACATAAAATACCATATTATCAACCTATTGTTAATCATTATGAAGTATTAGAGAAAATAAGAAAAAGGTTTTATGTAGAAAAATAAGTGTTATATGATAATTTTATTCTATCTCGTACAAATAATATGCTGAGCATGTTCCTTCGGATGATACCATGCAGGGACCTTTTGGATTTGATGGACTACAAGCAACTTTAAATAGAGGACATTCAAATGGTTTTATAACTCCTCTTAAAACTTCCCCGCATCTACAGCCAGTTTTTTTTACTTTTATAGGTTCATCAAGTTTGAATATTTTTTTTGCATCTATATGTTGGTATTCCTTTTTTAGTTCTAACCCGCTGTTGGGTAGTATTCCAAATCCTCTCCAATTTGCATCTGATATTTCAAATACTTCATCTACGATTTTTTGTGCCAAGATATTACCTTCAAAACTTACACTCCTAAAATAAGTGTTGAAAACTCCATATTCTTTATTTTTTATTTTTTTCAAGAGGATGTATATGCCGTATATTATGTCTTCTGGTTCGAATCCCATTATAACGAATGGTATGTTATATTTTCCTATAAACTCTTGCCATTTTTTTATTCCTATTACAGTGGATACATGTCCTGGTCCGATTATACCATCTAATTTAATTTCCCCTTGATCGAGGAGTGCTTTCATTGCAGGAGGAGTTAATTTATGTAAAGAAAAATAAAAAAGATTTTTTATATTGTTTTGAATAATTTTCTTTATAGTGAATGCCAATCCAGGGACAGTTGTTTCAAAACCTATTCCAATTAAAACATAATTTTTAGTTGGATTTTGTTGAGCTATTTTGATAGATTCTAATGGATTATATACTACTTTTACTTCTTTACCCTTTGCTCTAAGGTAGCTTAAGCTACCTTTACTACCAGGAACATTAATTATATCTCCAAATGTGATTATTCCTAAGTCGTATTTTTCTGCTATACTTGTTATATGGTCGATATCTTCTTGTGCAGTTACACATACTGGACACCCTGGGCCTGATTTAAGGTCTAATGTTTTTGGAAGGATACTTCTAATACCATACCTTGAGATCTCATGTGTATGAGTCCCACAAAATTCCATTATGCAGTATTCACGGTCTGAAGCTAACTTTCTTATTTCGTTAATTAGGAAGTTTACTTCATCTTTGCCTATTTTTGTAATTTTTATGATACTTTGTAGATTTGTCATATTTTGTTAAACTTTCAATGGTTCTTTTTTGAAGATTAAATCGAATCTATCGAGATTCATTAATTTATGCCATACTTTTACAAAGTCATTTATGAATTTTTCTTTTGAATCATCAGATGCATAAACTTCCGCTACTGCTTTCAATTCATCGTGATGAGAAAAAATTAGGTCAACTCTTGTTGCTGTCCATTCTTTATTTTTGCATTTAAATAGATATCCTTTTTTATCAATTCTTTCCCATTCGTAATTCATATCAAGGATATTTACGAAGAAGTCATTTGATAAAGATTCAGGATTATCCGTTAATACTCCGTAATTTTCAAAATTGTAAGTAGCTCCAATTGTTCTTAAGCCTGCTAAAAGGACACACATTTCTGGAACTGTTAGAGTGAGTAAATGAGCTTTATCTACTAAGTAGTATTCAGGTGTTGAATAAATATTGTTTTCGTCGAAATCTTTATCAAAGAAGTTAATAAATCCGTCTGCAAAAGGTTCTATTTTTTCATAAAATTCAACTTCTATAAGTTCCTGTGTAGTATCAACTCTGCCTGGAGTAAATGGCACTTCAATATTAAATCCTGCTTTTTTAGCTGCTTGTTCTATTCCGACGCATCCTCCTAATATTATTAAATCTGCTATAGATATTCTTTTTTTACTTCCCTTATTGTTTTGTTCATTATTGAATTTATTTGTAATTTCTTCATATACCTTGATTACTTTTGGTAGTATTTGTGGCATGTTAATCTTCCATTTATTGAATGGATGCAATCTTATTCTTCCTCCGTTTGCTCCACCTCTTCTATCTGAATTTCTGTAACTTGATGCAGAAACGTAGGCATAATATACCATTTCTCTTATTGACAATCCAGAATTTATAAGCTCTTCTTTTAGTTTTCTTATGTCTTCTTTATCAACAACCTCGTAATTTCTTTCTGGCATTATATCTTGCCATATGAAAGATTGTTGGGGAACATATTTACCAATATAACATGTTTTAGGTCCCATATCTCTGTGTGTTAGTTTGAACCATGCTCTGGCTACAGCTTTTTCAAATTCGTCAGGGTTTTCGATAAATTTTTTACATATTTGGGCGTATTGGGGATCGTATCTAAAGGCTAAATCTGCTGTTAACATCATTGGTTTATGTTTTTTATTTGGATCATGTGCATCAGGTATTATTTCTGGTGCATCTTTAGCTACCCACTGATATTTACCAGCGGGACTTTTCATTAATTCCCATTCGTATTCAAATAGTAGCTTCAAATAGTATATACCAAATTTGGTAGGTGTAGGGCTCCAGGTCAGTTCAAATCCGGATGTAAATGTATCAGGTCCTTTACCGGTTCCATATTCAAATTTCCAGCCTAATCCTTGCATTTCTACAGGTGAGGATGATGGATCTTTTCCAAGATATTTGTCTGAAGCGGCACCATGGCATTTACCAAATGAATGTCCTCCAGCAACCAAAGCCACTGTATCCTCATCGTTCATTCCCATTCGTGCAAAAATTTCCCTAATTTCCTTTGCAGATTGTAATGGGTCTGGATTACCACCTGGTCCTTCGGGATTAACATAAATTAATCCCATTTCTGTTGCTGCTAATGGTCTTTCAACATTTTCTTCTTTTCCTCTTTTTGAGGAGAGCATTTCTTCTTCTGGTCCCCAATATACGCTTTCATCAGGTTCAAAAATATCTTCTCTTCCTAATGAAAATCCTAATATTTTCATTCCCATATCTTCGAAAGCGATGGTTCCTGATAATATTATTAAATCTGCCCATGAAAGTTTCTTTCCGTATTTCTTTTTTATTGGCCATAATAGCTTTATTGCTTTGTCTAAAGAAATATTATCAGGCCAGTTAATTCTTGGGGGGAATCTTATGCTTCCGTCTCTTGCTCCGCCTCTACCATCGAATATTCTATAACTTCCTGCACTATGCCATGCTAATCTTATAAATAAAGGTCCATAGTGTCCAAAGTCTGCTGGCCACCACTTCTGAGATTTTTTCATTAAGTCTTTTAAATCTTTTATAACTTCGTCTATATCGAGTGTTTGGACTTCTTCAATATAGTTGTAATCTACTCCATAGGGATTTGATGTTGGACAGTTTTGTCTTAGTATCTTAAGGTTCAATCTATTTGGCCACCAATCAGTTATCCATCTTTTTTTTGTTATACTCATTCTTTTTTACTCCTTTCTTTTGGGCTTAATTGTAATTTGAGGTTTGTGTTAAATTGATAATATAATTTGCTTCTTCTTCTGAAAGGATAGAAATTGAAAATCCCGCATGAACAATTATAAAATCTCCTTCCTTTGCTTCTGGAGTTAAAGCGATACATACTTCCATTTTGCTTCCCCCAATATCAACTAATGCGTTATTTTCATCTATCTTTTGGACAATTTTTAATGGAACACCTAAACACATAATAAGAGAATATTTCTTTTACTTACATATTTTTAATTTCTCAATAGATATTTCTTCAAATTTTTATTATTTCCTTTTATAAAAGATTTTTTAGAGAATTGTAGAATAAAAAATTAATGAGTATTTTGCAAGCGATAATTTTAGGAATAATAGAGGGAATAACAGAGTTTTTACCGATATCATCCACAGGGCATTTAACATTGGCTACTCATATAATGAAAATACAACAAACTGATTTTGTCAAAACATTTACTATAGTAATACAATTGGGAGCAATATTTGCCGTTATTTTTGTTTATTTTGAAAGATTTCTAAGGGATTTTCAAGTTTGGAAAAGGATATTAATTGCTTTTATTCCTACTGGAATTTTAGGGTTTTTATTGTATAAATTGATAAAGTCTTATTTAATAGGTAATGATTTGGTTGTTGTTATATCTTTGATCATTGGTGGTTTATTATTGATATTTGCGGATAATTATGCTGGAAGATTTGCTAAAATTAATGATATTACTTCTTTAGATTTAAGGAGAGCATTTGCAATAGGTGTTTTTCAGAGCATAGCGATGATACCTGGTGTTTCGAGGTCGGGGGCTACAATAATTGGTGGAATGCTGATGGGATTAAGCAGGAAATCTGCTGCTGAATTTTCGTTCATTCTTGCTGTGCCTACTATGTTAATGGCATCAACCTATGATATTTATAAATCTTTTCATATTTTGACTTTTCATGATATTCATTTGTTAGTTATTGGCTTTTTATCTTCTTTTATTTCTGCTTTAATAGTTGTTAGGTATTTATTAAATTTTCTGTCAAAAAATTCGTTTTTTGTTTTTGGTGTTTACAGAATAATTTTGGGATTTGTTTATGCTTTCTTTTTCCTTGGAAAATAGGTTTGTAAATTTTTTGTTAAATTTATCTTAAAAAATATTTAATTTTTTATTCATCGGTAAATTTATTATAATGGAGGGGAATAAGTTATGAATATAAATTCAAACATTGAAAGGAATAGAATTAATTTTGAAAGGCGGGTAATTGTAAATAATCAAATTGAAACACATAAGGGTTTTGATAATAATAGGAAAAAATTAGAAATTCAGGAAAAGTTGGCTTGTAGTATAGCAAAAGCTGGTGGTGTTGAAGATAAATTTGATGATATAATTTGTGAAGCTTCTAAAAAGTATAATGTAGATCCTAATTTAATAAAAGCAATTATAAAAAAAGAGAGTAATTTTAATCCAAGATCAGTTTCAAAAGTAGGAGCTAAAGGTTTGATGCAGTTAACGAGTAACACAGCAAAAGCCGTTGGTGTAAAGAATTCATTTGACCCAAAACAAAATATCATGGGAGGAACAAAATACTTAAGACAATTAATTAACCAATTCGGTGATCTTGGACTTGCCCTTGCAGCTTATAATGCAGGACCAGGAAATGTTAGAAAACATAAAGGAATTCCTCCTTTCAAAGAAACTCAAAATTATGTTAAGAAAGTCCTCGAGTTTTACGAAAATTATAAAAAGATTAGTAATCAAAATCAGTAATTTTTGAAGTGGTTTTTTCTTAATTTTTCTTAATTTTTGTAACATTTTGTTAACATTTTTTAGAAATTTTTGATTATAAATATAAATGTAAAAGGAGGTGAATGATAATGAGGAAAGCTTTATATTTAATGTTAATTGCTGTTATCCTTATTACTATTGCAATGGCAGGTATAAAGAAAGGAAATATACAAGAAGATCAAACATTTACTCAAACTGTTCAAAAAGACATTGTTTTACAACAAAAGTATATAAGTTACTACTATGATCATTTTGATGGAACCAATACCTGGTCTGAAGAGTTTAAACAAGGAATGATAAATACTGCAAAAGATATTGCTAACAATACTTATTATTCCAATGCAGAGATATTAGCAGCAATAGGATATGCTGATGCTAATTTCTTTCTTACCTACTCTCAACCTTCCATAGATAATTTCTATTTTCCGGGAAGAGAAAGTGTAGGTTATGTCAATGCTTCTAAAGATGCGTTTGGGTCTTACTCTGCTACTGCAGCAGATGAAGGTGATGTGCAAATCAATATTCAAGGTAATATAACCGGTGAAATAAAAGTTCATGTATGGGCTACTCACGACATATCTCCTCTTGTATTAGATATGGACGGAAACAGGAAAATAGATACATTTACAGGAAAACATATAAATTATCCAATAACAACTAAGGAAGAAATTCAGAAAAGAACATGGCAAGTTATGGATATAGATGGAGATGGAGTTTTGGATTTAGTTGAAAAGTTAGGGCCAAATGATGGATTATTGTTAGTTACAGATAATCCTGATAAAATAGTTCAAAGAGGATTCTTGAATGGGCAAGAATTATTTGGGCAATCTAATGGATATGTCAATGGTTTTGAAAAACTAAAAGAAATGGATTTAAATGGAGATAAATTTATTAGTGGTAATGAATTGGATAATCTATACGTATATCAGGACATTAACAATGATGGTAAAATACAAAGGAATGAAATTAGAAATATAAAAGAATTAGGTATAACTAAGATTTATACTTCATACACACCAAATATGATTGGCAGTTTTGAAAGAAATGGCAAGATTTATCTTATGTGGGATTGGTATCCAAATGCATTAAGCGTAAAATTCAATAATATTAAATAAATATTGAATTCATGTAACCAAGCTCCCCCTTTGATATTTTTTTCAAAGGGGGAGTTTATTTTGTGTCTAATATAAAAAATGAATTAACATTTTAAGGGTGGGATCTATTCCACCAAGGAGGAAACAAATAATGAAAAAGTTTATAAGTATAATGGCCTTTGTTATTTTCATAATCTCCTTAGTTTTTGCATCAGTTTTTAAAGAATATGACTTGTATAATATAGCGGACCAAAATCTGGATACTAAAAAATTCTACGTAGGAGGATTTAATAATTCATCAAAGATATTATTCGCAATGGCACCAATAAATAATGTATCTATGAAAAAACAAAATAAAAATTACCGACTATTCTTTATTAATTTGGAGAACAATAAAATAGATTCAATCGATATACCTATGTATAGTATTCAACAATCCCTTTTTAGTAACGATGACAGCAAATTATTCCTAATAGGTAATAAATTGACTACCTTAGCTGTTATAGATATGAAAAATTATTCTTATAGAGAATTATCGACTGTTAAGTATGGGAAGAAATCATTCAGGTTTTTTGGGCTTATTTGGTACGAAGGAGAAAATTTATTTACAACAGGATACTATATGGATGAAAAACAAAATGCAACAGATGATTATATCGTGAAAATAGAATCTGTGGAAAATAAACCAAGTTTTATAAACACTGGCTTTAACATAACTGCTTTTGAAAAAAAATTTGATCCATTAAATTTTGTAATTCTAAACCACTCACAAATTGCTTTTGTTGGAAAAGAAAATAAAAAACAATATTTAGGATTAGTTGATAAAGAATTAAAAATGAAGAAAATTGATGAAGGGGAAACTTTTAGCGGATTAAGTTTTTCTTATAATTTTATTTTATACGGAATAAAGAAAAATAATCAAATTTATTATTCATTGTTCGATTATAGTTCAAATAAAATTTATCTTCAAAAACAAATAGATTTCCCACCTTCATATAATTTCATTTCTAAAAACTCAGAATCAATAATAATCGGTAATTTCAAACCAAAATTTAACAGAATGGATGTTTACGTGGGTAAAAAAGAAGAAAATTATGCTTTGGAAAAAGTTATTGATAATGAAATGTTAGGATATATAAAAATTTCCCATGATGGAAAATATTTTGTTTTTACCCAAAGAAATGGAAAAATAAAAGTTTTTAAAATATAATTTTGTAATAACGAATTTTAGTCTTAAATAGTCATAAGTTACTGGAGATAATAGTTAAACTACTTCCTGAAACTGTCTTTGAAAATTTCCTTTACGCCAGGAATTAATAAGAATACAAATGAGAATAATTTGTGGAGAGTTTTCTTGGGTTTTTCTTAAATTTTTCTTAAATGATTATTTCATTGATTTTTTTCTTTTCTAATTAATTTGGTTCTGAGATATTTATTTCTTATGCTTTTTGGGTCTTGTTTAACTTCTATATTTTTTACTTCTTCTTGGATTTCTTCGGGATTTTCTTGTTGATGTGCAAAGATTTGCATTATGTTTTGGGCTAAAGCTTTGGTTTTCTCAGGTTCCCCTTCTTCAGTTATTAATTTGATATCTTTGGAAAGAATTTTTTCTTTAAAGATTGAAACCAATGGTGCTGCAATAAATATTGAAGAAAAAGCTCCACTAAATGTTCCTACTGATAAAGCTATTGCAAAACTTCTTAATGTTTCTCCACCTAAAAAAACTATACCCCACAATGTTAGTAAAACTGTGAAAGTAGTGAAAACTGACCTAACGATTGTTTGAATAATAGAATTATTTATTAAATTGTCGAACTCATCTAACGAAATTTTTTGATTTTTCTTTAACTCTATTCTTAGGTTTTCTCTAATTCTGTCGAAAATTATGATTGTATCCATTACTGAATATCCTACTACTGTAAGGACCGCAGCTAAGAAAATACTGTTTATTTCAAAACCAGCAAAACCAAGCATTCCAAGTATAACATAAACGCCTAACATGATAACAACATCATGTATTAGTCCTATATCTGCAATAATTCCGTACATTATATTGTTTCCGAATCTAAATGCTATATAAATAACTTGAGCAATTAATGCAATTATGAGTGCTATTAGGGCATTTATCAATGTTTCTTTTCCTATTGTTGCACTGATATTTTCAGTTTTTCTTATCTCTGCACCCATATTTTTTAGTTCTTTTAATATTTCATTTTTTTGTTTTTCATCCATTGGTTTTGTCTTTATTACTATTGTTCTTTTATCTTTCTCTTGTTCTTGCAGAATTACGTCTTGAATTGTTATTTCCATATTATATTTTTTATAAATATTTGATAAATCGGTATCAGTAATGTTTTTGGGAATTTTTATTTCAGTAAGAGTTCCACCTACAAAATCTATTCCCAGCATATTGTATATTTTTCCTGAAAAAATGGAGTAAAAAATTATAAGTAAAAAAAAGCCAAAATAGACAGAGATAATAGATAATATTGTTTTTGAATGTTTTATTATTTGGAATTTATTTTTTTCAGCTTTTATTGTAAAAAATGCTAAAGCAAACGTTATTAGGACAAATATTGAAAACAAAATGTAATTTATCATAATCAATTAATTCTATATAATTAGTTAATTACCTTTACAAAATCAATTTAGGAGTGGAATAATAAATTCTGAGGGAGGTACTGGAGTGGTTATATATAGTTTTTCCTTAGCCCTAGAAAGAGCAACATACAATAGCCTTCGCTCTTCCTCTTTTTCATCATCGCTTGTTTTGAAATGTGGTATTACTCCTTGTTTAACTCTACAAACAAAAACTACTTCAAATTCCAAACCTTTAGAAGAATGCATTGTCATTATCCATACTTTATTTTTCTTCTCCACTTTTTGCTCATTGTTCATTCTTATAAGTGTTATGTAATTTAGAAATGATTCAACGTCATTTTTTTCATTGTTTTTGCAAAAGTTGTTAACAAAGCTTAAAAAAGTTTCATTTATCTCATTTTTTTCTGTTAGTTCAATAATTTTTTCAAGTACAGTATCAACGCTTTTATTTTGTTTTTTGATTAGTTCATTTATTTTTGTGTATATTTCAAAATTCTCCTCTTCAAGGACATCTATTACATTTTTTTCTTCCATTTTAGCAATTATTTTATTTAGTTCCGATTTTTTTAGTTTGAAATAATTTTTAAGGATTCTAATTAAGTTCAGGTCATCTTTAGGATTATTAATAACTTTAAGGAAAGCGATAATATCTTTTACTTCTTTTCTTTCGAAAAAATCATAGTTACCTACGAATTTTGCGTTTATTCCTCTTTTTATAAGGTTTTTTTCTATTTCCTTGCCTACATCATTTGTTCTACATAAAACAGCAATATGCTTATCTTTATTTTCATTAATTTTTTGAGCTATATAATCGAATTCATTTTCTTCGTCCTTAAAAATCCTGATTTCAACCTCATCATTTTTTGAATAAAAAGGAAGGATATTTTTTTCAAATCTATTAATATTAAAAGATATTAACTGGCTACAAGTTTTTATTATCTTAGAACCTGATCGATAATTGTATTTTAATATTATTAGTTCTGATTCAGGATAGTATTTCTTAAAATTTAGCATTATTTCTACGTCTGAATTTCTGAATCGGTATATACTTTGATCATCGTCACCTACTGCAAATATTGCCTTTTCTCTTCCAGTTATATGATATACAAATTCAAACTGAGTTTTGTTTATATCTTGAAATTCATCAATAATTACATAATCGAATTTGTTAGAAATTTTTTCTTTTGTTTTTTTGTTTTCGGTTAACAAATTGTTCATACAAAGGATAATATCATCAAAATCGAGTGAATTTATCTTCTTTAAAAAGTGGTTGTATTCAAAAATTATTTCTTCAATTTCATCATTTTTTACCTTTACTGGTATTCCATTTTTTATCGAAGATATAATGTTTGAGATCATATAAGGGCTATGTTTCTTTTTGTTTTTATTTTTTGATAAAATGTTTTTGATGATTTCGATTTTTTCTTCCTCATCAACTATGTTTATTTTATCATTTATTGAATATTGGGTTGTTTTTATAGGTAAATTTTCTCTCAATATTTTGATTATGACAGAGTGAAAAGTTCCTATGTAGGGTATTTTTTGATTTGTATATTGCTTTATTCTTCTTATCATTTCATCTGCTGCTTTGTTGGTAAAGGTAAGAATTAATAGTTTTTCAGGATTTATGTTATTATTTAAAAGTAAAAAAATTGTTTTGAATGTTATTACGGTTGTTTTTCCTGTTCCAGGGCCAGCCAATACCAATTGTTGCTTAATTGGGCTTTCTACCGCTATTCTTTGGACTTCATTAAGTTTATTCAAAAAATCATTCTGTTGCTTGTATTCAAAAAGTGTTCTCTTTTCCACTTTCATAATATTGTGAAAAGTGTAATTTGTTCGTTAAGGTTTATTTTATTTTTTTCTTGTCTTTGAAAAATATTTAGGAATTCTGTTTTAGTATTTGGGTTTTGTGTAGATATTAAAAACGTAGTGTTTTCATTGTAATCATTGATGATTTTTAGAAAAGAAAGATAAGAAGAATAATCTAAACCTAAAAAAGGCTCATCTATAATTAATAGCTTTGGATTAATCATTATTGACCTTGCTATTAAAACTCTTTGCTTGTAACCATAGGATAACTTTTTTACTTCTTTGTTTAAGTATTCTTTAATATTAAAGTATTTCAGTATTTTTCCTAATTCTTTTTCAAATTCCAAATTTTTCTTTTTGTTAAGATGGAAAAAGATTTTAAAATTTTGTAGAACTGTTAATTCTTCGTATAAATTTTGAAATTCCCATATGAATTGAAAATCATCTGTTTTTAAGTATTTTTTATTGTTGAAGAAAAGGATTTTAAGAAATGTAGTTTTTCCGCTTCCGTTAGTACCGATTAAAAAATTAATTGAATTATTAGGTATTCTAACTGATAATTTTTCAAAAATTGGTTTATCTTTATATGAAAAAGATAGGTCCTCTATTTCAATTATGTTCATTTTATTTTTTTGCAGAAAGTAAAGAACATTGAGTGTGCTTGCATTTCATGGTGTGGTCTGCTGTAATTCGGTCTTACTAACCACTTTCTTACCCATACTTCTATTGTCCTGAAATAAACGAATTTATGTTTAGAAAAAACTTCCCTTGCTCTTTTCACTTGCTCTATATTTGGAACAGCAAAAACCAAATCACCACCAAATTTCAAAACATCATAACACAGATCTACATATATCTCTGGCTCGGGAATATCGATAACAATACAATCAAATGATTCTTTTTTAAAAGAAATCAACTTTTCATTCGATAAAATCAAAAATGAATCCCTACTATTCCCGTATTTTATTATATTTTCTTTGGAAATTCTAAGATTGTTTATATCTATATCTATTGAAACTACTTTATTAACAAAATTTGAAAGGAAAATATTACAAGCACCACTACCTACTCCTATCTCTAAAACTTTCGAAAACTTGTTTACTGAAGTATAGCTCAAAATCATACTTAAATCTTTTATTACAAACGTATTAGTTTTTCTTGTTATTTTTGAATTTATATCTTCATTTGTAGGTTTTAAAACAAAATATTTTTTTGATTGCGTCGAAAAAATGGTATCTCCATACTCTAAGTTTTCAATCTCTATTTTCCCCTTGTGAGTAAAAATGATTTTATCTTTTAGGGATGATAGCCCTTTCCCTTGTGATGAGAGCCCCCTCCCCGTGGTTATAAGAATGGAGGATTCTTCTGAATTCCAAAGTAGAAATTTTTCTCCATCCATTTTTATGATGTTTTTATTGATAGGTAATCATGATTTTGAACTATGTATGTTTTTCCGAATGTTTTGAATGGTGGTAATTTATTATCTACCATTTCAGTAATGTTGCAAACTTCTGCTTGTATGAATTTTTTGGCTATATCTGTGTGTATTTTACTACTTGCTTTTAATACATCAGTGTTTATAGGTACCAAATATTCTTTCACTTCTTTTTTGTTACCTGTATAGAATATGGTCCAATGTAATAAAATTCTATCAACTATTTTTTTTACTATTTTTTCTACTTCTTCTTCTAAATCTGTTGATAGATTTAAAGAACTAAGAAAAGTTTTAGCGTCGTTTTCTTCCAATTCATTTATTTCAACTAACAACGAAAGAGGATAATAGAGAACAATTGTTTCATTTTCTTCTACTTTTTCTTCATCAACGATTATTAAATTTTTTTTAATTGATATCAAACTTAGTAGAGTTATTATTTCTTCATATTGTGAATTTATTTGTATTGATTCACTAATTTTTAAACTTGGGAATTTATTTATGTAGGTTGTTATTTGCTCTATTTTGGGCTTTAGATCAGGATTTTTTTGTATTGCTTTGGAATTTAAATAATTATTAATAATTTCAATATCTCTCTCTTTTATACTTTTTGCTTCTTCCTCCATTTGTTGCTTAGAATTAAAAATTAGTATATTGAAATCACTTGATACCATTTCTTTGAATTTTTCTGAAGATTTTGTATAAAAAACAATGTTTTCATATGTTATTTTTTGTGGATTAAACAGATTAATCAATTTTCGAAATTCATTAGTTTCTACTGGCAAAGATAGGGTATCGATGTTTTCTTTATATTCTTTTTTTAAATATATTGATAGCAATTTGAAAATATTTTTATTTAGTGAATAAATGAAGGTGTTAATCATATTTATCCAAAAAGCATTATTGCAAATGCTTTAGTCCAATATTGTATTGCTTTTGAATATTCTTTACTTTGGAAATAAATAACAGCTATATTGAAATAAGCAGGCCAGAAATAAGGGTTTAGTTCTATTACTCTTTCCCACTCCATTATTGCTAATTTATACTTTCCTTGGACATAATACGCTTCTCCTAAATTATGATGTGCTTGCCAATGTTTTCTATTAATATTTGTTACTTTTTGCCAACCTATTATTGCTGTATCTATATCTCCCAATTCAAAATAACTTACGTTTGCTATATTCCAGTGTGCTTGCCAAAAATCGGGGTTATACAAAACTGTTTTTTTCCAATTATCCAATGCTAATTCTATATTGCCTTGAATGTAATAGACATTTCCTATATTGTAGTATGCTTTCCAAAAAGATGGTTTTAGGCTAACACATTTTTGCCAATAATCTATCGCTGTATATATATCTGATGAGTTGTAATATATATTACCTAAATAGAAATAAGCTTCTGCAAAATTAGGGTTTATTTCTATACATTTACTGAAATATTCGTTTGCTTGGTTTAAATCTCCTATTTCCAGATTATATATTGCTAAGCTATAATATGCCATAACGAAGTTAGGGTCTATTTCTATAACTTTTTGCCAGTAATGTACCGCTTCTTCAATTCTATCTAAAGAAAAATATGCATTGGCTAAATTATACATTGCTTCAACTAAATTGGGATTAATTACAAGTGCTTTTTGCCAATTTTCTATTGCTTCTTCCGTAAATCCTCTTTTATACAGAGCATTTGCTAAGTTGTGATGTCCTGCTGCAAATTTAGGATTAAGCATCACAACTTTCCTGTAATGTTCAATAGATTTTTCTATTTCACCAATTCTATATAATGCAGAGGCGTAGTTGTAATGTGCCACGAAATTTGCTGGACTTAATTCTACAGCTTTTCTGTATTCTTCTAATGCTTCTTTTAAATGTTGAACACCGTCAAACGCTGTTCCTAAATTATTGTGAATAAGAGGATTAAATGGATCATAATCAACAGCTTTCTGCCATTCCAATATAGCTAATTCTAAATTACCTTGTTTGAAATAATTTGTACCGAGTGTGTTATGCATGGTTGCTTTGGCAGGTGAAAGATGATATTTCTTGTTTTCTTTTTTTATGGAATATAGATTATCTATTATTTCTCTGAAATTTTCTGGCCTGTCTTCAATAGACTTAGAAAGACACTTGTCTATCAATGAAGAAAGCAAAGGATTAATAAAAGAAATAACTTTGCTTAAACTTTTATGCTGTTCCTTTTGTATTGCTTCTAAAGTTAAAGTAATGCTATCTTTTACAAAAGGATTAATTCCTGTCAAAAAATAGTAGAAAAGGAGTGCCCATGAAAATATATCTGCCTTTTTTGTAATATTATCAGGATTAGATATTTGTTCAGGTGCCCAAAATATCATTTTATCAGAAAACTGATTACTCTGAAAAAGAAAATTACTATCCAAATATCCAAACGCTATGTTCGATATTTTGATGTTTTCTATATTTTCCCCAAGTATCAGTATATTTTTAGGTTTTAGGTCTTTGTGGATTATATTGTACTCATGTATATATTGCAATACTTCAGCTATTTTAGTGAATAAATCTGTTATTTTATGGATATCACTCTCGGTTGGATTTTTTAAAGGTTTAAAAACCTCATCTATCTTAATTCCTTCTACCTTTTCTAATGATACAAAATATATTCCCTCTTGTTCTTGGATTTCGTATATTTGTGCTATATTGGGATGTTTTATTTTAGTTGCTAATTGAACTTCCTTGAAAAGAGTATCTCTTTGCTGATCATTTTCTAATAAAAATGGACTTAAAATTCGTAAATATACTTCTCTATCAACTATTGGATCAAACGCAAGGTAAATTTGTCCTAAAGGGGTGCTATCTACTTCTTCTTTTAGTTGATATCTTCCTATTGTTGCTGCAAAAGTCATATTTTTCTATTCGATTAATCTTTTTTATTTTGTAACTTGGGTTAATAATTCTTGGACAACTTCTTTAATTTTCTCCATTTCTTCTTTATTAGCTTTTCTCAGTGGTGGTCTTAAGTTATTAACATCTAAACCTAATAAAGTTAGAGCATATTTAACAGGTATTGGGTTTGTTGTTATGAATAAAACTTTGAATAATCTATAAAGTTGGTAATGTATTTTTTTACTTTCATCTGGATTTGTTGGGAATAATGTTATCATTCTTTTTATCATTTTTCCTGCAATATGAGAACAAACTGAGACAACTCCCTTAGCACCTAAGGACAATGCGGGTAGAGTTAGAATATCGTCTCCTGAATAAATAGTGAAATTGGGATTTAAGTGGAGTATCTCCGAAATTTTAGTAATATCACTGTGTGATTGCTTTAATCCAACTATGTTTTTAATCTTTGATAATTCTGCTATTGTTTTTGGTTCTAAATCAACACCTGTTCTTGATGGGATGTTATAAATTATGATTGGTTTTGTAGTCTTAGATGCTAATAAGCTGAAATAATCGTAAAGAGCATCCTGAGGTGGTTTATTGTAATAAGGTGTAGTTATTAAAAAACCGTCGACATTTGTTTTTTCTAACTCTTCCATTTCCTTTAGCGATTTTTCAGTATTATTTGATGAAATGTTTACTATGACAGGTAATTTTGTTGTTTCTTTTGCAAATTTAGCTATTTGAATTTTTTCTTCCAGGGTTAGGGTAGGGGATTCTCCTGTTGTCCCAAAAACCAAAATACTATCACTATTTTCCTCTAAATGCTTTATTAATTTTTCAAACTCTTTGTAGTTAATTTTCAAGTTTTCATCAAAAGGAGTTATTGATGCTGTTATCACATTTCCAAACATAGACATTTTACCTCCCTTTCATTTTATCCTAACAGAAAGTTCAATACATTGGTAGCAAAACTTCCTCTTCCTAAAAAGAATTCTATAACCATTTTACTATAACCTTCAAATATTTCATCTTTTTCAAAGTGGAAATTATATATTATTGGACTTATAAATAAATCCCTGGTTCCTTTTTTTTGATTAATTTCCATTTTTTCAAACTTTTCTAATGGATATACCAATTCTATGTATTTGGGAAAATCTTTTGTAAAATAATCAAATTCCTCTTCTATTGTAAATTCATACCTTTTAGTAATGTAGTTTTGAGTTTGTTTTTTTATTTCTTCAATTAGAAATTGATTAAACTTGAAGGATCGGTAAGCTTCTTTAAAAAGGGATGTGAATTTATTAGGGAAATCCTTCCATGCCTTCTTGTAGTTCATCTTTTTTGATAAAATTTTTAAAAAAATTTTTTCCACATCCATGTATTGAGGAAGTTTTAATTTTACAGCTTCGTTGATATTAAAGATTTCTCCTGTAAATAGGTTTTTCAAATTTCTCCTTATTTTTTTTACTTTATGGTTTTCATTTTTACTAAATGCACATAAAAAAAGGTAAGTAGCTTCAAAATACCTTGAATTCAATAAATGATATCCTATGATATGGTTAATAAGTCTTTTTCCAAATCTTTGTATATCATAGTAATTCGGTATTAGAATTTCCTTGTTTTGTATTTTTTTTACTCTTTCTTCAATAGTTTGTTGATCTTTTATTTTTCTTACTGTTATCCTAAATTTATTTCCTAACATAAATGAAGAATCTATTGTTTGCAAATCGAATAAATAGATTAATTGAAAATCATTTGTTTTGATATCTTGGATAAAATTAAGTTTTGGGGTAAAGACTATTTGAGCTGTTTGTGCATATTTATCTTTTTCTCCAAAAAAATTAAAACTTGCTATTGGTATTTTGAGAATTTTTGATGATCTCATTAATGCATTAAAAACTGAACAATTATTTTTTCTTAATAAAAAAACTGAATAATTGGGACCCTTTAGGGATTTAAAATTTACTTTTTCTTTTACAATAAAATCTTCAGTTTGATATTTTATTATTCCAAAATTATGTGTTATCACAAAATTATGAAATTCATTCTGTTAATCTTCTGCTATCATCATAGGAAAATAGTTCACCTGGTTTAAAGAAAATGTTTATTTCTCTTTGGGCATCTTCTTTTGATTCACTTGCATGGATTAGGTTATTCTGGATTGATAAACCAAAATCGAATCTAATTGTTCCAACATCTGCTTTTTTACAATCCGTGTTTCCTACCATTTTTCTAACTTGATCAACAACT
This sequence comes from bacterium, assembly GCA_030549815.1. Lineage (GTDB taxonomy): Bacteria > DRYD01 > DRYD01 > DRYD01 > DRYD01 > DRYD01. Next base: position 109,842 of record JAUQQQ010000002.1, on the reverse strand, counting down.
TCTGGCCCCTCTAAAACCATTACTACCACTGGCAAAGAGGTTATGAAATTAACCAATGAAGAGAAAAATGGTTTATTTACATGTGCTTCATAATGTTTGGTAGCTAATTCTTTATCTATCCAAATCATTTTCATTCCTACTATTTTAAATCCTTTGTCTTCAAACCTTTGTATTATTCTACCTATTAATTTTCTCTGAATTGTATCTGGTTTTAAGATTATTAGTGTTCTTTCCATATTTATTTTCTCCTTTCTACTTTGTTATAATTATAATTTTTTACTTTCTTTCTTATTTTCCTTGTGAATAAAATTTTGGTTAGTCAAGAAAATACCTAATAGATCGAAATATAGATGAAAAAGAAAATAAAAAGCGGTTAAGGAGGTAGGTAGAGGAAATATACATATGTAATAAAAAAATAGGAAACTTGTTTGTTGTCTATTTAATAATAAAAAAGAGGTGCGGATAATGAAGAAATTGCCATGGGGTGGGGGTCCCGTTTGTAGGAATAAGTAATTTTGTGGGGCAGGGGTCCCCTTTTGCAAAGATAAGGACAGGGGGATACTATTATGTTGAAAATTGTGGGACCCCTACCCAAAAACACACTTTGTAAAAAAATTAGTAGAAGAAGAATATTATTTTTTATCTCGTCCTCGACGTTTATTAGGCGTTCCGCAGGAAAAAGCTTGTTTGTTGATACATTGCGCTGTGCATTTGCGAGGAGAAAAAAATTGTTTGAAGGCTTGTATTTGGAAAACAATTGGAATTGGGAAGAAAAATATCCAGTGGTAAGGTTTTCGTTTGATGGAGGAAAGGTAGAAAACAAAGAAGAAATGAAGAGGTATATTAAATCGATAATAAAATTTTGGAGTAAAAATTATGAAGTAGAAATAGAGGAAGAGCTATATTATTCAATGCTGTCAGAATTAATTTATAAGATAAACGAAAAGAGTGGAAAGAAAGTAATGTTGTTAATAGATGAATATGATAAGCCAATATTGGATAATATAGAGAAGAGTGGAATAACAGGGGAAGGGGCCCCCTCCCCAGAATTTTTAGTAAAAGTGATGGGAAAGACAGGTTATTATATACCTAATCTGAAGGAAATATTAATATCACCGGATTTATTAAATTGGTTTGATGTAGATAATATGTTAGTGGAGGCGTTATTGTATCAGACTGGATATTTGACAGTAAAAAGAGAAGAAGAAAAAGAAGATGGAGAGAGAGAATTAGTATTGTCATATCCGAATAAAGAAGTGAGAAGATCGTTGAATTTGTATATAGGAAGTAGAATAAATCCAAATACATATAGATGGGTAAGATAAATAAGGAGAAGGATAGGGGAGAATAGAATAGAGGATATAGAGGAAGTATTGAATGAATTTTTGGCAGGAATACCATATATGTGGTATAGAGATGTGGGTAGGTATGAGAGTTTTTATTGTGCATTGTTTTATGTGTTGTTGGTGTCAAGCGGGTTAGAAGTAATAGCAGAGGATGTGACAAGCATAGGAAGAATAGATTTAACAGTGATAAGTAAAGGTAAGGTCTATATAATAGAGTTAAAGGTGGATAAAGAAGGAGCAATAGAACAAATAAAAGAGAAGAGATATTATGAGAAGTATGAGGATAGAGAAGAAATATATTTGGTAGGAATAGTAATGGATAGTAAAGAAAGGAAAGTGAAAAAAATAGACATAGAAAGATATAAGTAGAGGTTTATGTAAGCCAAATAGAATTCAAACCAGAAATTTTGAAAAATATGCAGGTAAAAATAAAAAAAAAGTAGAAAATAAAAAAGTAAGAGAAAAAGGGGGTGGTAAAAATGAGAAAAAATATATTGATTTTATTATTAGTAATAGTAGTAGTGATGATATTAATGATATTAGGTAGTGGTGGAAGAGTTAATGGTGAGAGTAGTAGTGGGAGTGTTGTAGGAAAAGTATCAAACACATTTGGAAGTTCATTGGGAAGAGATATAGATGGAGATGGTGATAACGACAGTGCTGTTATTCTAAAAGACATTGCTGGTGGTGTTAGTGATTTTGGTTATTCAATAGTGATAGATGGAAGTGGAAAAATTTATGTTACGGGATGCAGTGGTAAGGCTTCTAACTATGATGCATATGTAATAAGGTTAAATAGTGATGGGAGTATGGATAGTAGTTTTGGAAGTGGAGGAAAAGTTATTCTAAACAACATTGCTGGTGGTGGGGATGATTCTGGTGATTCAATAGCGATAGATGGAAGTGGAAAAATTTATGTTACGGGAAGTAGTCGTAGTATTTCTAACTATGATGTAAATATTTTAAACTATGATGTATATGTAATAAAAATAGAATAGAGAAGGAAGTAGAAAAGGGAGGAAAGAAGGGGATATATACATCCTTACCATCTTTTTGATCATCATCTTTCTAATATGTCCAAACCTACTGCTTCGAGATAAATTGGTAGTGAAATTTCCTCTGTTAAACCTTCGACTAAAACAATTTTATTTGCGAATAAACCTTTTAATATGTTTGAAGTTGCACTCTTAGAGTAAAATGGTATAACTTTTTCTTCATCTGTATTACTCACACCGGTATTTTTACATTTTTCTGCCAGATCTTTTTGGGTTTTATTAATGATTTCAGTTTTTCCTTCTACTTTCCTTACAATATACATACCTTCAAGGTAGTTTAAATCTATAAAGTAGGGACTGTGAGTTGAGATAACAATTTGCAATCCCTGTTGGGCTATTTCAAATAATGTTTTAGCTAACCATTTTTGAGCTAATGGATGTAAATGTGCTTCTGGTTCATCAATTAACAAGATTAAACTGCTTGTATTTTTAAAGCATTTTGCATAGGCATACGCAAATGATAAAGCCAAAATTTGCTCTTGACCTGTACCTAACTCATCAAAATTTAAAATGTTATTTTCATCTTTTGGTAATACTTGCAAATTTTTGAAATAATTACTGGGGTCATATGCTGAAAAATCTAACTCCAATGCGTGAGTCATATTCTGTATAAAATTTCCTGTTATAGAAGACATTTTATCTTTGAATTCTTTGAATTCTTGGACTTCGTCAAAAATTTCAAGTGTTTTTTGGTATGTACCCTTTAATTTTTCTACCCTTTTTTTATCGCTTGTAAGTTTGTTATGAAACGATTTCATTACTTTTGATAACAAAGTATGTTTTGAAGAATAACTCAATTGATAATTTAAGTTTCTATCACTAGAAATAAAAATAGAAATTAGTTTTTCTCTTTCTTCATTTGAAATATATCCTTTAATTTCTTTATCTTTTTCATCTAATACCTTGTATTTATTAGGTTCATTTTTTGATTTTTCCAAAATAAAAGTTTTATATTCTTTATTTTTAAAGCTATTAAAACCTTCTACTTCTGCTTCTATTCTAATTTTGGTTTTTTCATTAGAGTTCCTACCGAAGTAATCATGATCATCAAAATCTTTATACGCAGGGTGTGATTCACCAAATAGTATATCGATAGCTCTCAAGATGTTTGTTTTTCCACTATTATTTTCTCCTATAATTATAACAGGTTTATTTTCTGGGAAATTGATAGTTATAGGACTTTCAATTGACCTATAATTTTCAATAGTTATAGATTTCAATCTTGGCATAATTTAATCTCCCATATACATTTGTTCAACTAATCTATCTAATATTTCTTGCACTTCTTGCAATTTTCCCTCTGCTTCTTCACTTATTTTTCCTTCAAATTTATTTTTCTGTATCTCATACGCACGATTGAAAATATCTTCAAATTGTTGGAGTTGTGATTGGGTAGGAATAATTATGGGGAGTTGACGAATATCGTTGATTTGTATACTTACTGTATTATTTATGAAGACAAATTAATATTTTGAGATAAAAGTAGAATTTAAAATTGCAATGATATACTTTAGATACTTCTGATTTAATGTATATAAAGACATATTTTTACTGGAAGATGAAATTTATATTGAGCATATAAAGTTTTTTGTAACAAATAAAAAAGTAAAAATAAAGAAGTAGAAGTTTTTCATAGAGAACCTATAGAAATGAAAATTCCATTAAAAGATTATTTATACATAGTATAAACAAAAATTCATATAATTGTGGATATTTAGAAAAGGGAGAATATAATTTTTTCATTACTGAAAATGGTATTTGCATTAATGAATTTCATAAATGTTTTAATAATTTTTTCAAAAATTATTTTGATAATCCTGCATTTTATTTAGCAATTATTCATTATACTAATCATTCTATACAGACAGTTTTTATTAATTCTTTTATTTCACTTAGATTTTTGAAAAGGGTTTCTTTTACATAGTCCAATGAAAATTGTTTCCATAGTGAAAAGTAAATCCAATGAGTTTCACAGTCGTTTTCATATCCTTCTTTTGGATGGGGATTTAGTTTCTTGTAGATAATCGTATATTTATCTCTTTCTTTTTTTAATATTTGTGTCTTTATACCTTGATTGAATATTCTTTGATAGAAATCTTTTGGAACTTTACCATTTTCTGTAATTAGTGCTAAATAATCATTTGTTTTTACAAATCTTATCTCTTCGTGTGTAAAAAGTCTTCTTTTGTAGATTCTATAATGATTTGCTTTTGAAAAAGCAACAACATAGATAATTGTGTCCGTATTATCTTTAATTATTTTTATGATATCAGAGTAATATATAAATGAGTAATTATTATTGGAACTTTCTGCAAATTCCTTTCTTATTATTTTGTCTATTTCTTCTTCTAAGCCACTATATTCGAATGATTTTATCGAACTATTTCCTAAAATTCTCCGAATGTCCTCTAATGTTATTAGTTTTACTAATTGTCCAAGATATTTCTTTACAAATATATTATACTCTCGGTAGATATCTTTTTTTGTTGTTCTAAATAGCAAAAAATATAAAAGAATGAATGATAAAATAAAAGTGATTGAGGAAAATATTAACAAATCATTAACGTCATTATTCCAGCTTAATCCTGATACATTTTCTGTAAAAACTCTTAAAAAGAATAATCCTATAATAATAACTGTACAAATTATTGCCGTAAAAAATATTATAATGAAGGATTTTGCAAGTGATTTTATTAGTTCCCTTCTTTTTTCCTCTATATTCGATATAATTTCTACACTAATTGCAAAATTGGACATGAATTTGTATATTTATTTTGAATTTTGTTATTGATTTATGTTCTTGTTCTGTTCTAATTTTTGATTTAGATTCTGATTTGAAATAGTATCGTCTTCTAAGTTTATTATTTTAGGTTTAATAATGAAAATAACCTCGGTATTTGTTTTAGATTTTTTATCAGCTTTAAAAAGCGTCCCTACTATAGGAATGTCTCCTATTAATGGAATTTTATAATTAGTTTTTCTTTCCTCTTCCTTTATTAAACCTGCTATAACTATGGTATCTTCAGATTTAACGGTTAGATCAGTTGATACTTCTCTTGATGCTGTCCATGGAGCTGGATCTGTTCTCACTAAATAACTAACTTTAGGATTAATTTTCAAATTTATATATCCATCTTTTGTTACCAATGGTTGGAATTCTAAGGTTAAACCCACATCAACAAATTGGATGCTTTGCTGGAATGCAGAGGTATTGCCAAAAGGAACTATTTGTGGGATAATATAGGGGACTCTATCACCTAAAAATACTTTTGCTGTTTTTCCGTCTGATGTCATTAATTTGGGGTTTGCTAATACTCTTGCTAATCCCTGTTTTTCAAGCATTAAAACCCTCAAATTTATACCCGTTCTAAAAGGAAAGGAAATTTTATTTGACTCAACAAATGTTACTGTTTGCTGAGTATTTAAAGGATTCGTAGAGCCTTCTTGCCCTGTAATAGTTGGGGTTCTTTCTACCAATGTAGTTATGTTAGAATCTTCTCCAGGATATATCCCTAAATCTTTCATTTTATCTTTATTAATTTCAACAACTTGGACATCTATCATTACCTGAGGAAGTTTTTTATCAACTATATCAGCAAGTAAGTTTTCTACATTATCAATAACGAATTTAGGGGCACTTACAACTATACTGTTGGTTCTTTCATCAGCATCTATTTTAATTTGTTCTTTTATAACAGGATTTTGGAAAATATATATAGAGTTAGTAATTATTGGTAGTATATCCTTTGCTTTAGCATTGTTTAATTTAAAAACTTTGGTTTTGACTTCGGATTCTGGTTTATCAAAAAACTTGATCAATTCCGCAATAGAAGATATCTTATCTACAGGTGCATCTATTACCAAGGAATTAGAAAAATTATCTACTATTATTTCACTATCCTTGAAATTGTTATAAATAATGTTTCTAACATAGTCGGCGGGAGTATAGATTAATTTAATAGATATTTTTTGTTTATTTTTGTATTGATCTGATTTTTCTTTTGGAACAATAAGGATAGTATTTTTATTTATTTTAATGATTTCTAAATTAGCAAATTTAGCTACTGACTTTATTGCTTCTTTTATTGTTGTATTTTTGAAACTAATCGATATTTTTTTTCCTTCATCTACATCGATTATAAAGTTGTAAGGTAATTGTGAGGTAATAAAAAATAAAAGATTTTTTACACTAACTTCTTTGAAATTTCCTTCAAATTTTTGTTCTAATTTATCACTTCTGATTTCATCCAAAACTGTTGTTTCATTTAAATTATTATTAGTTGCGGAAAAAGATAATGAATAAAAAGATAGTAATATAAACATTACAATAATTGCAAAAATTGTTACCTTACTGTTTTTTTTCATCAATATTTATTCATCAATATCTATATATAATTCTCTCAACTTGGTCTCCTATAAATGGTAATTTGTAATGTTCTCTGTTGTATGCTTTTACTGCTAAAAAAATTACTATACCCAATATTCCCAGTGCTATGGGAATAAGAAAAATAGAACAGATACAACTTAGCATACTTCCTACATTGGGAATAAATGATAAAAAACAGAAAACACCTGAGAATAATGAAAATAATAATGTTACTATTAATGAAAGGAATATTGATTGCAAAGAATGAAAACGAACAAAGTTATTTTCTTGTTCCGTAAAGAAAGCAATTATAGCAATAAGGGGAATAATATACCCTATTGTAGCTAATACATTATCTTGCAATCCCAATCTTGTATTCATAATTTATTCCCTTTTTTATTATAATTTCTACCTATTTTTTCTATTTTTTTATTTAAGTTCCTTCTCATTTTATAATGAAAATATTTTTTTATACATTAACGAAGACTTTAGTTGAGTGTTTTTGAACAAATTTAGGAAAATATTCTATTAGTTTTTTTGTTATTTTTCCAATGTGGAATTCTAAGTTGTTTATTTGTCTTATGGGTACGATTTCTGCTCCAGTGCCTGTTATGAATACTTCATCAGCCGTAAGTAAATCCTTAACATCTATGATTACTTCTTCAGATTTTATTCCTAATTCTTTGCACATTTCTAAAACACTTTGTCGTGTTATTCCTTCCAATATTCCAACGAATGGTGGCGGAGTTTTTACTACTTCATCTTTAACTATGAAAATATTATCTGCCGTGCATTCTGTGATATACCCCTGTTGATTAAGCATTATAGCTTCCTGTGCATTGGCATTGTTTGCTTCTATTTTGGCTAAAATATTATTCAAATAGTTTAGTGATTTTATACGAGGAGAAAGGATATCAGCAGAAGGTCTTCTATATGAAGAAATAATTAACCTTAAGCCCTTTTCGTAGAATTCTTTTGGGTAAAGTTGAATTTTGTCAACTATAATGATAACAGAAGGTTCTTTGCATTTTCGGGGATCTAATCCTAAATCTCCTTCTCCTCTACTTACAACTAACCTTATATATGCGTTTTCAATCTTTTCTTCCTCAAGGTTAATCTTTACCGTATTAATCAAATGATTTTTTAATTCCTCAAAAGAATATGGGATTTTTAGTTCTATAACTTTTGCTGAATCATACAGTCTTTTTAAATGTTCGTCTAATTTAAAAATAGCATTGTTATATACTCTTATTCCTTCGAATACACCATCACCGTATAAAAACCCATGATCCCATACTGATATTTTTGCATCTTGTTTATCATATAATTTTCCATTTATGAATACTTTCATGTTTATCTCCTTTCTATATAAATTTTCCTGATTTTTGTATACCGCCTCAGGTAGCGGATTTTATTCCTGCATTTTTTATAACAGAGTAAAGAATAGAATTGTAAGAATCAGTAAATAAAGTTACTCCTCTGTATAGTAGTTCCTCCATTAAGTATTCTAAATTCAGACCAAGCTTTTCTTCGAGTAAGAAGTCCAATTTTTTGATAATTTCTTCTGCTTCTTCCATGTTTTTTTGGGTTATTTTTTCTGCTTCTTTTATATTAATATCAGCTTTTATTAATGTTTGGTAAGTTTGAAGAGGGATTGTATTTATTGAGTTTGGGGTTAATAATTCAAGGAAATATTTTAAAGGATGGTAAGCAGGATTTTTTGTACTTGTACTTGCCCATAGAATTCTCTGAATTTTAGAATTATCATTAAACGTATTTTGATATAATTTATAAGCCAGAAGTGAGTTAGCAACAGCTGCTTTACCAAACAAATCTGGAACGTTGAAAAATTTGTTTTCTTTCATTCTTGCAAAAAGATCATCAACAATCGTATCTACTCTACTCACAAAAAATGAGGCTACGCTTATTGAATTTGTTTGAGAGTTTTTGTAAGTTTGGGCTACTAAGGAATACTTCTTTATTGAAAATAGTAATGTAACGTTTACATTGATATTTTTATCAAATAAAATTTTTATTGCTTGAATTCCTTCATTTGTTGCAGGGATTTTTATCATAACATTTGGCATTGATATTTTATTCCAAATTTCTTCTGCTTTTTCTACTGTCTTTTGAGTATCATAGGCTATGTATGGTGGAACTTCTATACTAACTAATCCATCTTGTCCTTTCGTCTCCTCAAATAACGGTAACATTATATCGCAAGCTTTTTTTACTTCTTCTATCATTATGTTTTCTATAGATCTAAATATATCATTACTTACTGTTTCTCTTGAAAGATAATATTCTGGGAATTTGTTTATTGCGTTGTTAAAAATTGAAGGGTTTGTGGTTATTCCAAATATCTTTTTTTCTTTAACCCATTGGTCCAACACTTCTAATATTTCTCTATCAAGGTAATCTAACCATATACTTAGGTTATATTTTTCTTTTAATTGACTTATTATGTTCATATAGTCTCCTCCTTGTTTGTTTTTTAGAAATATACAGGTTTTTCTTGGATAAGGGTATTTTTATCCACGATTTGTCCTTTAGGAATAACTATTATGTCTTCACTAACAAAAAATTTTTCTTGGTATTTTAATGATATTTCTATTCCCTCTTCTATAATTACTCCTTTATCAAGGATAGAATTTATAATTATTGAATGTGGTTTTATGATGCATCCGTCCATAATTATTGAATTCTCTATATAACTGTTGTTTTTTATATAGCATTTGGGGAAAATGATCGAGTTTTTTATTACTGTGTTATTTTCGATTATACATCCTTCGGAGATTATTGAATTTTGAATATTAACATTTTCCCCCATTATTCTTGCTGCGGGTAGAGCAGTGTAGGAAGAATATATAGGCCAATAAGGATTGTATAAATCTATTGGTGGATCTGGTTGAAGTAACTCCATATTAGCATCAAAGAAAGATTTGATAGTTCCAACGTCTCTCCAGTATGGTGGTTTATCCGAACCTATAATGTTTGTTTTTTCAAAACTGTAACTATATACTCTATGTTTTTTTATACTTTCTGGAATAATATTTTTTCCAAAATCATGGCTTGTGTCTTTCAATGCATCTTGCTCCAATATTTCTATTAAAACATCCCTATTAAAAACATAGTTTCCCATTGATGCTAAAACTTTGTTATTTATTGTATATTCTTGTATTGTTTCGGGATCTTTGGGTTTTTCTGAGAAACTTATTATTCTTCCGTCGCTATCTATTTTCATTATTCCAAACCTACTTGCTTCTGATGGATCTATAGGGAAAGTAGCAACTGTAATATCTGCCTCTTTACTTATATGATATTCAATCATATGTTTTATGTCCATTGTGTATATATGGTCTGAGGATAGGATAATGACATAATCTGGTTGTTCATCGAAAACGAGGTTAAGATTTTGGTATATTGCGTCTGCAGTACCTCTGAACCAGATTTTTCCTATTCTCATTTGAGGAGGTACTATATTGACATAAAAACCAAATTTATAGTTTAGTTCCCAATTAGTTTGAATATGCTTTATCAATGAATGTGCCTTGTATTGAGTTAGGACGTTGATTTTAAGTATTCCACTGTTTATTAGATTAGACAAGACAAAATCTATTATTCTGTATCTTGATCCGAAAGGGACAGCAGGCTTACATCTTTCTTTTGTTAAAGGGAATAATCGAGTTCCCTCTCCTCCAGCTAAAACCATTGCCAAAACATTTGTAAATAAGGAAGTTTTCATCATAACCCCCCCTTCAATACTCCCATATTTTTATCTTTATATACATCTTTCCCTATTCCTCTTATTGAAATTTAGTGTTGTAAAAATAAAAGGATTAATGTATTTTTGTGTAAAAAATAATAAATAAGGAATTAGGGAAAGTGAGAAAAATATGAAAGCAATCTTAGTTTGGACTTTTCTTATTTTAACTGCTATATACCTATCAATGTTGCTTACTGAAAAATCTCTTAACGTTAAAGAAACTACTTATTATGAATTATGGCAACAAATAGAAAATAATAATGCTAAAGAAGCAGTGATTAAAGATAATGAGATAACTCTTGAACTTTATCAACCTGTGGATAAAAAATATTATAAAATCAAAGCTTATTATCCTCAGGATTATGAATTGGTAAAAACCTTAAAAGAAAAACATATTAATTTTAGATACATTCCACCTGCTGATAATACCATTTGGTTTTGGATTCTTAACATTGTCCCATTTATACTATTCATTTTAATTTTATTTGCTTTCTTTAGACAAGCTCAGAGTGGTAGTAATCAAGCTTTCTCTTTTACAAAAAGCAGGGCAAGAATGTTTAGTCAAGACATGCCCAAAGTGACTTTTTCTGATGTGGCAGGTATAGATGAAGTAAAAGAGGAACTTAAGGAAATTGTTGGATTTTTAAAAGATAGACAAAAATTTATACAGATGGGTGCAAGAATTCCAAAAGGTGTTTTACTGATAGGTCCTCCGGGAACAGGGAAAACATTGTTAGGTAGAGCAATAGCAGGTGAGGCAGGAGTTCCATTTTTCTATGTTAGTGGCTCGGAATTTGTAGAGATGTTTGTAGGTGTTGGTGCTGCAAGAGTCAGGGATTTGTTTGAACAAGCAAAAAGAAATGCACCATGTATAGTGTTTATTGATGAAATAGATGCTGTAGGAAGACAAAGAGGAGCAGGGCTTGGTGGAGGACACGATGAAAGAGAACAAACCCTTAATCAATTGTTAGTCGAAATGGATGGTTTCGAAATTAACTCGGGTATAATCGTTTTAGCTGCTACAAATAGACCTGATATACTTGATACTGCTTTACTTAGACCTGGTAGATTTGATAGACAGATTTATGTTGGGCCTCCCGATTTGAAAGGAAGGGAAGAAATACTTAAAATCCATGCAAGAAATAAAAAAATATCCCCGAATCTTGATTTAAGTGAATTAGCAAAGAGAACTCCTGGGTTTACAGGAGCAGATTTAGAAAACATGTTAAATGAAGCTGCTTTAATAGCAGTAAGGAAAGGAAAAGAATACATAGAACTCGATGATTGTGAAGAAGCTATAGAAAAAGTATTAATGGGTCCTGCAAGAAAAAGCGTTGTAATGTCTGAAGAAGAAAGAAAAATCACAGCTTATCATGAAGCTGGACATGCGATTGTTGCAAAATATACACCTTTTGCCGATCCTGTAAAGAAGATATCAATCGTTCCTCGTGGTCCAAGTTTGGGTCAAACTTGGCAAGCACCCGAAAAAGATAAATACAACTACAAAAAAGAAGAATTGATAGCACAAATAAAGGTTTTACTTGGTGGTAGAGCAGCTGAAGAAGTAATACTAAATGTTTGTACAACAGGAGCTGAAAATGATATTGAAAGAGCTACTAAAATAGCAAGAAGTATGGTAACACAATACGGAATGTCCTCCTTAGGACTGATATCTTTTGAAGCTTCAAGAGAAGTATTTTTAGGTAGGGATTTTGTTAAAGAAAAAAAATACAGTGAAGGAACTGCAAGATTAATAGATTTAGAAGTAGCCAAAATAATCAATGATTGTTATAATGAAGTAAAAAATATTATTACAACTTACAAAGATAAGCTTACTTTAGTTGCTGAAACTTTGCTGCAAAAAGAGGTAATCTCAGAAGAAGAATTTAATTCAATGCTTAAATAATTATATTTAATGGAAGAAATTAATAGAGAGATATTAATAATTTTTATTATCATTGATTTTTTTATTGTTTTTATTTTATTTTTTTTAGGTTTATTTTTTATTTACAAAGGAATTAAGGAAAAACATAATAAAGAAGGAAATTCAGTACAAAATAAACACGAACAAAATAGAAATAACAAAGAAAATGAAAATAATTTGGGAGATTTTTCATGGATAAAAAAAATAGAATGTGCAAAACCAAATACTGAGTTTTGGTTTAACTCTGTCTTATTTGAAAAAGATAAATTATACATTGCTGGAATTTTTGAGGATTATACTAAAAATTTGGGGCTGATTTGTATGGATTTAAAGGGTGATGTTATTTTTGCAAAAAGTTGGGTTGTGAAAGATTATTTAGATATGGGGTTTTCGGATATTAATAATTATGATAGACACAATATCTTGCTTTCGGGATGGATTGGAAATCAAAGTTTTTTGAGTATTTTGGACAAGAAATCTTTTTCTTTAAGGATAAAAAAAGTATTCGAAACAGGGAGTATGGTTATTGATTCCAATGAAGACTTTATATTCTCTGCCACTCTCGATGGTTTTATTTTTAAATTAAATAAAAAAAATCTTGCAATTAATGGATTAAAAAAAATAGATAATGCTTCGTTTAATTATATATCTTTACAAAATAAAAAAGGGGAGTATGTTGGATTGTATGATATTAAAGGTATGGTCATTATTTTAGATAGAGATTTTTCCAAAATTTTGAGAGCTTATAAGACAAATATTTATCAAAAACCTCTTATAGATGAGGATGGATTTCTATATTTATTGGACCAGCAAGATAACATTTTAATTATGAGCAAAATAGACATAGTTAAGGGAAATATTGTTTTAACAAAGCAATATAACACTGTGCATGATTTTTCGACTGGTGATTTTTATGTTTCTTCTGATTGTAGAACTGATTCTATATTATTGGCTATAACTTTTGATAATACTGACAAAGAGAAAGGCAATGATATTGAATTTCTTAGAATAAATAAGAATGATTTAAATGTAATGTGGTCAGCTATTTTTGGAACAAATGAAGATGAAGAAGTAGCTATGAAAACTATTTGTAGCTTGCCTGACAATTATTTATTTTCTGCAAGACACAGTAAAACTGGAAAGTATGGATACGCCATAAAGTTAAATACTACGAAAAAGTTTGATAATGCTTACATCACAACAAGGAATACTGTTGCTATTGATATTGATTATAAACCTGTTCAAGATTTTTCCGTTTCACTTAATTCAAAAGTAAAAATAATTAATAAACCTATTCCTAAAGTTGAAGAGAAAAAAATAGACCTTATAATTATAGATTTATGAAGAAAAAATTTTTTTTAATAGCTACAGGGATATTCTTTACGATTTTATCTTTTATTTTCTTTCTAATACTTATATTTTTGTTATATTTACTTTTAAGTAACGGGTTTGAGTAATATTTCTTACCTATGGAATATTTTATTTTATTAATTGTTTTTTTGTGTTATATAGGTTTGGTTGTTGGTTCATTTCCCGTTATTAGGTTAAACAGGGCAAGTATTGTTTTTTTGGTTTCATCCATTATTATTCTTACTGGTTTTATTAATTTAGATGATGCTATTAAATCAATTGATTTTAAAATAATTATATTTTTGTTTGGAGTTATGGTTGTTAATTCTTTGATTTATTTTTCAGGTTTTTTTCACTGGGTATCATTTAAAATGTTTTCTAATAGGAAAATTTTTTTATTGATAAAGATTGTATTTATTTCTGCTATACTTTCTGCTTTATTTTTAAATGATACGATTGCTTTTGTTTTTACACCAGTAATAATTAAAATTTGTAGGGATTTAAAAATTGACCCCAAACCATATTTAATTTCTTTTATGATGTCTATTAATATAGGTAGTATGGCTACGATTACAGGTAACCCTCAGAATATTATTGTCGCAACTAAAGGAAATATAAGTTACCTTGAGTTTTTATCTGCTTTATTTTTACCTACTATTATTTCTTTATTTTTTCTAATTGTGTTAGTTATTTTGTTTTATCCAGATTTATTGGGTAATCAAATTTTGCAGGAAGAAAAAAAATTGGATTTATTTAATGAGAAAAATAATAGAATTATACATAAACCATTATTCATAAAATCTTTTTTTATTATTTTGTTGGTTTTAATTTTATTAATATTAGGTATTGAACCTGCATTAGTAATGTTAATAGCTTCTTCTCTTGTGTTTTTTACAAGGAGGATAAAAAGTTCTAAAATATTATCAATGGTAGATTTTGAACTTCTTATAATTTTTTCAGGATTATTTGTCATAACGGAAGCTATTAAAGATATCATCTCTCCTTTTATTGAATTGCTTTATAGTAAATTAGGTTTATTGATTTCAACTTTCATACTTTCTCAATTTATTTCTAATGTACCTGCCGTTTTAATTTTATTGACGAAAATAAAAAATCATTACGATTTGTTTATACTTTCATCATCATCAACATTGGCTGGAAATTTCACCTTGCTATCAAGCATTGCTAATTTAATAGTTTTAAATTTTTGTCAAAAATTCAATATAAGAATAGGTTTCTGGGAACATTTTAAAATAGGTTCATTAATTACTGTTATATCATTAATTGTAATTTACTTATTTCTACCCTAAGGGAGGTCTCTACCCTAAGGGAGGCTTTGCCTGAAGAAGTGATATTTTTTCAAAAATGTAAAGTTAATTGTTTTGAAAGATTTTTGTAGATTTTGTAGAATTTTATAATTGATGAGCTTGGAAAGAATAAGAAATTTTTCAATAATAGCACATATAGATCATGGGAAATCAACGTTAGCTGATAGATTTTTAGAAATTACGCAAACTATAAATAAAGAAAAATTACAGGAGCAGTTCTTGGATCAGATGGATTTGGAAAGGGAAAAAGGAATAACAATAAAATCTCATCCCGTAAGGTTAGAATACAAAGGTTATATTTTGAACTTGATAGATACTCCAGGACATGTTGATTTTTCTTATGAAGTTTCAAGAGCTTTAAGATCATGTGAAGGTGCCATCCTGTTAGTTGATGTAACTCAAGGAGTTCAAGCACAAACCTTAGCTAATTATTTACAAGCAGTTAGTTTAAATTTACATATAGTACCAGTTTTTAATAAAGTTGATTTGCCAAATTATAATGAAGAATTCTTAAAAAAACAGGTAGAGGACATTTTACTAATACCATATGAAGATTTTGAAAAGGTTAGTGCAAAAACAGGTTATAACGTTGAAAAAGTTTTAGATAGAGTGATCAGAGATATACCTTGTCCAAAAGGTGATCCAAATTTACCTTTTAGAGCTCTCATTTTTGACGCTGTTTATAGTTCTTACAAAGGTGTTATAGTTTACATTAGAGTATTTGACGGTAGAATAAAGAAAGGAGACAAGATAAGATTTTATTCAACAGGTAAAGTGTTTGAAGTGGAAGAAGTGGGTGTTTTTAAACCATTTTACAAAGAAGTAGATGTTTTACATGCTGGAGAAGTTGGTTATTTTTGTGCAAGTATTAAGGATATTTCTGATACGAAGGTTGGGGATACGGTTTGCTCTTCAGGCGAAGCCTCCCTTCGGGTGGAAGAAGTGGAACCGATTAGTGGATTTAAGGAACCAAAGCCAATGGTTTTTTGTGGGTTTTATCCCGCAGATGGTGATGATTATTTAAGACTGGAGGATGCTATACTTAAACTTAAATTAAACGATGCGGCTTTGTTTTTTGAAAAGGAGAAATCTGCTGCTTTGGGATTTGGTTTTAGATGTGGTTTCCTTGGGTTATTACATATGCAAATAGTGCAAGAAAGATTAGAGAGGCATTTTAATCTTAATATTATATCCACAACTCCAACTGTAAAGTATAAAATAGTTTATAATAATAAAGAAGAGGAAATAGATTCTCCTTCTTTATGGCCTGATAATACCAAGATTGAAAAAGTGTTAGAACCTTACATAAAAGGTAAAATAATAATTCCTCATGAATATTTAAATGATGTTTTAAAATTAGTTCAAGATAAAAGGGGGCAATCTGTTCATATAGAAAAAGCTGGTAATTTGTTAATCGTGGATATTGAAGCTCCATTAGCTGAAATTATTGTAGATTTTTTTGATAAACTAAAATCTTATACCCGTGGATTTGCAAGCTTTGATTATGAATTTTTGGATTACAGAGAATCTGATTTAGTCAAAGTTGATATACTTGTTCATGGTACTAAAGTTGATGCTTTATCATTTATTATCCATAGACAAAAAGCTTACTATGCTTCGAGGAAAATTGTCCAAAAATTAAGAGAAACTATAGGAAAACAATTATTTGAATACAAAATTCAGGCTGCTATTGGGGGTAGAGTTATAGCAAGCGAGGTTGTTAAACCTCTTAAAAAAGATGTTTTAGCCAAATGTTATGGAGGAGATGTAACAAGAAAAAGAAAATTATTAGAAAAGCAAAAGGAAGGTAAAAAAAGGATGAAAACTGTTGGTAAAGTTTCCATTCCGCAGGAAGCTTTCTGGCAGGTGCTATCTTTAAATGAAGAATGATTTTTATAAATTGATCGCAATAGTAAGCTTAATATTAAGTTTTGTAATCTCTATTTTCTTATGGAATGTAGATTATTTATCTTTGAGAAGTCAATATAGAAGTAATATGCCTTTTTATGAAGTTCTTATAAATAGTTTAGGAAATATAAGGTATACCCTTGCTGGTTACTTATGGATTAGAACAGAGTTTTATATACATTATTCCGGTAATGTAACGATAAATCAATTAACAGAAATAACTTATTACACAAGATTTATAACGATGTTAGATCCAAATTTTGTAGAGGCTTATGATTTTGGTGCTTATCAATTAGCATTTTTTTTAAATAAACCTCAAGAAGGGTTGAATTTTGTAAAAGAGGGAGTAAAAAATAACCCAAACTACTGGAAATTGTATTATACTGCAGGAATAATTTATAGCCAAAAGGAAAAAGATTATGTAGAAGCAGGAAAATGTTTTATTAAAGCTGAAAAATTACTCTTTGACCCTATAACTAAAACTAAATATTCATACGCTAAAGTAGAAAAAGAAGATATAGGGGCATTGTATAGATTTATAGCAAAAGCTTTGTATGAACAGAGGGAATATAAATCTGCCCTTGAATACTATAATAAAAGCCTTAATTATATTCCCGTTAAAGCCGAACTTTACTATGATATCTTGAGAAAATTGGGAAGGAGGTAAATTATGGATTTATTTGTAGGGATATTTAAAGCATTGTTAAACTACTTAAATGGGTGGACTAACGATTATGGTTGGGCTTTGATTCTATTAGGAGTTGTTACAAAATCTATTATACTACCACTTTATGTTGTGCAAACTAAAGTAATGTATGAGATGCAGGTTAAGATGAAAAGTATCCAACCTTATTTACTGAATTTACAGAAAAAATATAAAGATAATCCTCAATTACTGGTAGAAAAACAAATGAACCTTTATAAAACACTTGGGTTTAATCCTTTACAAGGTTGTTTTACTTCTCTTCTTTTAAGCTTTATACAAATTCCTATTCTTTTTGCAGTGTTTTTCGCTGTTAAAGATGAAATAAAAATTTTGGAACAGATTTCATTTTTATGGATAAAATCTCTTGCCAAACCAGATTTTATTCTGTTTGCTCTCTATGTTCTTTCTATGTATTTAAGTTTTAAAATAACTCCTACGAGTTATAGCACACCTGAGGAAAAAAAGAATGCTGAAAGTATGCAGTTAATTATGTTAGGGACTTTTGCTATTCTTTTCTTTAGTTTCCCTTCTGCTTTCATACTCTACTGGTTTTCTTTTAATGTAATTGGGATAATAGCGGGATGGTTAATATATAAATTCATAAAGGTTGAGGATGTGGATAAAGAAAAATTAAAGCAGTTAGAGAAAGAGGAAGAAAAGTCGGCAAAATTGGAAAATGTAGGAACTTAATTTCCGCCATGGGGAAAGTGCGGAATACAAATCCCCAAAAGTAACAAAAATGTACGAATTTTCAGGAAAAACATACGAGGAAGCAGTTAACAAAGCTTTACAAACTCTAAAAGTAAGTATAGATGATTTAATCATTGAAAAAATATCTGAAAAACCAAGTAGTATTCTTGATATACTTAAAGAAAAACAAACAGGACAAGTATTTATAAGAGTTAAATTAAAAAAACAAGAAAATACTGAGTATAAATCTACTAAAAATGAAAAAAAAGTTGATTTTTCTGGATTACCAGAATACGTTATAAAGTCATTAGATATTTTAAAAGAAATAACAAATCTGTTAGAAGCAGATGTAGTTTTTAAAGTTAGCAATACTGGAGAATGGACCCAGAAAAGAGAATTTTCAGAACAAAAGGAGGGATTATCTTCTTCTGACGTAGGAGCATCCGGTGATTTTATTATTGAAATAGATGGAAAAGATAAGGGAATGCTTATTGGCAAACACGGAAACACTCTTAATGCAATCCAAAACTATATTAATTTTATTATTAATAAAAATCTTCCAAAGGATCAGCGGAATTATGTAATTATAGATAGTGATAATTATAGAGAGAGAAGGAAAAAGCAGTTGATAGATTTAGCACTAAAAACTGCTAAAATAGTTCAACAGAAAAAGGAACCCATAACATTAGCACCTATGTTGGCTTTTGAAAGGAAAATTATTCATATGGCACTTAAAGATAATCAGTATGTAACTACTTATTCTATTGGAGAAAATCCCTATAAATCTGTTGTTATTGCTCCTTTATTAGGTAGTTCAGAGAGTTTCTTTAGCTAAATTAGCTAAAAAGGATGAAAAAAACTCAGGAATATATATGCTCTGATTGTGGTTATATATCTAAATATTGGTTAGGAAAGTGTCCGAATTGTCAAGCGTGGGATACTTTTGTTCTGAATTCAAAAGAGAATATTTTACAAGAAAATACTAATTTAGTAAAGCCCTTAAAAATTAGTCAGGTAGATAAACAAGACTTTTTTATTTTCGATACTGGTTTTAATGAACTGAATCGGTGTTTAGGAGGAGGAATATATAAAAATACAATAGTTTTATTGGCAGGTAGCCCAGGGATAGGTAAATCAACATTATCTTTGCAAACTGCCTACAATATTTCCAAGAATTTCAAAGTTTTATATGTATGTGCTGAAGAGAATTATAGTAATGTTCGTGCAAGATTTGATAGATTATTCAATAATTATTCAGATAATTTGTATTTATTTGATAATACAAATATTGGTTATATTTTGGAAGCAGCGAAAGATTTTGATATTATATTTATTGATTCTATTCAAGCAATTCGTTCATTAGATTTATCAACTCCGATTGGTTCTATATCTCAAGTAAAGAATTGTATCGATAAAATTGTGGAGTTTTCTAAGAATAATAAAAAAACTTTTGTCATATTGGCTCATGTAACTAAGGCTGGGTATATTGCTGGTCCAAAGTTTTTAGAACATATGGTTGATGTTGTTCTAATATTTGAAAGTAGGGATGATTACAGGGTAATAAGAGTTTCTAAAAACAGGTATGGAAGCACTGATGAAATTGGTGTTTTTGTAATGACTGAACAGGGATTAAAAGAAGATAATTATAATCAATATTCCCATGTTGGTAAAAAAGCAGGATCTGTTTTATCTTTTCTTCCTGAAGGAAGTAGATTAATACCGATAGAAATTCAAGCTCTTGTTAATAGGTCTTTTTCTGAAAAACCTAAGAGAATTATTTGGGGAATTGATACTGTCAAAGTTATGGTTATTAGCTCTATAATCGAAAAATTTTTGAAGTTTGAGTTGTATAAGTATGATATTATAATGTCTATAGTCGGTGCTTTAAGGGTATTCTCAAACGCTGTGGATTTTTCGATCGCAGTTTCGATTATTTCCTCTTTTCTTGTTTTTCCTGTTAATCGTTCAATTTTCATTGGAAATCTCAGTTTATATTCAAATATCGAGCCTATTTCAAAAAATAGGTTTAGGTTATTTTTATTGGAATCCTCTAAGTTTTCAATTGAAAAAGTATATTCAAATTTTTCCAAAGATGAAGTATTTTGTGAATATCCAGATTTGAAGGAATTAGTTCAAAATATTGAATTCTATAAATTAGAGAGCTTGGAAGATTTATTGAAAATATGGAAAATATAGGGGGTTAGATTATGAAAATATTGAAAGATTTTTATATGCCGATAGACACTAAAATGTTGAATGAAAGGGTTGAAAATTTATCAAAAAGAAGTATAAAGAAAGATTCAAAAATTTGGGCGTTGAAATTCATTATATCGTGTATGGATTTAACAAGTTTGGAAGGTAAAGATACAACAGGTAGGATAGAGCATCTTGTTTATAAAGCTGTTAAGCCAATGGATGGAGTTCCTTCTTTTGCTGCAGTGTGTGTATACCCTAGTCTTATAAGACAAGCCAAAAACATTCTTGAAAAAATAGGAAGTAATGATGTTAAAGTTGCAACGGTCTCTACTTATTTTCCAAGCGGGCAAGTAGATTGGGAAATAAAAGAAAAAGAATTATTATATGCTTTAAGAGAAGGTGCAGATGAAGTTGATATAGTTATAAATCGGCATGCTTTCTTAGAAGGAAAATATCATGTGGTCTATGATGAGGTAGCAAAAGCCAAAGAAATTTGCTCTAAATTCGGAGCACATTTGAAGGTTATATTGGAAACAGGGGAATTACCAACCTATGAACATATAAGGTTAGCAAGTTTAATAGCAATGTTTGCAAATGCTGATTTTATTAAAACATCTACAGGAAAGATTAATCCCGCTGCCACTCCACAAGCTTTCCTGGTTATGCTCTACGCTATTAAAGATTTCTATTACTATACTGGCAGAAAAGTAGGAATTAAACCTGCAGGTGGAATAAGAACAGCTAAAGACGCAATTAGATATACTGTTATATTAAACGAAACATTGGGGGATTATTTTATGAGCCCAGATTATTACCGAATTGGAGCAAGCACATTAATTAATGATGTTTTAATGCAATACAAAAAAGAATTAACAGGAGTTTATCAATCAGAGGAATATTTCTCATTATCGTAATTTGATTGGGGTAGGGGGATTAATGAGATGATCTCTAAAAAAATAATCAATTTTATGGTTGTTTCTTATCTTAAATTCTATAAGTTTGTTCTTTTTGATAATAGATGTATATTTTGTGATTACTTTTCACTTGATTCTATTTGTTCAACCTGTTTTGAAGATTTAAAACAAAAGATGTATTTAAGGAAATTACCGAAGGAATATTTTGAGAAGGAGTTGGAGAAAGTTTGGTTTGATAATTTTTATTTTCTCTTTTCTTATTCTGATTTCTATAAGATGTTAGAGATATCAAAATTCCATAATCGTTTGGATGTGCTTGTTTATGTATCAAGATTAATTAGTTCTATTGATGAAAAAATATGGAACGATGTTTGTAAAGGAGTTTTTAACACAAAAGTTTTTACTTTTATTCCGAATCATGAAAAGATAAATAATTACCTAATTTCTTTACTTCTTGCAAATTGGTTAAGCAAATACAATATAGAGATTGTTAATCTTTTTGCTGTAAATTTTAAGAAAAAGAGATTGCAACATTTGATAAAGGACAGAAAAGAAAGGATATTAAATGCAAAGGATAAGTTTATTTTGAATTATAATAATATTCAGAGATTAGAAAATGGTAGAATAATTATTTTTGATGATGTTTCTACAACGGGTTCTACTTTAAATGAAGCTTCGAAGTTAATAAAGGAAAAAGTTGGTAATGTAAAGATAGATTGCTTAGTTATTGCAAAAGCATGAAATTAAAAAGGGGTGGTTAAATGTTTGAGTTATCTAAATGGGCAAAAGAAATATTAAGGTTTAACTCTATAAAATCTCAATTTGTTTTAGAAGGAAATATTTATGATATTTATCCTATTGAAATAAATTTAAGTGGTAATTATTCTTCTCAAGCTGTTTCCACCGCTGGTAACATTGTTGTTTCTTCATCAGGAAATGTTTCTAAAACAGAAGTTGAATCAAGCTCTCAGAAAGTGGAAAATTCTCAGGTAATTACTGCAAGGCTTACTGATTTCTTGGGGATTTTATTGACAAATTACGATGATTATGATCTTGTTATTTCATTTGAGCCTATTTTTGGTTTTAAATTGGTTAAGGGAAATCTGGATGTATTTAAAAAATTTATTAAAGAAAATCCAAATAAAGATGGTTATGTTCCTGCTATATTGGCAAGAGCTTACGAAAGCATTGAAACAATAGTTAATAATAATGAACATTATGTTGCAGTTATACTTAATTTTGCAAGTAGATTAAGGGAAATAGCGGAAAGAGACATAAATGAGTTTTTATACAAAATGTTTAGGTTATCCCAAGTTGCTGTTCCAAAGGTTATTAATCCTATAGCATCTCAAACTATAGCAAATGTACCAGATGCAGAAAATACTAAATATTCCAATGAAAAATCAAACAATCAAAGTTCAGTTTTTCCAAAGTATAATGCTGTTTTTATAATTGTTGATAAAGAAAGTGATTTACCTGCTTGGTATACGTTGGATAATCACAAGGTTAAAGTTATAAACATACCCCGCCCTGATAATATTGTAAGAAGGGTTATAATTGAAACATTACTTCCTCGCCTTGACGATTTTGAAATTATTGAAAATGATCAACAAAAGAAAGAGGAAATAATAGATGTTTTCATAGATAATACACATAAGATGTTTGGTTCAGAAATTATAGGGATTGTGTCATTAGCAAAAAGAGAGAAAATATCTATTTTGGAGATAAATGAAGCAATAAGGAGGTATAAAGTTGGTGTTAAGGATAATCCTTGGGCTAAATTAAATTGGGATGATATAGCAAATGCTGAAGAGATATTAAAAAGAAGGGTCAAAGGGCAGGATAAAGCAATAAAAAAAGCTTGTGAGATAGTTAGAAGATCTTTTTTTGATATTTCAGGTTCTCAGTTTGGTATAAATGCTTCCAGGCCTAAAGGGGTTATGTTTTTTGCAGGACCTACAGGAGTTGGAAAAACAGAGTTGGCTAAAGCTTTGACAGAATTAATATTCGGTAATCAAAGTAGTTATATAAGATTTGATATGTCAGAGTATTCAAAAGAGCACACTGATCAAAGGTTGATAGGTGCACCCCCAGGATATGTGGGTTATGATGCAGGAGGACAATTAACCAATGCAATTAAGCAAAATCCTTTTTCTATCGTTCTTTTTGATGAAATAGAAAAGGCACATCCAAGAATACTTGATGTATTCTTACAAATATTAGATGAAGGTAGATTAACATCAGGCAGAGGAGAAACCGTATATTTTAATGAATGTATAATAATCTTTACTTCTAACCTTGGTGTTTATGATATAGATAATCAGGGGAATAAAATAACAAGGGTTTCTCCAGATATGCCTTATGAGCAAGTGGAGATTGAAATTAAAAACTTTATTCAGGATTACTTTAAATTCCGAATAAATAGACCAGAAATATTAAATAGAATTGGAGAAAATATTATTGTTTTTGACTTTATTAGGCCACATTCCGCTAAATTAATATTTGAAAAGATGTTTAATAATGTAAAAGAGAGAATTAGAGATTTAAGAAGGATAGAAATTGAAGTAACCGAAGAAGTATATAACATCTTGCAAGATTATTGTACTAAAGACTTAACGATGGGGGGTAGGGGAATAGGAAATAAAATAGAAGAATCATTTGTTAATCCTTTGTCTACATTGTTGTTCAAACTCAATCCAAAAGAAGGACAAAAAGTTTTGGTTAATGGTATAAATCAAACAGAATTGGGATGGGAATTAGACGGACAAGTAATGGAAAAAATTCAAACTTAAAATACTTAACTAACAATTGAAAAGAGCATTGATTACCTTAAGGTTTCTTAGGCTATTCAGAAAATTTCAAATAAAACTAATAATGAAAAAGAGTAAAATTTGAAAAATTATATAATAAGTAATTTAAAGAAGATAATGGTTTTTGCAAATGCAGCGGTGTTTAAACTTGTTCCCAAATTAGTAGGAAACTTTTTGCTATATTAATAAGTATATCAATATATTTTTAATCAGCCTTTTTTTTCAAAAATAACCTTTCCTTCTTTTTGTATTGTTTTTATGAAATTATAATCTTTTATTGTTTCTTATTTTATAATATCAAAGGAAATGAGAGTTTTGATATTATCGAAATTTGATAAGAATTGGAGGTATTCACTAAAGCTCATAGAAGGTGCAAAAATTACTATATCTATATCAGAATAGGGAGCATTATCATTTCTTGATCGAGAACCAATAAGAACAGCTTTTTCTATCTTTTCATTTTCACTCAATATTTTTATTAGTTCATCAAGAATTTCCTGTGGTATATTCATTGAAATTTTTCTAATAGTTTAAAAAATTCTTGATAATAATTATTTAATATATTTGAAATTAATTCTTCTGCTAATTGTGAGTCATAGGTATGTACAGATAAATTTCTTGCATTAATCATTTCAAGCCATATTTCTTGATTTTCTATGATGTTATGCTTGTAAGCTACCTTGAAAGCATCGTTTCTCCAAATCATTTATTGGTTCATTTTTATGGATTTTGTTTTTGAAATATTCAACGCCTTTCTGCAATTGTTGGAGTGCTTTTTTGTAATTATTTAACCTTTTTTACCAATCCATAGTGTAGTTATTTTTTTAATAATTTTGTTACCCTTTATAAATTTTATTTTTGGTTTCCCTTTACTCCTTTTTATAGTAAAATTTTTTAACTACTTTAGTTTTGTCTAAAATCTTTTTCTATAATAAAAAACAGTTTTATTTGAGGTTTAATTAATTATAGTTTTGTTAAATCAGAGATAAACTTGAATTACATTTTTATTAAATTGAAGACAAACTTTAATTACAGTTTTGGTTAAATCAAGTGGTGAATCATAATTATAGTTTTGTTAGATCTATAATGAACTTTAATTAGACTTTTGTTAATCTGTTTTAAACTTCAATTAGTTATTTCGTCAAATGTATATTTGACGAAATTGTATATGTTGTATTTTAGATAAATTTAAATAGATAGCAATAAGCATATATGCTTTTTTCTTTAGAAAAATTTGTAATCATTTTCTTCTCAATATTACTGTAAGTATTCCTCCTTTATTATCTATTGGAATTTTTTCTGCTAATAAAACATCCACATTGTTTTTTTTCAATTCTTCTTCCAATTTTTTTAAATATTCATTTCTTATTCTATTTAAGGGTATTAAACTAAAATCTCTTGTATCCTCATTAATTCCAATAAAGTAAAAAACTATAGAATGTTTCTTCTTATTTTCATTGTTAAAATTCTTTATTAATTTTTTAGCAAGCTCTTCAGGAGAATCATCGAAAAAACCATTTTCTTTCATCTCTTCATTTTTTGTTTTGTTTTTCAATACACCAGATTTAAATTCTATTCCTAACTCATCTATTTCTTTCAAATTAATTTTTCTGTTTGAAAAGTTAGATAATAATTTTATTAAAGATTTTTCCCCTATCATTTTGAGTTTATCCCTATAAGTTTTAGAAATCAACCAATTTTTAAGAACCATTAGGATAAGGAAGTAAAATATCTTTTTTTGTAACGGATTATTTTCTAATTCTTTAATAATTTTTTCAAAAGTTTCTTTTACCATTTCCAATTTATTTTCATTTATTTGCTTTGTAAATTTTGCAAAAAATACCAACCCTGCTATATTTAGCTTATAATAATTCTTATCAAAATTATTCAACTCTACAAATCCAATATTAAGATCATTTTGTATCTCTTCTACAATTTCTTCAACTAATCTGCATTTTTCATTTTTCTCATTATTACTTTTATTATCAATTCCTACCCCAAGGGAGGCTTCGCCTACCC
>JAUQQQ010000002.1:47529-83364 GCA_030549815.1 bacterium | reverse complement strand
TCTACAAATCCAATATTAAGATCATTTTGTATCTCTTCTACAATTTCTTCAACTAATCTGCATTTTTCATTTTTCTCATTATTACTTTTATTATCAATTCCTACCCCAAGGGAGGCTTCGCCTACCCGAAGGGAGGCTTCGCCTACCCTAAGGGAGGCTTCGCCTAAAATATATATCAACTTTTTATTTTCCTCATCAGAGGATGGTTTTGGTATTTTTTCATCTCCAATATAAACATAATCTTTGTCTTCACTAACATCACTTCTGTTCTGTTCTATCATTTGGTTGTATTTTCTTATAAAAACTCCTATTCCTAATTTTTCATATTCTATTGCTGTAATTAATTCATCTTTAGTGTAAGTTTGATTATATATTTTGATTTCTTGTATATCAGCTTTTTCGACATTTATATCTGCTCCAGCCTCAGGGTCAAATTTTATAAAATCATTAATAAGGCAAATTTTATTTTCAATTTTAATTCTTTGTAAATATGTCTCTAAATTTATATCTATATCATCTGAAACTTTGATTTTAATTTTTATTTCTCCCTTTTGGTCATACTTAATTTCTTCTTTCATTTCCCAATAATTTTTGAGAAATTCAACAAACCACTTTGCTTTATATTTGGAAAATGTTAGATAATTATATTCTTCTTGATCAGCCCTTTTATATTTTTTCCTTTTATTGCTTTTGTTAGTTTTCATAATTTCTTCAAATAAATCCTTTTTTATTTTCAATATGTAATGAAGTAAAATTGATTTATCTAAGCACTTAGGAAATTCCTTAATTTGAGAATTTTCAAATGAGATAGATTTTTCATTTTTGAAATGATACATAAATATGAAATTTTTATCCAGAATTATTCCAAAATATCTGTTTTCTTCTTTTGCTTTTCCTTTAGCAAAACTACGAATTTCTATGATCTTTTCTTTTATTATATTTTTATCAACGTTAATGTCAAAATTTATAAATTCATTTCCGTTTTTTCTTTGGGGACCCAAAATTTTTAAATTTTTTCTAACTATTTCTTTTTTATAATCTTCATCTTTTCTTATTTCTATACATTCCAACTTAATATCATTATTTTTTTCTTTTTGAACAGGAGTAAAAAATATTTTTGCTTTTATTTCATTACTGCTCAATATTTTTCCCCCCTTTTTTATTTTTTTGAAATTAAATAGGTTATTTTTAGATAAAATTTTGGGTTATTTTTATGAATTTTTGAGCTATTTCAATTGCTTTATTAGCATCAGAAATTGAGTATTCAGTAGTAGGTATAAAGTCATCTGATCCATAAAAAGAAATTTCTCTCTGGGATCTCAACCATTTTGTATCCTTCCTTAAACCTAAAATTTCCTTAAATATATGTTCAGGGATTTTTTCTCTATTTTCTATTATTATATCTATTACATCGTACCACTTAGGTGGGTTAATCCCAATCATTATAAGTATTGCCTTTTGACAAAGTTCTACAACTTCCTGACAAATTCTTCACAACATCGGCATAGTCTTCTTCTTTCATAAAAAAAATTACTAACTTAAACCTAATAAAAGCTCTCTTGTAATAATCTAAACCTAATTTTTTATTTGTCATTTATAATTTCATAATTTTCTTTGATAACTATTTTATTTTTCTTAAATTCTTCCAATTCATTAATAAAGTTTTTGAAAAAATTTTGTCTATCGAATAAAATTATAAAATTTGTTCTCCAAAGGAATGGTAATGAAGGCTTCATTTCCTGTAGATCTTTAAACAATGGGTTTATTCTAAGAAAATTGAACTTCATTTTATTTTCGACGTTATCAAAGTAAAAATCAAATTCTTCATAACTACTTCTCTTATTTTTCAGGATAATTAACAAATCGATATCTGATTCAGGGGTAAATTTATCATTTGCTACAGAGCCAAAAATCACTAATGAGATTAATCTTTCTTTGTAAGCACTTACAAAAAGTTTTTCCAATTCGATTATTTGTTTCTTAATTTTTTCTCTGTATCTTTTCATTACAATTTTTTAATCTTTTACTTAGAAGTCCCTTTTACCTATTATTCAAAAAATTATCAAAAAATTCCTTCAAATTATAATCCCCTACCCTACTTTAAAAGTATTCTTTTGGAATTTTGTTTTTATCCCTTAATATAGATTGATGTTTCCTTGTTAGAATATCTCTTAAGTTAAAAAATTTATGCTATACATACTACAAATTAAATCTAAATGGATCATTACCGATGAAATCTACTTGATAATTAGTTAATAGTCAGAAACTAAAAAAAAGAATAATATTAAATAAAAAAAAGGATTTTTAGTGTTTTGTGTTGGATTATAAATATATATGAGGTATAGCACATATTTTTTAGGTTGTAGAGTAAATCAAGCTGAAATAGAATTTTTTGAAGATAAATTATTGAAATTTGGTTTTGAACCTTCAAAAGATGGAAAAGCTGATATTATTATTTTTAATACTTGTGCTGTGACAAATAAAGCAGAAAAAGAATCCTATAGATTAATCCGAAAAATTTTTGCTACTAATCCTTCTTCAAAAATATTCATAACCGGTTGTATTGTTCCACTTAATAAAAGCTTTATAAATCAAGTAAAAGAAAGAATTGTTCAAGATAACGAATCATTGAAAAAAAATGTTGACAATATCTACATAATACCTTCTACTCAAAAAGAAAAGGTAATCGAAATAATAGAAAAAGAAATAATAGATAAACTACATTTCGATTCCTTAGAAATTAGTCCAAAATTCATTCAAAGATCAAAATACTATATTAAAGTTCAAGATGGATGCAATCATTTCTGTACTTTTTGTATAATTCCATATACTCGAGGAAGAAGTAGAAGCAAACCAGTAGAACAAGTAGTTAATGAAATAAAAGATATTTGTAAGAATATAGAAAATAATTCTGATTTTGGAGCAGAAATAACACTTACAGGTATTTGCTTAGGAGAGTATGGATTGGATATAAATACAAGTTTAGCAAAACTTCTAAAAGCAATTATTCCGTATATTCCCGAAAACGCTCGCGTAAGGTTAAGTTCGATGGATTTAATAACACTTGATGAAGAATTAATCGAGGTAATGGCATCTTCTCCCAAAATATGTAAATTCTTACATCTATCTCTACAAAGTGGAAGTAATAGAATATTAAAATTGATGAAAAGAAATTATACTATAGAACAATATCTCGATATTATAGATAAATTGTATAGAACAATTCCTGATTTAGGAATATCTACAGACATAATTGTTGGATTTCCTACTGAAACAGAAGAAGATTTTAATCTAACATTGGAGGCTGCTAAAAAAGCTAAATTTCACAGAATCCATATTTTCCCTTTTTCATTTAGGCCATATACACTTGCGTATCAAAAAATGAGACATATAAAGATTGACCATGAAAAGGTCAAAGAATTTGAAAAAAAATTAATGATCTTAAGTTTAGAACAAAGCAAGAATTTTATCACAGAAAGACAAGGTAAAGAATATGATATTTTAGTTGAGGAAGGAGGATACGGATACACGCATAACTTTATAAGAATAAAAACAAACGTTGATAAAGCGAACTGCTTTGTTAAAGTAAAAATAGATGGGATAGAGGAGGAAAAGGGTAACTTTGCTGTAGCAAAAGGTTTAGTTACCCTGCCAGTATGAATATACTTCTTACAGGTGGAGCTGGATATATTGGAGCTTGTACTGCTCTCTTTATCCTAAAACTAAACCCAAATTTTAAATGTATAATTATAGATAAAGAAGAAACGCAAAATATAAAAAAATTGCAAATTTTATTCCCCAATAACATAAAATTTTACAAGATTGATATGTGTAGAATGGATTTATTAGAAACTGTTTTCAATGATACAAAGGTAGATGGAGTAATCCATTTTGCAGCATATACAATCGTTTCAGAATCTGAAAAGGAAACATATAAATATTTTCATAACAATATTAATTCGACTTTAAATTTATTGGAACTTATGAAAAAATACGCTGTTAGTAATTTGATATTTTCATCGAGTGCGAGTGTATATGGTGTTGCTGAATATTTACCTATTGATGAAGATCATCCTTTAAAACCTGTATCTACTTATGCAATTTCAAAAAAAATTTGCGAGGATTTAATATTAAAATATTCTGAAAGAGGAATTAATTATGTAATTTTAAGATATTTTAATCCTGCTGGTGCTATAGATGGTATTGGAGAGGAACATAATCCTGAAACCCATTTGATACCTTTATTAATTAGATCAATGTTAGAAGGTAATATTTTTAAGATTTTTGGTAATGATTTTCCTACTCCTGATGGAACTTGTATAAGAGATTTTATTCATATTGAAGACTTAGCTAATGCCCATTTTCTTTCATTAAGAAAATTACTTGGTGAGGAAATTAAAAATGAAATCTTTAATGTTGGTATAAATAATGGATATTCAGTAATGGAGGTTGTTTTAAAAGCAATTGAAATGTTTAAGGGAAAGGTAAATAAGAATTTTAGATATATTATTGATAGTAGGAGGGAAGGGGATGTACCTGCACTTGTTGCTAAAGCAAATAAGATAAAAAACAAACTTGGATTTTATCCAAAATACACAATAGAAGATATATTACAATCCGTATGGAATTACGAATCTCAGAAAATATCAACATAGCAACTGGGATAGATATCGTTGATAATAGGAGAATAAGAAAAAAAATAAGAGATCAAAAATTTATTCAACGAGTTTTAAGTCCAACTGAAATTGAATCTTTTGAACAGATAAAAAATGAGAAAAGAAAAGTAGAATTTTTGGCGGGTAGATTCTCTGCGAAAGAATCAATTACAAAAGCACTTAAATTCAAACCGAATTTCAAAAATATTACTGTTATTCCTTTTTCAACTGTCCAAATAGAGAAAATTCATTTAGAAAAAATAAAAAATGAGCTAAAGGTTAAGGATTTAAGGATTAATATTAGTATAAGTCATGAAACTAACTACACTGTATCGATGAGTTTAATTTTGCTTTTTTATTAAATTATCAACAGTTGCTGCTATAATTCTATTTAATTAACTAGAATTAATTAAAAAAGAAAGATTCTAATGAAAAGGTTATAAATCAATTTTTATTAAATAAAAATGTTTATTAAATTGAAAATAAATAAAAAAAGTATTACTGCAATATTCTCTAATTCCCCATCTACATAAAATACAACAATCTACGATTATTTTTGTCAGTACTAAAATCCAAGAGTTGTAAAGTATAATATTTATTTTGGTAAAAATTAATGAATTCCTTAATAATCCTTCTTTATGAAAAATGTAAGGATTGATAGAAAGGAATGAAGAAAAACAATAGCAAATCCTGTTGGAAAATCAAAATGAAAAGATATAATAATCGCTGCTAAACTAACGATTGTTCCATAAATCCATGCAAAAATAAAGTTTTTATTAAATAAAGTGGAAACAAGTGCAGGAGAAACAAGTAAAGAAAATATTATTAATACACCTACTATCTTTACCGACAGTGTAACAGATAAGGCAAATAAAACAAAAAACATCAGTTCCTTTAGTTTCGGAAAAATTAAATTTATCCTTTTCTCCAAAATTATCCAAATCAATACTATTAAAAATAGAGCAAAAA
Organism: bacterium; assembly: GCA_030549815.1. GTDB lineage: Bacteria > DRYD01 > DRYD01 > DRYD01 > DRYD01 > DRYD01. The sequence goes on along the minus strand of JAUQQQ010000002.1, from coordinate 77,740 downwards.
TTTTAAAAATATCGTAGTAATTGGCAAAAAGTATATCATTTGCTGTCAGATTTATGAATTCTTCCATACCATGTGGATTTCTTGAAAGTATCAATACGGATAAAGATAGCCCTAAAGAATAAAGCATACCAATGAACGCTTCCGTTAAATTTTTCCTTTTTTCCATTTTTTCTTCTTCTTTTTCTTTACTACTGGATGCAGTGGATATAAGGATTGCTGCTAATAAACCAAAGATAAGAGGAAGAAATCCTGCATTAGTTAAAAATGTAATACCTATAGCTAAACCTACAGCAGAAAACTGTGCAATTGCAATATCGGTAAATATTATCCCTCTCCTTACTATTTCCATTCCAAAGTAAGAATATATAAAACCAAGTAATCCACTTATTAACAAAGATTTGAAAAACAAATCTATCATTTTGTTAATAAATTAAGGATAGTATCAAATAATTGAAAAAGATCATTAACGTTAGGTAATGCTCCAATATCCTGGGGTAACACAACAAATTTAGCACCTATGCTTTGTGCAACATATTGTGCAGCTTTTTTATCATTATAAACATCAACTATTACATATTTTACATTCAAACTTTTTGAGTTTGATATTATTTCCTGAATATATTTTGCTGTTGGTGGTATACCTGGTAATGGCTCAATGGTCTCTACTATTTCAATACCATATCTCGTAAAAAGATAGTCATATTTTTTGTGGTATTCGATTACCTTTGATCCTCTCAATTTTCCAAATTCTTCATTCCAATATTTTAGTTTTTCGTTCCATTTAGAAAGGAAAATTTGTAGATTAGATTTATAGAAACTGGAGTTAGAATTATCTACTTGCGAAAGTTTCATTTCTATTGCATTTGCCAAGATAGGTATGTTATTTGGATCTAAATTGTAATGTGGATTTCCATCGGGATGAACATCTCCCATTGCTCTCGACACTTTCTCCGGTTTTTCTATTAAATCAACAGTTTTAGATAAATCAAGAAATCCATTATTACCCGGTTGTATTTTTGGATTATTAGCTTGTGAGATAAGTGCAGGTATAAAACCAATTTCCAACGATGCCCCTTGAATGATTAATAAATCAGCATTTCTTAATTTTGCTATGTAAGATGGTTTAGGAACAATGAAATGTGGATCTTCTGTCCCTTTTCCAAGAATAAAAACATCAACTTTATCTTTGCCTATTTCATTAACTAAGTACCCTATCCATGGATAACTAACTACAACCTTAACTTTAGCAAATGTGATAGAGAAAATAATAAAGATAAAAATAAGTATCGATCTATATAATTTCATTTTTATCAATCCCCTTTCTTTTTCTATTTTTTATTAAAATGGATGTGCACCATGAGATCCTATAGCAAAATTAAATTGTAAAATAAACTCATTAATTCTTTTCTTATTTGTATTTTCAAAAAGGTAATCTTTGTTTCCATATTGTATCCTAATTCTTGAAAACTCTGTTGGATTAAAATCCAACATTAAATAATTAGCATCTAAATTAACTGGTAAACTCTGATTTAATCCATTTATTTTTACTGAGTTATTGGTTATTTTATTATATTGTAATCCTATTCGCCACTGTTTATTAAACCTATATACTATTTGACTATAAAAGCCAGATTGATTAGAATCATATTGATTTGTTACTAAATCTCCAAGATTATCGTATTCATAAGAATTACCTTTTCTTGACCTTTGTATGTATTCAGTTTGAAAAGATATGTATCTGTAAGAATCTATAAAATATTTTGCGGTTAACTCAAAGTTATATAGTTTAGTTTTCCCTGAAAAAGCAAAGTTTTGATCTTGGATTTTATCAAATCTTGATTGACCAGTAGCAAAAGAAAAACCTGTTAAAACTGAAAGATTCCCTACATCAAAAGATGTTTTTACAAATCCAACAAATAAATTAGGTTTTGTAGGAGATTTAATTAGAATGTCTTGCCCAGTACCATCCAACCTTGTGTTTATAGATATACTACTGTTTCCAAAGCTCATTTCATTATCCCCTTGTAATAACTCTATACCTGATAATATGTATATATTTGATGGGAAAAGATAATTTATTTGAATACCTTTTTCATTTAACATTTCATCTGTTAAGAAAAGTTCATATATCATTGGTGGTGTTGCAAAATCCCAAACATGTTCGTGCTGTGAATTAATTCTTCCAAAAGAACTTCTAAATTTTCCTATTTTTAATTGAAAACCTGATAATGATCTTGTTACAGCATAAGCTTCCTCTATTTCAACATTATTTTCATTGAAAGATGAAACAAAGTAAAGATCAAAATATGGATCAACAGAAGCATTAATATTTAATTCACTATAATTCAAATTAAACCCTTTTGTATTAAGAGGGTTTTGATTATAAAAACCAGGAGTAAAAAGATTTAAATCTTCATTAATATTGTAATTATTTAAAAGAGAAATCTGTTATAACTGAAATATTAGGTAAAAATGCACTTTGATTGAAAACTCCATAACTTTTCAAATTATCATCGTATTTTTGTCTTATAGATAAATTCCTGTCTTTGAATTTTTCTTGTATATTTTCTTCTGCAAAAGAAAGAAACATTACGAAAAGTAAAAAACAAATAAAATTAATTAGTATTATTTTTAAGGTTATTTTTTGTTTTCTCATTTTAGAACCTCCTTTATTATAAGACGAATTAACTAACTATATTTTTATATTAAACAAAAATCTTGGCCTTATGTAGAATTCTCGATTTTTTGAAAAGATGTTTTGACATCCTATTTTTATAGAGAAATTGTCTGATATATTAAGTCTTGTTGCTAAGTCTAAGTTAAATTTGTTTCTTCTTATAGCAGAAGTTATCTCTATTTCGTATTTTTCAAATTTTTTCGTGTAAGCCAAAGATTTAAAATCTTTTCCCAAAGTAATAAAAAATTGATCATTTTTTGGTAGATAATTCAAAAACTCCATAAGTCGGTTTAGAATAAAGAAAAGTTAGCTGAGTATTATCATTAGGTTTGTAATCAAAGGTTATACCATCGAAAGCTCTTTCAACATAAGAAAATCCGAATGGTCCCAAAATTCTTTGAGAAATTCTCGTGTTCTTTAAAAATTTTAAAGAGGGAGAAAATTTATCTATCAATTCATTCCCATCAGAAAAGGAAAATCTACCTATTTTCAGAGAAAATGAGTTGCTTTTATAGTAAAAATGTAAGTCTCTTATACAAACCGCAGTTATAGATGAATTATTAAGAGTAGTGTTAGATGAATAGTAATTTGCTCCCAAACCTAATAAGCCTGCAGGAGCAGGAGCAACAGCATTAGAAGGTAAATTTCCTAAGCTTACTAAATTCAATCCTATGAGTAAACCAGCATTTTGTGAAAATGGAAAATTCAAAACAGGTTTTATTTTTAAGCCATAAAAGTTATAACTGTTTTGGTATTGCCTGAATTTAAAATAATTCCAGTTTTCAAACCTGAAGGTATAAGAAATAGAAATAGATGGGTTAGGATTAGCAAAAATCGGATAAAAAGTAAGCATTAATACTATCGCTATAATAAACAATTTGTGTAGGGTTCTCATAGGAACCCACATCCCCCCATTTTTATTATATTTCCATTTTTTCAATCAAATTGTGGTAGTAATCGTGTTTTGAATTACATTGCAATTTTTTGAATTCGTTGGTAATAGTAATATCTTCATCAGTGCTTAATACGTTTTTAGCCATGTTAAATAGGACGTTATCCTCTTTCCAGATGTGCTGTTTCAGCAATTCAACATATTCATTCGATGCTTCCAAGAAATCTTCTCTGTTTTCTTTTATGTTAGGTAATAACTCTTTCATTTTTAGGATTAATTTTTTACCTTCTTGGTGTTCGGTAGTCATTACGAAAGTTGGCCCCGATATTCCTTTTCTTTCCAAAATAGGGAATAAAGAATTTTCCTCCTTAAGATGATGGCATCCGTCAGCAAAATTGATAAAGAAATCTAACAAACCCTCTATTTTCTGTATATCAACATTTTCATCATTATGTAATTTTTGATTAATTTTCTCAAGTAAATTCAGGGCTTTTTCAATAACTCTATGTTCGTTGTAAAGTATATCTACACTTTGCATCCTTACCACCTCCCCCTTTACCTATTAATAGGTTTCCTTAAAATAAAAACCACTCCTTACGTATAAAATACTTATTTTTTACATTGCTTGACAAAAAGCTTCAATTTATTTTAGGATGAACAGATTTATGCTCTACCTGTAAGAATCTTCAACGCATTATAAGATTGTTGAAAATGATATATTGTAAAATAAAAAAAGGGGGGAAAATTCCCCCCCCTTCTTTCTTCCCTTTTTCTACTTTCTTCTCTATTCTATTTTTATTACATATGCATCATTATTAGTACCATTATAACTATATCCCGTAACATAAACTTTTCCACTTCCATCTATCGCTATTGATCTACCAGAATCATCCCCACCACCAGCAATGTTGTTTAGAATAACACCAGTGTAGTTATCGCCATCTCCATCTATATCTCTACTTAAAGGATTTCCAAATGTATTTGATACTTTTCCTATAACGCTTCCACCACCACTCCCACCATTAACAGTTCCACCACCACTACCTCCACTATTACAACCTGATATGATTAAAACTACTATTCCTATCATCACTAATACTAAAATCAATATATTTTTTTTCATTTTTATCACCTCCCATCTTTTTATACAACTTTTTTTATGTTCTACTTTTTTTTTATTTTTTCCTGCATATTTTTCAAAATTTCTGATTCAAATTCTATTAGACATACATAAACCTCTACCTTATACCATTTTCTTTATTTCCCTCACCACAATTACTACATCATCTATATCTTTCAATGTCCATCTTTTCCACTTTCCTTTCTTTACTATCTATTACTATACCCACTAAATATATCTCTTCTCTATCCAAATACTTCTCATAATATCTTTTCTCTTTTATTTGTTCTATTGCTCCTTCTTTATCTACCTTTAACTCTATTATATAGACCTTCCCTTTACTTATCACTGTCAAATCTATTCTCCCTATACTTGTCACATCTTCTGCTATTACCTCTAACCCACTTGATACTAACAACACATAAAACAATGCACAATAAAAACTCTCATATCTACTTGTATCCTTGTACCATACATATGGTATAGACAACAGCACTTTGTTTATCAATTCCTCTATTTTCTCTATTTCTCCTCTTTCAAATACTTCTCTTATTTCTTTTATCCACCTATATGACCCCTTTTCTATTTTTCTACTTATATATAAATTTAATGCTGTTCTTACCTCTTTATTTGGATAACTTAACATTACCTCTTTTATATCTCCTTTTTGCTCTACCTTTTTTATTGTCAAATATCCTGTCTGATACATCAAAACCTCTATCATTATGTCTTCCACATCAAACCAATCTAACATTTCCCTTCTTAACACAATCTCCTCCACCGATGGTATATAGTAATTATTCTCCCTTATTAGCTTTACTAAAAACTCTGGGGTAGGGGCCCCCTCCCCTGGATTACCTGTTTCAAACCAGTAACTTTCACTTTCCCTGTTTTGTAAATACAATAGAACATCAAACGGATTATATATCTTACTTCCCAACCACCAATATCCATTGTACCACTCTCTTATCTCCTCTAACTCCTTATCACTCTTTATTAACTCCCCAAATACTTTCAACAATTCCTCCTCTGTATATCCACATATATCTCCGTATTCCTTATTCAAACTTATATCATTTAACTGATTTAATCCTGAAAACAACGACACTTTTGCAAATTTACTTATCCCTGTTATAAATACAAAACGTAAATACTTATCCATTCCTTTTATTGTTTGATAAAAACCCTTCAATACTTCTCTTATTTCATTAGCCAATTCCACTCTTCTCTATATTATCCAATATTGGCTTATCATATTCGTCTATTAATAATACCACTTTCCTCCCTACTTTTTGGTATATCCCTTCTATTAAATTAATGTTCCTTAAGCCAACATGCTTAGAATTTAACTTTACTTCGAACTCCTTTGCGTATTTTTCCTGAATTGCTACAATAAATTCTTCTAATTCTTTTCTTTTTGAAAATGTTGTGTCAAATGATACTCTTACTACCGGATACTTCTCCTCCCAATTCCAATTGTTTTCTAAATACAATCCTTTAAATAATTCTTTTTTTCCTGTTGAGGGGTCCCCTGACCCCGCGAATGCACAGCGCAATGTATCAACAAACAAGCTTTTTCCTGCGGAACGCCTAATAAACGTCGAGGACGAGATAAAAAATAATATTCTTCTTCTACTAATTTTTTTACAAAATATGTCTTTGGGGTAGGGGTCCCACAATTTTCTACATAATAATATCCCCCTGTCCTTATCTTTGCAAAAGGGGACCCCTGCCCCACAAAACTACTTATTCCTATTGGCAATTTCTTCATTTTCCGCATCTTTTTACTATTAATCTAACATTGTATTTTAACCGCTTGATATTTTGATTATTCTTAATAAATATTTACTCTATACCCCCGTTAATATACAAATTGGATAAATAAAATCCTGCTCTTATTAAAAATACTAATTTATTTTTTAAATTACAACTTACACAGGTTTATATTTACTACATTCTTATATTTTCTTGGATATTTATATTAGAAGCAATATAAGCGGGTAAAATAGAAGAAATTATGCCGATAAAAGTAGATATCAATAAAATTTGTTTAACGACAGTAAAAGTATTTGCTAATAATGGAATAGATATATTCAAAGCAGTAGATAAAGAATTATTAATTAATGTAATCGTAATTATACCAATAATTATACCTATAATACTTGATATCACAGAAAGAATAAGACCTTCTAAAAGTAAAGAAACAAAAACTACTTTTCTTGGAGCACCTATAGCCAATACTACAGTAAATTCAGGTATTCTCTCAAAAGTAGTTATAAGTATTGTATTAGTAGAAGCAATCAAAGCTATAGATATGGAAGCTATTATCATTATAACCTGCAATATCTTTATACTGGCTATTATCGTTTGCTGAATATAATTAACTTTACTATATTCAATTAAAGTCAAATAATTATAATTACTAACTATTTTTAAAAGTTCATTTTTATTAATTACATTATTAATCCAAATTTGGTCTACCGATGTTTTTTTAGATATTTGTAGATAATTCCTAAAATCAATAAATATAGAATAATCTTCGTATCCATTTAAATCTTTGTTGATAGTATAGACAGAAAAATTCTTACCTTGAATAGTTATGGTATTTGTCTTAATAATACTGCTTAGTTTTTTACCTATCAAGACAATATCTTTTTGGAATAATGGCTGTTCTATAGAAGGATAAAAATACTTAATTTTTTCAAAATCTAATGCTATTAATGGAATAAGTTTATTATCAAGATTAATAATACTTCTGAAAGCAGGTGTTAGCGTATAGTTATTTTGATACAACATCAGAGTATTATATAATTCCATAGGTATAGAATTTATAGAAGGATTAATAATTATAGGTCCTATTTCCACAGGAATATCTTTAGTAGTTATAACCATTTCAATATTCTTATTTTTCATAGATTTCTCGACGGTATTAAGAAAGCCTTGAACTAAGGATAATAGAATAAATGAAATAAAGATAGAAAAAGCGATCGAAAACATTGTTAAAATAGTCCTTTCTTTTCTGTATAAAATATTACTCTTTGCTAATTTAAAAGATACGCTAAGAATCATTTCTATTTTTTATAATTTGTCAAAACCAAAGGTTTATCATCATTAACAACGACCATATCCTCAATTCTTATTCCCCCAATTTCAGGGATATAGACACCAGGTTCAATAGTTACAACATTATTATTCTTAAGAAAACCAAACCCTCCTGAGCTTAAAGATGGTAATTCATGGATTTCCAATCCCACACCGTGCCCTAAACCATGAACAAATTTATCTTGTAATTCATACTTCTCAAACGTTTTTACAGCAATATTATAAACTTCAACAGGAGACAAACCAGCTTTAACATTCTCTATCGACCTCTGCTGTGCCTCAAGCACCACATTATACAATCTCTCAAATTCTTTATTTTTGCCAACACAAAAAGATCTTGTTATATCGCTATGGTAATAATCAACAATAGCACCCATATCGATTATAACAAAATCCCCTTCTTTGAGCACAACATTATTGGGAGAATAATGAGGGAAAGCCGTATTCTTTCCAAAAGCAACTATTGGTTCAAAAGCAACACCCTGAGCACCTTCCTCCACTACCCTACTCTTTATAAAATTGGCAATCTCTACTTCACTAACTTTCCCAACTCCGTCATACAGTTTTTTCTCAACTTCACTAAGAACTTTTTCAGCTATTCTCAATGCTTTTTCTATTTTCTGCAACTCATTTTCATCTTTTACCGAACGAATAGATTCGATTAAATAATTAAACGGAAAAACTTTAAAACTTTCAGAAAGTAATAAATAATCACTAACTTTCAGGTTATTCTTCTCAATACCAACATTTTTTACATTACTATTTTTTAGCAATTCCAATGCTTTTTTCATCATTGAAGATTTATCAATTAATTCAACAATATTTATCTTCTTGTCGGCTTCATCATGAGCTCTTAGAATATACCTTCCATCAACGATTAAATAATCTTCTTTTTCAGTAATGATGAGTATTGCTGTGCTTCCGGTAAAACCAGAAAGATACATAAAAGTAGGTCTATGGTTAGTGATAAAGGCATCAACAGAGGAAAGATAAAGAAACTCTTTCACTTTAATTCTTCTTTTATAATAATTCATAACTTTTTCCTCCTTTCAATCTATTTAAACAGTTCCTTTAAAGAATTAATAACTTTAATACCATTTTTCTTAGCTAAATTTCTGTGATTATAATTATTATATCCCCAAGCTGAAATAAACAAATTAACTTTCGGAGCATACTGTTTCACTTTAAGCAAATTCTCAATTAAATCATCGACGAAATTAATTTCTTCTTCTTTAACTGACCATAAATTAGCAATTTCTTTTATCTTTTTTCCTTTATGAATAAAATCATTTTCCTTAGCAAAAATTTTATCATTTTCTATAGGTATGTTGTAATATCTCAATATAGAAATAATCGCATACTTCTGTTTAGTTGAAAGGATCCCGATATTATGATAATTGTAAATCTGTAGTAAGAAATTAATTTCTTCCTCAAAAGGCTTATTAAGTTTAATCCAGAACTCTTCATTGTTTTCCTTGATATATCTTCTTGATTCATAAAAGAGATTAATAAACTTTTTTAAATTCTCATTATTATTGGTTATTAATTTTCTTTTATAATTGTAATAGAAATCATCATTTATTCTTTTATAAGTCAAATTATGCAAATCAAAAAAATTATCATCCAAAAGAGAGGATACAACAAAGAAATCGTCAACATCAATACAGTAAGTTCTAAACTTTCGGAAATAATTATTAATTTTTTTATTTTCATTCTGTAAGATTAAAAAAGCATGCTCAGGAGAATATTTACCTATGTTTTCAAAGATTCTTATGGTATTCGAATTTTTCAAATATTTGTAAATATTGGAATTAGGGAAATTAGTATAAGTCAAAAGTATGATAGCAGTAACTTCCCAAGAAGAGTCAAATAAAACTCCATCAAAATCTAACAATAGGTTCATAAATCCTACCGCCTTTCACTATTAATACATCTTAATTATATGAAGAGAAAATATTTTTTTATTTTGTTTAAGCCACTTTTTTAAATATTTAGTTTGGTATCGCTCTTCCCAGAATCCAAGGATAACATTTTCCAATTTTAAACTATCAATTTTTCTAAGTGAATCTATAACAAAATCTTTGTAATTTTCAACATCCGTAGAAAAGTAAATGGAAGATCCCTTCTTTAGTTTTTTACTAAGTAATTTCAAAAAATTTGAATTAACCAATCTTCTTTCAATGTGTGCTTTTTTGGGCCAAGGATCTGGAAAATTAATTATAACCATATCAATAGAAGAATCAGGGAAAAGAAAATATAAAGCAAATTCAGCTTTCGCATTAATTAACCTCACATTTCTTATACCATTTCTTTCCAATCTTTTAGCCACTTCTTTAACTAAATTATCAGACTTTTCTATACCAACAAATTGTTTGTTAGGATAATCAGAAGAGTAATGAATTAAAAAATCTCCTTTACCAAAACCTATTTCCACAACTAAAAAATTTATTTCCTCAAATACCATTTCAATAAAATTTCTTTTATCAACTTTAATAAAAAAATCTTCATTAGATAATTTAAAACATTTTTGGTAAAAATTTATAGGAAAAATTATGTTAGAATAATTCATGGTAAAGAATAAGACGAAACTTCCTTTCCGTTAACCCTGATAATTATTTTTCCATCACCAACATAGGTAACTTGTAATGTATTAACAAAAGTTCCAACGTAATACTGCTTTAATATTACTCTACTTCCCAGAAAATCAGACAAGATAACTTCAATGTAACTCAGCGAATCACTATAAGAAGGTTTTATGTATAAATTTGTTATTTTAAAAGAGGGTATTTGACTATAGTTTAAATCGGCATTTACAATAATACTATCATTACTAACTTGCAAATCAGTTACTTTTCTGTCTTCGTTACTATCAGTGTTATTAATTTGAACCAAAACACCATCAAAATTTACATTATATAAAAAATCGGATAAATCATTATAATTTTTATTAGTAATATCTTGAGGATTTAATTTCTTTGAAACCAACAAATTTATAACCCTGTTTTTCGGAAATTGATTTAAAGGAAACTGCATAAGAATGCGATTATTCTCAAGTAGTAAAGTATCATAGTATATAGTTTTAATAGTCAAATTATATTTTTTCAAAAACATAGAAGTTATAGGGTCGGATAAAATTTGATCCAATCTTTTATCAACGAAATTCTGCATACTATCCTGCACTTCTCTTTTTCCATTACTAATAACTACTTTAATGATACCTCCTTTTTTTACTTCCATTCCTGCCTCAGGATACTGCTTAATAATAACATTAGCAGGTTTATCAGAAAAAGTACTTGAAACAACATCAACTTTTAAATCAACAATTTTTAAATTTTCTCTTGCAGTATAAACGTCCATATTCACGATATTAGGAACAATAATTGATTCTTCTTGTTGCCCATAAAACATCCTATACAAAAAGAATAATCCCACACCTAATAATAAAATAAAAATTATTGATACCAATACATTAACTATCCTCATTTTGAAACTATCGCATATATATTAAAATTGTCTATAGTTATTTCTTTTTCAACTTTCACATTCGGTAATTGAGAAATTATTTCTTCAATAATAGATTTATACTTTTCAGGTTGAGCTCTTGCTTTACCGATCAACTGAACTGTTATTTTAACTTTGTCTCCTTCATCCAAAATTCTCTTGATAGTTTGTAATTTTAAAATTAATCCACTTTTATCAATTTTATTTTTTATTTTAACCTCTTTTAATTCTTGTTTTTTTTGATTCTTTTTTGCTTCCTTCTCTTTTTTTACCATTTCATACTTAAATTTTCCATAGTCTACTATTTTACATGTGGGTGGATTGGAGTTAGGGGCAACTTCCACAAGATCCAATCCTTTTTCTTCTGCTACTTTTAAAGCATCTCTTAAACTCATTATTCCCAAATTTCTATTTTGTTCATCTATAACTCTGACTTGATTTGCTCTTATTTCTTCGTTTACTCTATATTTTTGGATATTTCATCACCTCCATAAACATATTTCTTAAGTGAATTTAAAGAAGTTAAAAAATTATATACAGGATATCCATTTTTTTCTGCAATTTCCTCAATTTGTATATTTTCAGAAAACAAGTATATTTCCTTAACTTCTTCATTTTCGCCCAATAAATTCAAATCAAAACCAATAACATCCATAGATATAGAACCAATAGAATTAGTGATAAACCTTCTTTTATCAGTAACTACATCGAATAGTAATTTGTTAGCAAAGGGTATTTTAGAATACCCTACTCTTGCTAAACCAATCTTAGTATCTTTTGGGACTTGGTAAAAATATCTATTTGTATACCCCACACTTTCTCCCTTTTTAACCAATTTTGTTCCCAGAAAATCAACTTTTATTTTTATACAGTTTTTCAAGCTTAATTCTTCTTTTAATTTTAAATATCTATAAGAAGGTACTATACCATACTGCAAAATACCAACCCTAACAGAATTCATATAATTCAATACAAACCGTATTTTTTCATTTTTGATATTTCTTAATTTATAATAATTCAATACTCCCGCACTATTTAATAAATGCACATCTTTACACTTTAAATCAATATTGTTTCTTTCAATGAATTCGTAAAATCTATAAATTTGCTCGATGTTATCCCCAATATCATCATTCTTCAAATGAGTGTATAAACCAACAATGTTTATATTACCAGGTAGATTAACATTTTCGTCATACCTAAATCCTGTCCTATCCATACCTGTATCCACTTCTAAATGAACATTTATTTTTTTATCCCTAAATTCCGAAAGAATTTTCAGCATCTCAAAGCTATTCAAACTAATTTCCACATTCTTATAACTAAGGATAAGAGAAATAGTATCAGGATCGATTTCTGGGAAAAGTAGAATGAAATTTAAAGGATAATTATAAAGCTTGTGTTTAATAAATTCTTCACAATCATTAATAGCAACCTTATATACTTTATTTAATACATATGGTAAAATATTTTCAATACCTAAACCATAAGAGTTTGATTTTAAAACAGAGATTATTTTGTAAGGAATAACACTTTTTATTACATCAATATTTTGTTTTAATATTGAAGTATTTATGAATACACCATTATTTGTTGTTCTACTAATTCGCATATTATGTGTTCAATCATTAGTTGAGCTTCCTGTATTCTTTGGGTATTTTCATGTTTTACTAAAATAGGTATATCAACTAATTTTATCAATTTTCCTCCATCTTTGCCAAGAATACCAATTGTTATTACTCCTTTATTTTTAGCTTCTTCCGCAGCTTTTAGTAAATTAACTGAATTCCCACTTGTCGATATCAAAATCAGAATATCACCCGGATTAGCTAAAGCTTTTACTTGTCTACTAAAGATATCAGAAAAATCAAAATCATTTGAAATAGCAGTAATTATTGAAGTATCCGTAGTTAGTGCAATAGCAGGGATGGGGTTTCGTTCAGTATTAAGACGCCCCACTAACTCGGCAGCCATGTGCTGGCTATCAGCCGCAGAACCTCCATTACCCGCAATCAGTATTTTCTTCCCATTACGAACAGAATTGACAACTATAGTTACAACTTTTAATATCTGTGTTATAATTTCATCATCTTCCATAATACATTTCTTTAAATCTATTGACTGCTTGATAATAGATTTAATCGAGTTAATCATTTGACTTGTAAGAAAACATGACTATAGATCATTTGGTTTGACTTAAATTAGTATGTTGAACTGCAGCATTAACAGGGATTGGATTTTTCATACACCAAACTGCCGGACACTTACTTAAAGCAATCTTCTTTGCTTCTTCTATTTTTTCTTTGTTCTCAAAAGAATCAACAATTATTTCAAAATCTATTCCTTCACTAACCTTTTCTTCACTTATACCCAAAGGTAAAGAAAGGTTCAATTTATTTTTGGCGATAATCTTAACAGAATTAATATTTAAATTCATTTCCTTGCAAACAGTAGAAAAAGTTGCTAAAAAGCATGATGCCAAACCTAATAAACAGTATTGAATTGGATTAGGAGCTCTTCCTTTACCACCTAAAAAATCTACCTGATCAACATAAAAAACTTGACTACCCATAGGATAAGTAATAGTAGAAAACATCTGACTATTATTTTCATCCATGTCCCAAACAACTTCAACTTTCATTTCCTTTTTCAATAAATCTGGATTTTGTTTTGCTTTTTCAACAAAATCATTTATCTTTCCTATATCCACATTTTTCATAAAATTCTCCTCCTAAAATTTTATGTAAATCTTCAATTCGGAATTCATACTTTTATTTAAATTAGAAAAATTAGAAAAAGAAAAATTGCTAAGATCTTTATTAACATCGAATGAAGTAGAAAAGTCAATATAAATATTTCCTCTCAAATTATACACAGATGAAAACTTTAAATTAAAAGTATTAAAATTGTAAGTATTAAAGTTATAAACTGGATTTACAAAATAAAAATTATTTAAATTAGTTGTCCTATTTAACAAAATTTCATTGACTTTGCTTAATGAATAAAACCTGTTAGCTTCTAAAAAACTTCTTTTATTAATAAAATCAATATCTTTTATATCAAAAAAGAAAAAAAACTTTTTATTATTATTAAATTTAATTCCGTAATTTTGAAAATTAAAATTTCCAAAACTATTATTATAGTTTATCTCTTTTATATTAGAAAAAGATTGATTATTTAAATTTGACCTTTCCAATAGAAAGTTAGTACTATAGCTAAAATTCGATATTTTACCTTCATTAACCAAAGCAAAAGAAGGATAAATACAGAACACAAATATTATCAAAATAACAGTCAATATTCTCATTTTTTTCATCATTTCATATTTCCATTTATATTATTTTTCAAAAAAAATAAAAAGTCCTTCATATTTTTTTCAATTTTACTATCTTTTGTTTTATATCGACAAAATCACCAACCTTAACTAATCTTTCAACTACTTCATATTTTTCATTAGCAGTTATAGAATGCTCCATTTTCATTGCGGATATAACAACGATTACATCATCTTTTTGAACAGTCATTACTTCATTAATTTTTTCTACCTTGCCGGACAATGGAGAAATAACAAAATAATAATCTCCTTCCTGAACTATATTCGAGTTATCAACTTTTGACTCTTCCCTTAATTCATCAAAAACAAAGAAAACATTGTAATTACCAAATGAATCAAAAGCAAAAATTTTGATGCCCTCTTTCTCTTTGAAAACAATTAATTTATAATTCTGATTATTGATTTTTAAATTTACTTTTACACAATCATCCTTTTTTTCAGTTTTTATAATTTCGATGTTATCAATTTTTATTGGTTGAAGAGCAATTTTATTACCTGTTGAAAAGTTTTTTATATACATACTTAGGATGGGGTAACAGAAAAATTAGAAACTGCAGTATATAATCCAGAGTTATCCACATCAAATTTTAATTCAGTAAAATTAAATTCTCTTATTAATTTTCTAACCTCGTTATGTTTATTAGTAAGTATAAGCATAGTTCCACCACCAGCGGCACCGCATAATTTATAACCCCAGCAGTATTTATCTATAGCACTACAAAACTCTTCAATATATTTATTAGTATGATAAGGAGTAAGAGTTTTTCTTATATTCCATTCTTGCTTTACTAAATTTCCAAGTTTTTCAACATCAGCTAACGATATCACTTCATAAATATCTTCAGAAATTTCTTGTATTTTAATAAGTTTATCTATTACTTCGTTGTTTTTGTCAAGAACCTCTTTTATAACAGCCCAGTTAAGATTACCCGATTCATGCTCAAATCCAGAATATGCTAAGATAACATAATTTTCCAACTCTTTTATCAATTTCTCGGAATTAATTCTTTCAATTACAAATTGATTCTTATCAAAAAATATCGCATTAATTCCCCCATATATAGCTGCAATATAATCCTGCTTCCCTGTTAAAGTATGGAGAACTTTCGCTTCTATAAATGAGGCAAAATCTATAATATCATAATCATTAAAACTTGAATGTAGAATTTTGTTAGTTTTCATCAAATTTTTAATAATGGTAATAAGCAAAGCAGAAGAAGCACCCAAGCCTGACTTTAAAGGAGCTTCATTAAAAGTAGTTATTCTAAAACCTGTCAAACTATCAAAATTAAATGCCTTTAATGTCTCATAAATTAGTTTTGTATCAAAATTATTCTTTATATTTTCTATTTTTGAAACTCTGTATAATTTACCCAAATCTTTAATATTAATTTCCAAAATATCCTCATCTATTTTTTCTAAAATACAATGGCTATAAATACTTATCGAAACATTAATAACAATACTTAATCCCAAAAGTATGTAAAGAGGAAATATATCTAATGTCCCTCCACACAAATCTATTCTATTCGGAGCCTTACTTTCAATTACCATACTAATTATTTATACAAAAAACAATCCTATCCTCCTATCACTTTATATTTGATATATACTCAAAAACTTGAATTGCAAAAGAATAGAGAGAATTAGCGATCCAGCTTGCAACCAAGGCTATAACAATAAAAGTAGCAACTAATTTCGGCACAAAACTTAAAGTCTGTTCCTGTATTTGAGTCACCGCTTGTAATAAACTAATAACCAAACCTACAATCATAGAAGTTAACAAAATAGGGGCAGACAAAACAACGATCAAATACATTGCCTGAGTAACAAAATTCATTACATCAAAAGCACTCATTGATAACTCTTTATTAACCCCTCGGTTATTAATTTCCACCCATCTATACTAACAAAAAGTAGTAACTTAAACGGTAAAGAGACAACCATTGGTGACATCATGAACATACCCATTGCCATTAACACTGACCCAACTATCATATCAATTACTAAAAACGGCAGATAAATAAGAAAACCTATTATAAAAGCAGCTTTTAATTCAGAAAGCAAATAGGCAGGGATTAAAACTTGTAATGGTATATCTTCTGGTTTTTCTGGCTTCTTTATCTTAGCATATTGAATAAAAAATGTTAAATCCTCAGGTTTTGTATGTTTAAACATAAAATGTTTATAAATATTAGAAGCTCTTGTAATAAACTGTTCTTGTGTAATTTTCTTTTGCAAATAAGGTTGCAATGCTTTCTCGTTAATTTCAGTTAGGACAGGATTAAGTATATAAAGAGTAACAAAAAATGAGAATGCTATGATCACTTGATTAGGAGGAGTCTGTTGAGTCCCCATTGCAGAACGCAACATCGAAAAAACTATAACAACCCTTATGTAAGGCGTCATCATAATCAAAATATAAGGAGCCAAAGAAAGTACAGTAATTAATCCTATAGCTTTTAAAGGTGCAGCTAAAGCATCTGTCGTCTTTGTATCTTTCATCTCTATCGAAATATTAGGTAAATCTATCTTTGGAGGTTCAGCAGAATAAACAAAATTCAATAGAACACTTAAAACAAAAAACAAACAAAATACTTTAAATATATTGTCCCACTTTTTAATTAAATTAACAAACATCATCCTTCACTCCCCTATTTTTCTTTTTCAACTTTTGATAACTCGTCATAATTAAATTCTTTTAAAAGAATAATATTATTATCAGCAACTCCTATCATTAAAACCTTATTAGATACTTTCACAAAAATGATACCCTTATTTGGAGCCAGATAAATCCTGTCTATAACTTGAGAAATTTTAAAACTATTGGGATATTGAACACGGTTTACAAATTTCAAAACAAAATATCCCATAAACCCAATAACTACTGCATAAAATATAAAAACCAATCCCAATTGAAACAGTTCCATAATTACTTTACTATTTCGGTAATTCTAATACCATAGTTTTCATTTACAGCAATAACTTCCCCACGAGCGATTATTTTACCATTAACAAGGATATCAACAGGTTCTCCTGCAAGCTTATCTAACTCTATAACAGCACCAACAGCTAATTTCAAAACATCTTTAACTAACATCCTTGCTCTTCCTATCTCAACAGTAACAGTTAATGGGATATCCTGTAGCAAGTCCAAGTTTGATTCAGCACTACTCTGGACAGGAGTCTTTTCTAACTGAGGTAAATTAAAAGGTTTAACCACGTTTTCTTTATCATTCATTTAACATCCCTCCCTTAGGAATACTCCTCCG
Source organism: bacterium (assembly GCA_030549815.1). GTDB lineage: Bacteria > DRYD01 > DRYD01 > DRYD01 > DRYD01 > DRYD01. The sequence continues at coordinate 59,842 of JAUQQQ010000002.1, read as the reverse complement.
ACTCCTGATCAGTCAAGATCTTTGTTATCTTAACTCCAATTTTATTTCCCACTAATCCTAAAGTTCCCAGAAACTTTGTTTTTCCTTCTATCTTTATCTTTACATCTTCATTTATTTTATTGTCCAGAGCTATTACATCACCCACTTCAATATTCAATAAATCTCCAAACAAAACTTCAGTCTTACCAAGTTCAACAACAACCTCCACTCTGCTAAAACTAATATCTTTTTCGCTTAGTATTTTAGTTTGATCCTTAAGTATTTTATTAAGTATGTCAGGATTAACAGAAGTTGAAATAACACTTTTTTGAGCAGGCACAATATCACGTAAGTAATTGAAAGGAAGTATAAAATTACCAGTCGATTCAACCATCTCTAACCTTATGTTAAAATTTATCTTAGCAATATAAGCAGTGTAAGGTATAACAAGAGCAAGTGCAGACTCAGAAGATAATTTTTCTAACTTCAAAAATCCTACTTTCTTATTTTCTTGCGAAGCTAAAGTATTCATCATTTTATTGTAGACCTTAACAAACTCATCAACAAAAAAAGTGGTAAATAAATTAATCTCAAGTTTAGTAAATTCCCTTATTTTTGAGGCAGCTTCCCCCTTTCCTCCTAACAACAAATTTAAAAAGATAAAAACTATGTAGGGATCAAGAATGATAACAGATTTTGGATAAACTGTCAAACTATCTTCTATATCAAAACGAACAACCAAGCTTGGATTTGGAATATAATCAACATATTCTGAAAACTGTAAAACATCAAAATTAGATAATTCTAAAACCAATTTCCTTTGTACTATTTCAGAAAGAGATATAGAAAGTTGCTCAAAACAATCCCTAAAGAAATTAGTAATAAATTTTGTTTCAAAAGCAGTAAAGTGTGGTTTTGTAATAGAAAAACCTTGCGAAGGTATCTGTTCAATATTTCTATTAAAACTTGTCTCTCTTTTTAAATACTTATCAAAAGGATTTTGCTTCATCATCCTTTATATTTTTCTTTAAAATCATACTCTCTACCTTTTTCTAAAAACTATAAAAATAAATATTTTTTACATTTTTTTTACAAAACAACAATCTAAAATCTTAGGAAATAAAAATAATTAGCACTAGTAAAAGAAAGGAGGGAAATTATATGAAAATACAAACCATAAAAACGATAAAAGACACATTCAAAATAGATTTCTCAAAGATAGATAACTCATTAGAACAAGCACTTTTACCATTTAACGACGCTTACATAATGTCAAAAGTTAGTGAAAAAATAAAAACCCAAGGATATGCTAAAATAGAAGGAACATTCGCTAACGTACCAATAAACCTTTTCTTCAAACCAATGAATTCAACAACAATAGAAGTTTCTGGAAAAGTGGGTAAAAATGAAATAAATGCTTATGTAATGCTAACTGAATCCAATGCTAATCCCGATCTAAAAAAACAAGTATTCCTTAAAAATGTAAAAGATTTGTCAATGATTAATTCTCAATATAATGAAACCCATGACCAATGGGGATTCCAAAAACTATCATCAGTATTACTTGCAAACCCTAAATTAACAAAATTAGACATTAATGGGCTTATTAAAAGCGGTAATTATTCCCAATTAACCATAACTTACAACCCAGAAACCGATGAAAGTTTTTATAAAGTAAAACAAAATTGCACATGTACAAAAGAATTGGTAAGAGCAACCTACATATCAAAAACACCTGAATATGACGAACAAGTTGAAACTAAACTTTCAGTAGACGTAACAACAGATCTTAAAGTTGAAGGAAAAATTAAGCAAGACGATAATGAATGGTTAATCAATTATCAGATAAGCTAATAGATAGGAAGTGTAATAAAAAAGTCTGTGGAAGATTAGTTTCTATATTTTTAAAATTTTCGAAAATTTATCCATAAATTTTATTACTTTTGGCTTTATAACAAAAGAACAATAAGGATTTAAGGGGTTATTTTCGAAATAATTATGATGATAATCCTCGGCTTCAAAAAATTCTTCAAAAGGAACCACCTCGGTAGTTATCTCATCTTCTTCATAACTTTTAAAAATTTCCATAGATGGCAATCTTTTGATATAATCTTCAATTATTTTTCGTTGTTCATCATCATGATACAGAATAATGGACCTATACTGATGTCCAACATCATTTCCTTGCCTGTTTTTTGTAGTTGGATCATGAACAAAGAAGAATATGCTCAACAGCTCTTGCAATGTTATAACATAATTATCATAAGTAATATCAATAACTTCAGCATGTCCCGTATTTCCTTGGCATACCTGTTTGTAAGTAGGGTTTTTAACATGCCCACCACTATATCCAGGAACAACTTTTAATACACCCTTAACATTTTTAAAAACTGCTTCCAAACACCAGAAACATCCTCCACCCAATGTTATCCTCTTCATAATATTACCTCCTAATTAATTTGACATACTTAAACGTAACATTAACATCATTAGAGTTAAATTGTAATTTATTCCAATTTACACCAACAAAGTTATCCAAATAAAATTGATTAAAAACATCATAAGAAGTGCCAGTTATATAAGTATCATTAAAAGAGATATTAACAAAATTGGTAGCAATGTAGTACCCAGAAATTCTATCAACAAAATCAACTCTTAATAAAACAGAATCCAAAGACTTCCTTACAACAGAAAAATCAATAATATTCCTTGGAAACCTTAAAGCAAAATATTTTTTTAAATCCATATTAGAATCAAAAAAACAAACTAATATAGAATCCGAGTTAAATCTTTTAGATTCAAAAGTAAGTTTAAGGTCGTTAAAATCTCTTGTATAATTTTTTTCAATTAAAGACAGAACCAAGTATCCTTTGAAATCATCAGATTCATATTGAGAAAAATAGAAAGGATAATCCGTTAAATTAGTCCCAAATTCTACAGATTTTGTGATATCTATTCCCTTAAATTCATCAAAGGAAAATTTTCCCAAAACACCATTAATATCAAAAGTTTTATTTAATAATCCTATAAAAAAGTATGTTTTTTTTTCATTTTCATAACCACTAAAAAAATTAATGATATAAAAATCAGAATAAGTTACAAAAATTTTATTACGATAAATAATTAAGTCTTTATTAAATATAGTCGCGAATATACAAAACTTATTACTAAAGCTATTGGTGTTAGAGACACTAAAGTAAGTAGAGTCATCCTTTTTATCAATAAAAATTCCTTCCGAAAAATTATAAATATTAGGGACAATTATTAAATAATCTTTTGAGAATAGGTTTTTTGCTAAAAACATCTTGTCTTCTATTCTTCCTGTATATACATTCTCAAATGAATAATTTATTACAAGATTTTCATAGTATTTTACCAAAGAAAAAGAGAACAAAGAAATAGAAAAAATAAAGATAAATATTGAAATTATTTTTTTCATTTTTTACCCATAACAACTTCAAGATTAATAATTTTTCCTTTTCTAATAATTTTGATATTCACTTTCTGTCCTGGTTTAGTTTGCAAAATCAAATCTATAAATTGATTTGCATCCATTACTTTTTCATCATTAAATTCAATGATTATGTCATTAACTTTAATACCATATTTACTTGCTGCAGTATTGGGAATAACCTCACCAACAATAACTCCATAATCAATTCCTAAGTAATTTTTAACATAATCGGGTATGTCAGCCACTCTAACTCCAAGGAATGGCTGTCCTGAACTACTGCTAACTATCCTGTTTTTATTCTTCTCGATAAAACTTTTAACAGTATTAGAAGGTATAGCAAAACCAACTCCACTATTAGTTCCCGAAGTAGATGCAATAACAGTATTTATACCTATCAATCTTCCATAAATATCCACAAGTGCCCCACCTGAATTACCCGGATTCAAAGCTGCATCTGTCTGGATTAAATTCGAATAACTAAATCCTTGAATAGCTTTCAAACTTCTATTTTTAGCAGAAACTATACCCATTGTAACAGTCATCTCAAAACCAAAAGGATTACCAATAGCAAAAACAATATCGCCTATGTTAACACTATCAGAATCAGCAAAAGTAATAGGATTCAACTTAGAAGACAAACTATTTATCCTGAGCAAAGCTAAATCAAGTTGATTACTTATAGCCAGTATTGATACATCATTATATACCTTTCCATTTGAATCTTTAATGGTAATAACTGGGGCTCCCATTGCCACATGAGCATTAGTTACGACTAAACCATCAGAGGAAACAATAACACCTGTCCCAACAATCCTTGCCTTATAATCAAAATATTGTTCAAAAGGGGTATTTTTAAAATATTCATAATATCTTTGTAAAGTTTCATCATCAACTGATGGATTTGATAAAATACTCACGATAGAAGGTTTAGCAACAGAAACAACTTCTCTTATTTCTTGTTGCAAATCATATAAAGTTTGAGTTTTTATCTTAGCTTTTGAATCAAAAAATAATAATAAGGAAATTGAAATAACTACAAGCACAATATATATGAATATGTTCAATTTTTTTGTTTTACCCATATTTTACCTCCCTCTATAACCAACTTCATTTTTCATAACTCAAAGGTAAAATAAATCCGTTTTGTATTAAATAAAATTTTGCAAAAAAGTAATCATTCCTTAACATAATCATCTTGGATAATATTTCATAGTCAGCTTTAAGCAAATTTTTACCAATAACAAGAGAGGGAATAATATAATCATTAGCTATTTCCATTAATTCATTCCTATTTTTAATAATCAAAAAAATTAATTCATTCTCAGAAAAGCTACTCTTACTTTCTTTAAATTCATCAAGATAAAATATTTTGAAATTACTATTATTGCATTTATTAGAATAATCGTAAAAATCGATACCAAGTAACAAAACGACCCCTTTCATTACTAAATTATCAAACAAATTTTTAATTCCTAATTTACCAATATCTTTAATATTTTTATCAAAGTTTTTTATTATCTTATTGAAAAACAGTTTTAGAAAGGCATTTTTTATCTGGCCATCAAAGAAGAAAACATCTTTTAATCTATTTGTAAAGATCCCCACATCCCAATCAATTTCTTTTTCATTAAATTGAATCAATGGTTTTAATTTCATTTCAACAAATAAATATATATCTCTTTCAGTAACTGTTATATCTCCATTGTTTGCAATTGAAACTCTGATATTCTCCTCTCTTTCATTAAAGACATCATATATATCAACTATTTGAGCAATTATGTAATTGTTTTCTTTATTAGACGAAACAATAAGAAACTTTCCAATTTTAAAATTATTAGCATATTTAAGAAAATTGCTATAGTTATACCGAACATGTATGTACCCATTGTAAAAAGATACTACTTTACCAATACAAACAGTATCAATCATGCTAATATATTCACACTTGTTTCAATTATACTTATGTGAAATGTATTGACAAGAAAATCTTCTATTTTATTAATAGTTTTATCGAGAAAAACTTTATCATTAGAAACCATGGCGATACCAAGAGTTGTTAAATGTAGTTTTTCATTATTTTCTACTTCAGCAATTGATACTTTAAATTTGCTAAATACTTTTTGTTTGATTGAACTAATTATGGATCTTTTTTGTTTGAGGTTTTGTGGGTGATCATTAAGGAACAGAGTTATTTTAGCAGTCAAAACAAACATTTTCGAGGAGCGGAGGGAGCGGGATTTGAACCCGCGGTATCCCTTTTGGGGATACACTCGATTTCCAGTCGAGCGCCTTCGACCGCTCGGCCATCCCTCCTACTTATTTAAACTAACTTTCTCCAATACATTTAATTCTACAACAAACTTGTACTTACCTGTCTTTACAGGATTACCATTCATATCAACCTGATCCCACACTTTAACTATCGATAAACTCTCACCAGGTTTTAAAGATAATCTATAAACATTCACAGGAGGAGGTATATCCGGTTTTGTTGTCCATACCCTGTAATAAAACCTCGTTAAACCTAAATTAACATAAGTGTAAACAGTAAAATAAGCTAATTCAGGAGTAAGAAAATCAATATCAACCCTATTCTTCGTCTTGTTTGATATTACAAGTTTTATAGTAATCCTCTCACCTTGAGTATAACTATCTTTATCAGTTAACAATTTAAAATTTAAACCTTTATAATTAATCTCATCGCTGCTATTAAAAAAACTTTTATTAAGATAATTATTCAAGACAGAACCTCCAATAAATAAGATCAAAATTAAAAGAAGGAAAAAAATAAGGCTTTTTTTAGAAGATATATTACTTTTTTCTTCTATTTCAGAAACTTTATGCTTAATTCTTGGTCTTAACATAGAATCCTTTTATTTTTCTTTCCAATTTTTTCATAGTTAATAAATCACCTATGGCCTGAGAAATGAAAGCTTTGTTTATATTGCTCATTGTATTTTGGGGTTCAACAACAACTTGTATAAACGCAGCTTCTCTTATACCTCCTTTATACAACTGCCCTATCGAATGCAAGTATCTTGGTCCAAATCCCCAAACAACAACTTTATTCAAGTTTTCAACAATCTTATTCCTAAAACCTTCTACAAAATCAAAATAATCATACGAAGAATAAAACTGAATAGCAACATATCTGCAATCATCAATATTTCGTAAATATTCTAATGAATTATAAATTAAATTTTCAAAATTATCAATTATTTCGTAATATTCCTCAACTTTTAGATCATCCTTTGACATTACTTGATTAGTAACATCCTTGGATAGTTGAACATCTGGCTGATTAAAGGGATTAACTTGAAGATAGGATGAAATTAGAGCAGTATAGATAAACCAGACATACATCCATTTTGGTAAATCTTGGGTAAACTTTTGTAAATCTAAACTTCCCAGACACTCATGTTTATTAATAAAACTATTAAAAGATTGATGATTAAATATAACAGGTAAAATTCCCTTACCATTTTTCCCTGTGCTTTCAGCAATCAATTGTTCCAACCATAATCCCAAAACAAAATCATTTGAATTATACTTGAAGAATAAATAGTAAAATTCTTTTTCCACATTAATAATATCAAAAAATTCTGGGAAATTTTTTTCAATAAAATCAATGAGTGTTTCTTTGATTTCTTCATATTGTTGTGAAATTTTTTCTATATTTACCCCTGCAAGAAAAGCTGGAACCAATCCAAATTCTGTAAATGCAGAATATCTTCCTCCCACATTAGGATTCGGATTAAAAACAATACTATTATTCTCCTTTGCTTCTTTGTCTAGTAATGTAGAATAATCAGTTATAAAAATAAAGGTATCATCTTTGAAATTTTCTTTAAAATAATTGTATAGGATTTTTGTTTCCAATGTTGTTCCAGATTTACTCGAGACGATAAAAATATTTCTTTGTCCATAGATTTTATTGTGTACAAATTTTATTTGATCCGGGTTTATAGTGTCTAAAACAAAAATATCTTTATTTTTAGGGAAAAGGGTAGTAAAAACAAGAGGAGCCAATGAAGAACCGCCCATACCCAATAAAACAACATTATCAAAATTTCCTATATTACCAAGTTTTTCTTTTATTCCATTTACTATTTTCTTTGAATCCAAATCAATCCAATCTATTCTATTATCTATTTCTTCATCTTCAATCCAAACACTAATATCCTTTCTTATTATTCTTTTTATATCTTCGATCACTTTATTTTTAATTAATTGTCCCATCTTTTTCCTCAATAGATTCCTCTTTATTGCCCAAACTTTGCTGAATTAATTTATAAAGAGATTCATATTTTTGTTTGTCATAGAATAACTCTTGAATTTCAGATATTATTTGATTATGTATAAAAAGAGATAAAAACGGTTCACTAAAAACAATTAAGTGTCCTACTACCCTCCTAAACGGTATCATAGATTCCATAAAAAAGATACCCAAACCTTCAAGATTATAATTTTTTAAAAACTTAACAATTCTTTCTTCTAATGAAAAATACTTATCCATCAGTAATATAATTACTTTAGCTATTTTTAAATTCCTCTTTAAAAAGCTTAAAATATATATAAGATAAAAATGAGAAAAAAGAAATGGATTTTGGCTCTGGTAATTGTAAGAGTAGTAGTTTTAATTGATACCTATTTGTAGTAGAAAAGCATTTCTGCCTGTAATAGGAAAAGTATCAAATTCAATGGAAGTAATTTTGGAAGAGATATAGATATAGACGGTGATAACAATAGTAACGTTATTCTGTAAAATATCACTGGTAGTAATAGTAATATTTTTCCTTCAATAGCAATAGATAGAAATTGAAAAATTTATGTTAATAGAATTAGAACTGACAAAACCACCAACAACTCCAAACGCTTTTGACAATGTCCCTACCTCTATATCAACTTTCCCATGTAGATTAAAATGATCCACTATACCCCTACCCTTATTTCCCAAAACTCCTTCTCCATGAGCATCATCAACAACCAAAATTGCCTCGTACTTTTGACATAATTCTACAATCTTCGGTAAAGGAGCAATATCACCATCCATTGAGAAAACACCGTCAGTAACAACAACTTTTCTCCTACATCCACTTGCTTCCTTTAATTTTTCCTCCAAATCATTCATATCCAAATGCTTATAAATAAACCTTTTAGCTTTTGAAAGTCTTATTGCATCGATAATAGAAGCATGATTTAATTCATCAGAAATAACAGCATCCTCAGGACTATCAAGCAAAGCAGGAATGAGTTCAAATGTTTTAGATACTTTTGTAATAAAAATAGAATAAAAAAGGTTGTTAAAATCTACATAAGTTAAGCAAACCTTTAGAAAGTAGGAAATATAATCTACGCAAAGAATACTTTCTTCCAAATCGATAAATTAATTAATCTCCAAAATAAACCATAATAATTCTCATCTTTTTCAATATTCTCCAAATTTATATACTTTTTTATAAATTCTTTATCGATTAAGTCGATTAATTTTTGTTTATTATTTAAAATCCATTTTTCCTGAGGTGTTTGAAAACCGATTTTATCAGTTCTATTTAGTATTTCATCAGGTACTATTCCTTTCATAGAAAACCGCAGGATATACTTACTAAAACCATCGTGAATTTTGTAAGTAGAGGGAATGGAAAAAACGTATTCTATAAGAGGAAGATAATCTGCAAATGGTGTTCTTGCTTCTATTGAAAACCTCATGGAATTTCTATCTTCGTACCTAAGCAAGTTAATTAGATTAAAATTCAGTTGCTTATACAAATGTTCATTTACACTCCTTTCACGTTTCCATAAAGCACTATTAATAATTTCCTGTAAATAATAAATATTTTTCTCGTAAAAAACAAAATCTTCAATAAAAGAATAATTAGTTTCGGAAGAATAATTAGGCTTGTTAGAATTTTTAGTAAAGATAGAAAAAAGAGAAGATAAAAATTCTTTTTTAACAACTCTCCAGAATATTCTTACAATATCTTTTCTAAAAAGTAAATAATTTTTAATGAAATTTAGTTCATTAAAAAGTTTTAAGAAATCTCTGTTTTTTATGATTTCGTAGAAGAAAGTTTTGTAATATCCAATATATCCTGTAAATACTTCATCTCCTCCTTGACCATCAAGTAAAACTTTGACTCCATTTCTACTTGCCAATTCCATAACTTTATATTGTGCGAAAATAGATGTAGAACCAAAAGGTATATCTTGATAATATACTAAATCCTCCAAGGAATCAATCAATTCATCAAAATTTGGTGTAGTATAAAACCATTGAGCATTAGTTTTTTCAGCAACAATTTTCATCCATTTACTTTCATCAATAGGTTCGTTGGGAAAAACAGCACTGAAAACCTTTTGTTTCTCACCAATATTTTCTATCTTCTTATCCTTTGTGGTGGGAGCCCCTTCCTGTAGTATTTCATTTATACAGCAAACTATAGTGCTGCTATCAATTCCTCCACTTAAGCAGGAACCTACAACTACATCAGACCTTAATCGAAATTCTATTGCTTTAAATACTAATTCTCGGACTTTATTAGAATATTCAACTAATTTGGATTTGTCAAATTTTTCATATTGGTTATTATATTCCAAATTATAATACCTAAATATCTTAAGCTCATTATTTTTCAAGTTCAATTCAAAAGAATGTGATGGAAGAAGTTGAAAAACCTTGGAAAAAAATGATTCTACGTTTTGTTCCTCAAAACCAAATTTAATATAATCTGCAACTGCTTTTTCATTTATACTTTTTCTATAAAGGTTATTCTTTACGATGGCTTTAATTTCGGATGCGAATATAAATTTATCATCATCTTTGTAGAAATATAGTGGTTTTACTCCAAATCTGTCTCTCGAACCAAAAAGGATATTTTTCTCAACATCCAATATAACAAAAGCCCACATTCCATCAAATAAATCTACACACCTATAACCCCATTCTAAATAAGAATATATTATTACTTCAGTATCAGTCCTTGTTTTGAATTTATATCCTTTACTCTCAAGTAATTCTCTGATTTCAAGGTAATTGTAGATTTCTCCATTAAATACAATCCAAACTTTTTGATTTATGTCGGACATAGGTTGATGTCCATTAACAGAAAGATCTAAGATAGAAAGTCGCCGATGACCCAAAAATAAGTTAGCAACTCTACCATTAATACTATCAAAATCAACTTTACTATCCTTTCCTGCAAGAGGAATTACTTTTTCAAAATCAAAGAGTATGTATCCTTCATCATCTGGTCCTCTATGTTTTAAAGTTTCATTCATTATCACAATGAATTCAGAGCTAATAGGAATTAATGAAAAAATTCCACAAATCCCACACATTGCTTTATAAAGCAGGTAAAACAAAATCTATTGTTTTTGTTAATCCTTCTTCCAATGAAACCATGGGATTATGTAATAAATCAGTCATTTTAGTAATATCTCCACGTAAATTTCTCGGTTTTTTATTTACATAAGAAAATTTAACCTTTCTAAGGATAGATTTTTTTTCCAAAATTTTGGATACCATCATGCAAAGTTTTTTAATACTAATTTTGATAAGGTCTATAATTAACATTAATAAAAATTTTTCCTTTGTATTTTTTTAGAATTTAAACTATTATCATAGATTCTTCTCGTGCATACATGAACAAATTTAGAAAATCCAACCTCCATTGCTTTTTTTGCTGACACGATGGAAGCAAAAGTAATAATCATCATTATTTCTTCTGAAAAATAAGAAAAATTTCTATAATTTCTTGATGGAACTAGATAAAAAATAGTATCATATCCGCTTAAATCTATCTCTTTATAAGAAGTTAGCAAATCACATTCAATAACATTTTCTATTTTTTCATATCTATCTTTAATAATATTTTTCAACTTTTCCTTTGAAGAAGGTCTAATAAGTACAGAAACATAATAATTAACGACAAGAATTTTTGTCAAACTACTTCCTAACAAACCTGTTCCACCTAAAACCTTCATTCCCATCCAACTTCCTTTTCCTATAATTTATCTTAACCCACTTGCTCTTTGCATTTAAAGATCGATTAAATTAACTTTCATGTTCCCAATTCTTCCAATATATTCTTAGGTAAGAATACGAATGTTTTACATGAATGATATTTTTCTATATATTCCTTTCTTTTCCTTCATAATTTCTTTCTTAAATTTGGATTCTCTATCAACTTACTTATCTTCTTCATTATTCCTTTTCACATTCCATACATTTGCCGAAACTATAGGACATTCTCATAACAATGAATATTTACTAAACGATTTCCTGGATTCTTCAGTTTAATCCAAATTTGATATTACCACTAAAACTTTTGACATACCTTCTATTCCACCTAAAAATAAAAACATCATATTTAATAAGGGAATAAAAAATATCAAAATTCTTGTAAAAGCTATAAAGATATTAAAAAAATTTTTGAAAACCTTTTGGCACTAAAAAATTTAGTTTTAAACTTCGTAAATATAAACCTGTATTTTGTTAATAAAAATAAAACTTTACCGAGTAAAGTATCATAATCAGAAAGATTAGCATAATTAAATGGATGAAATTCACAAAAGTAATCCGATTTTACTCCCATTTTTCTTAATGCTTTATGCAATCTAATATAATATCCTGTTATTTCATATGGTCCTATAAATACCTTCATAAATTCTATACTTATTAACTTCTATATTCTCTTTAATTTTTAAATTCAGCGAGCTTTTCCTTACCCTTTTCAATTCCATCCAGACTAAAATAAAAACCATTAAAACATCTATAAAACCTTTCCAATATCTCCTTTGCTCTCTTCCTTAATAGAATAACTTAATATAGAATAACTTTCAATTTCATTTGTAGTTTACTTTACTTTAATAAGTGGTTAG
>JAUQQQ010000002.1:0-47429 GCA_030549815.1 bacterium | reverse complement strand
TAAAAACCATTAAAACATCTATAAAACCTTTCCAATATCTCCTTTGCTCTCTTCCTTAATAGAATAACTTAATATAGAATAACTTTCAATTTCATTTGTAGTTTACTTTACTTTAATAAGTGGTTAGAAACTTTCATGCTTTGAAAACATTTGGGTATTTTTTCTTTATTAGATTTCTGGTATCGATTACCATTTTTGAATTTTTGGCAATAAAATCTCCATCATAAACGGCGTGGTCAGTAATTACAATAACACAATCATACTTTTTTAGATTTTCCTCTGACAACTCAATAGATTTATGATTAAATTTATATTTTCTAAATTCTCCTAATTCTTGAATATAGGGGTCGTGATAATCGACAAAGCAGAAATAATTTTTTGTCAATATGTCTATTATTTTCAAAGCTGGGGATTCACGAGCATCATCAATATCTTTCTTATAGGCAACTCCTAAAACCAAAATCTTGCTACCAAATATACTTTTGTTATATCTATTCATAACCTCGATTACTTTATTTATGACAAAATACGGCATGTAAGAATTAATTTCGCCTGCGAGTTCTATGAACCTTGTAGTTATATCATATTCTTTAGCTTTCCAGGTTAGGTAAAATGGGTCGATAGGGATACAATGTCCTCCCAGGCCAGGGCCCGGATAAAAAGCTTGGAATCCAAACGGTTTAGTCTTAGCAGCTTCTATAACTTCCCATATATCTATTCCCATTCTATCAAAAACTATTTTTAATTCATTAACAAGAGCAATATTGACAGACCTATATATATTTTCCAAGAGTTTCGCAGCTTCTGCAACCTTAGTACTACTAACCTCTACAACTTTCTCTACAACCTGTTCGTACAATTTTTTTATTAATTTTAGGCAATTAGGAGTATAACCACTAACTATCTTTGGGATGTTAGAAAATGAATACTGTTTGTTTCCGGGATCCTCTCTTTCAGGAGAAAATCCTAAAAAGAAATCAATTCCCGCTTTTAAACCACTACTTTCTAAAATGCTCCTAACATCTTCATCAGTAGTTCCTGGATAAGTAGTAGATTCCAAAATGATAACTTGATAATGTCTTAGATTCTGGGCAATAATTCTTGATGTGTCAAAAACAAATCTCATATCAGGGTTTCTGTGCTTATCAAGTGGAGTAGGCACCGCGATAATTATAAAATCCGCTTCTTTTAATCTACTAAAATCTTCTGTTGCCTGGTAATTATCTTTAACTCCTTCCAATTTTTCTGAAGGTATATGTTTTATATAGCTTATATTTTTGTTTAATTTTTCGATTTTATTTTTATCTATATCAAATCCTATAACTTTAAAACCTTTTGAAGCGAAATTAATAAGGATAGGTAATCCAACATAACCTAATCCTATGACTCCAATAATTACTTCTTTGCTTTCAATTTTTTTTATTATTTTTTCAACTATTTCCATAATTTTCAATTTCCTTCGGATTTTCTTGAAATATCAGCCATATAAAAGATAGCATTCCAATCATTTATAACACTTTCATTATTCACTCCAGGAGAAAACAGTGGTAATGCCATCTCTTGTGCATCCACTACATACCGTGAAACATTCAAAATAATAATAGCAGGAAGAAGTAATTGCATTATAGTTCCTCCCCATAAGCCAACAGTATTACCCAAAACACTAAAAAACATATGTCCAAACTCGTGAATCATAAGATAAAAATTATCTATAAACACAAATTTATCTTCATCCAAAATATAGTAAATAGCAAATAATATGCCACATGCTAAAGCAAAATATTTCATTTCTAAAATTAAATTTTATTCAGATAAAAACAATCCTGCTTAAACTACACATAATTATTTACGATCAATTTAGTAAAAGGATAAGAGGATGTAAACCCTGGAGACACAACATTAAGAACATGAATACTGTTATCCGTTTTTTCAATAATGAAATCTTCTTCCAACTTAATAGTTTTAGTATTCAAAATTTGAGCTCTTATTCCTGGCTCTGAAGGTTTAAAATCTTCAATAACTTCTTTATCAAATTCAACTAAATTTAATCCCTGTTGAAAAATATTTTTTCCAATATATTTTTTCATCTCCTCAAGAGCAAATTTTCTGTAATTGTCATTTTTTATTGCCAAAATTAGATTGTAAATAACAGATTGAAGAAGTTCATTAATTTTTATATTTTCAAAGAGATGATAGTTTTCTCTAGATAACACAGGGAATGCAGTTGGTCCAATTTTAGTTTTATCTTTGTAAATTGTCCAATGGACTCCTAAGAAACTATCCAATAAAGGAACTGGATAAACATTAGTGTTAAGAATTCTTTTATTAGTTTGAAGATATGATCCTTTAAAAGGTAGCACAATGTAATGTTTTGCTAAGCCAAAAATTTTAGCTATTTTATCTGTGTATAAACCTGCACAATTGATAAATTTCTCTCTCCATTTTATAATCGTTATTCTTTTTCCATTAATTACTTTTAGGGTATTATCATTACAATTTATTTTAAAAATATTAGTATTAAATAAAAAAACGATTTCCTTTTCAATTAATTCCTTCTTCAATGAAAAGAGCATATCAAGAGGGTTGACAGTAGAAGTATTAGGATTCCATACTGCTTTTTTGAAAAACTTTTACTTTTGGTTCTATTTGTTTAGCTTCATATGAGTCGACCAATTTAACAACAGCTTGATTTTTATTTGCTCTATCATATATTTCATAGAGTTTTTCTAATTCTTTTTCATTGGTAGGGACAATTAATTTTCCAACCTTATTTATGTGGATATTATTTTTCAGACAGTAATTTGTTAAAAATTCATTTCCTTCCTTGCAAAACTTAGCTTTTAGAGAGTTTGGTTTATAGTAAATTCCGGCGTGAATAACACCACTATTCCTTCCACTTGTATGATAACCAACATCTTTTTCTTTTTCGATAATAATGATCTTTTTATTGGGATATTTTTCAGCTAAATTTTTAGCAAGAAAAAGTCCTGTTATACCCGCTCCAATAACCACAAAATCACAATTCTCAATATTCATATTAAAGCAAATAAAATTTATAAAAGAGCCAAACAGTTATTATAATATGATCCAAGCACATTTAACAAAGCATTAGTAGATGATTTACTATCAAGAGAAGAATAATAATTATAATCATCGGTTATTGGCAATAACTCTCTATCATTTTGATAAATATTACTTATAAAATTATCAACCATGGATTTAGAAAAATTAGGCTCATTTTGAAAATAAGTATAGATTACAGACTGGGAAAACAAATAATCAAGGTTTTCATATTTTTTTGATATATTTGAAGAAGAAAGTAGTGAAAATATAGAATCTAAATAAGTAATCAGATAGTTTATATTCTTTGAATCTAAAAAAGAAAAAACAGAAATTAATTGATTAGTATTTGGGTAGTCAGATAATATTTTTCTTAAATAAGAAAGCATATAATTAACATTTTTTTGATAATTATCATCTTTTGGAATATTTTTAAACACCTTTATCCAAAAGTTAAGTCTGAGGTATAAAGTTCTGTCTTTAGGAAGATTTTGGTCATTGGGAAAAGCAAAAAAAGTAGCTCTTAAGGAAACTGTTCGCAATATTTCTAAAGCTGATAAAATTTTTTGTTTGTCTGGTAAATTTAGAATTTGATAAAAATTATTAGCAAAACCTTTATTCAAAAGTGTAGAAGCCAAAAATTGTTTATATTGTTTAAATTCGTTAGTATTATCCATTGAATTCTTCAATAACTCTAAAAGGTAAGAAGAATAGAGATATATTCTAAGAAAATGGTATGAATCACCATAAGAAAAATCTTTATTTTTTAGAGTTTTTTTGATAAAAGAATTAACATAAAGGTTGTAAGAAGAAAGGAAATCCGAAGAAGTATTTTTAACTGCTATATCATATGAAAAAGAAGAAGATTGATAACTATCAATGGATTTAGAAAATATATCCTTGTGTTCCTTTGGTAGTTTGTTTTGTACGTAAAAAGCGTTAGAAGAGTCTTTAACAGATAAGTTTAATAAATACATTAGTTCCAAAAATTTTTCTAAGTCTTGCTTATTTTGTATTGGATAAGATTTAATATTATTAAAAACATTCAAAATAGAGGAAAAGTAAGAGAAAATTTTTCTCCAAATTTCTATATCAGAGTAATTAACATTTTTTAAGTAAGTATTCAAATTGATACCAATAGAAGATGAAAAACTATTAAGAAAATTATTTATTTCAGATAAAAGATTTGAATCTATAAAAGATTTATTGTTTAATTCATATAATATTCTTTTTGAATCAACAAATAACTCAAAAGAATTTTGAGGAATGTTTGAAGAATAAAACACAGAGTTGGACAAGAATAAATTTGATAAAAACTCAAAAACCTTTTTATTTAGGTAAGTTTGGTTATCAAGGAAAAAATTTACTTCATCCAAAAGTGTATCATTGTTAGCTTTCATTAAGTTTTTCAGTTCATCTATTTGTTTTTGATCATTTTTTGAATTAGCAAGAAGGAAAAATATAATCCCCGCCTTAAATAAATAATCAAAATTTTGAACTAATCTGTTAGACAAAATGCTATATATAGGCTGGTAATAATCAATTTTATAATTTAAAAATTCCAAATCATTTATCAGTTTGAAAGTTTGTGGGAAAGAATCTTTCAATTCAGAAGGAATAAGGTAATTTTTGTTTATTGATTTCAAAAAAGCTTTAAACAAGTTATTAGAGCTAAGTGGAATAGATGAGGTATTTGAAATGTATTTTGGAATACTCTTAATATAAATATGATTTTTATTATGGGTAAAGAAATCTATATAACTCTTTTTTTTACCTTTATTTTTTTTACTATTTTTTAAGATTTTATAATTTTCAAATACAGGCTTGTATTTATTAAAGTAAACTTCACTCATCTATAATTTATTTAGTAGACAAAGGGCAAAAAAATCCAAAAATTTGTAAAAAAAATGTTAATTTAAATCTTAGGTAAGTGTAGATATAACATAGTCAATATATTTGGAATAATCTGTTTCTTGGAATATTTCTGAATATTTATCGAAAGGTATAATAGTTCGTTTTAGTTCGCATACATAGTTACACACTTTAAACAAAGTTTGAAGTGTAGATAAATACTCTTCATTATTTATCTTTGAGATATTTATAAGCATGTTAATAAAAATCACTTCAAAAATCTGGTTACTTGTTTTATGCTTGAAGTTGTTGATAATGTATTTAGGGTCTTCTCTTTTGTTCCAGTCATTAAGTATTTTTTGGGCTTTTTTAATAAAATTTTCACCAAATAACAAGGAAATTCCCCATGAGTTTAGATCTCTTGAATTTTTCAATATATAGGAAGATAAAAGAAGAAAAAGATAATAATTTTTTTCCTTGATTGAAAATTCATATTCCTTTGGTAAAACATCCTGAAAAATTTGGTACAGTATATCAAAGCTTTTAATAATTTGAATCAACTCATCCGGTTTATTCAGCTTTATATCATATAATTCAAAAAATTTTAGATCGACAAGATCATTTATAGCAGAAAAAGTTTTCTTAAGATTAAATATTTTTATCAATTCTTGTTTCATTCTTGTTGGGTTAGTATTAACAACATGAAAAAAGTTAGATTTAATGAAATCATAAGTTTGTTGTTCAAAGGTTAGATTAAATTCATTTTTAAATCTTATACCCCTAAGCATTCTTATAGGGTCTAAAACTAAATTATCCAAATTGTGAGCTTTTAGGAGATAGTTTTTTATATCATTGAGACAATCATCAAAATCTATTAATTTTTTATCCATAGGGTCAAAATATAGGGAATTAATAGTATAATCTCTCCTGTTAAAATCTTGGTTAAGGTCAAGTGTATATGTAAAATCCAAATAAAGGTTTTGATTTATAATAGATCTGTAAACGAGGTTTTTATTATCGAGTTCAACAATTTTGTAATTACATTCATTACACAAACACTTTATTAAACTTTTATAATCTTCTATATTCTTTGATTTTATAAGAATAACAACATCAGCATCTATTTTTGAATCTCTTTTATTGAAAAGTATATCTCTAATAAATCCACCTACAATAAATAATTTTAGATTTTTTTTATTAAGAATAGAAAAGTTGACAATTTTATCTAACTTTATTTTTTTTATAGTTTTTGAAAGCTTTTCTTCGTATAAACTCATTTTTTACTTATTTTCTTTATTTCTGATATTGATTGGTTTATATTATTAAGTAGGTTTTCAACCTTAAGTCCCTTATAGTTAGGTCTAAAATTTTTTAGTTGAAAATAGGCAGATTCCAGTAATTCCAAAGATTCGTCAATATTCTGTTGATTAAGTAGCAATGTTGCTTGTATTATTTTTATTATATTTTCGACAAACAATTTTTCTTCATCATCATTAAGTTCTTTTTTCAATTCTTTAGCTTTATCAATTGCCAAATAAAAATTTTCAGTAGAGAATATATTTATAATTTCTTTTAATCTATTAATAAATAATTTTTCATCCATTTTTCCTATTTAATTATTTTATCCTTTGCATGTAAAATCCCTTGTCTATGGGTTGTAAAAAAATTCTTTATATGATAAAATTATTTATAAAGGAGGGAAATGATAATAGTTGTCAAATTATTTTAAATAGATATAGGTAATTTAGAGGAGGTTTGAGAAATGTCTGTTTTAAAACTAAAAGAAAAGCCAAGAAAAGTTTTGCCTAACTACACTCCAAAAGTAAGCAAACAAAAAGAAGAAAATCTAAACAAAGCAAGAGATATAGTAAATAATTCCAAACTCGTAGTCTTTGCTTTATACCAAAAACCAAATGTAAGTTTAAAAGCATGGGATTTTGTCAAATATAACATGGATATAGAGGAAGCAGGTGGAGATATTAAAGTAATAAAAAATTCTTTACTAAAGATAGCTTTAGAAGAAAAAAATTACAATGAACTAGTACCCAAAATAAGAGGAGCAGTAGTAGTAAATTATACTAAAGGAGATCCTATATCATTAGCCAAAAAGGTAGATGAAATAATTACAAATTTTAGAAAAGAGAAAAATATAAAAGAGGATATTCCTGAAATATTGTTCGGTATTTTAGAAGGAAAAGTAATAGGAGCAGAAGAAGTAAGACAATTAGCTAAAATACCACCAAGAGAAGTCTTATTAGCTCAATTAGCAGGTACCTTGAAAGCACCAGTAAGTAAATTAGCAAATACTTTGAACACTATTATTCTAAAGTTATTATGGGCTTTACAAGCTGTTAAAGAAAAGAAAGAAAAACAATAACCGCGTTCAAGAGCGCGGTATAAAAATACTCTGGACAAGCGAAAAGCTTGTAAAGAAAGGTAAAAACTATGGTTACTAAAGAACAAATAGTAGAAGCAATAGGGCAAATGAGTGTATTAGAATTAGTAGATTTAATAAAAGCAATCGAAGAAAAGTTCGGTGTACAGGCAAGTGCACCAGTAGCATTTGCAGCATTCCCACAAGGAGCAGGAGCTGCAGCTGCTACCGAAGAAAAAGAAGAAAAAACATCTTTCGATGTCGTTTTAGTTAGCTATCCCGATAATGCAAAGATAAATGTTTTAAAAGTAGTTAGAGAAATAACTAATATGCAATTGAAAGAAGCCAAAGAATTTGTAGAAAGCGTTCCTAAACCAGTAAAAGAAGGCGTTACAAAAGAAGAAGCAGAACAAATAAAGAAAAAATTAGAAGAAGTAGGAGCGAAAGTAGAAATAAAATAAAAAAAATGTTAATAATAAATTTACAATAATTTAACTTTATTTTAAAAAAAGGAGAAGGGATTTATATACTTTTCTTATAAAATTCTTAACAGGGAAAATATAAAAGATTAAAGATCTATCATATTGTGTTTTTTATATAGAAAAGGGGAGATATAAATGCAAGGATTTGAAAGAAAAGATCCAAAGGGGGAAAAACTATTCCAAAAACCCGAATTCTTAAAACCACCACCATCAGATAAACAAAAGTTATCATCGACTATAAAAAAAGTAGAAAACATAACAGAAATAGTAGATTTAGAAAGGGAAAGTCTAATTAAAACAATAGAAAAACTAAAACAGAAAGCAAATGTCATAGAACTTATATTAAATCATGGAAGCCTAACAGGAAAAATGATTCTGAAAAATGGGATAATTATAGATGTATCATTTGACGAATATACAGATATAGAAGCTATTATTTATCTAATACAATTAACTGAAGAAGACCTATTAAGCTACCTACCAATGTTTCTCAAAAAAAGATTAGAAGAAGAAAATTTATTAGAAACTTTAGAATCAATGATTAAATATAGACCTCAGGATATAAAATTTGAAATTGAAATGGAAGAATCCATAAAAGAGGAAAAAAAAATAGAAGATAAACAAACTTCAGATATATCCCTTGATGAGTTAGATAAAGAAATAGAAGCTCTTTTATTAGAAATAGATAAAAAAGAAGAAGTTAAAAAACAACAAACACAACCCCAAAAAGAAATCGAAGAAATAGAAACTTTAGAGGAAGATATTATAAAAGAAAGTATAAACACAGAAGATAAAAAAGAGGAAAAATTAGAAGAGATTGAAATAGAAAAAGAAAAAATAGAAGAAGAAAAGGAAGAGATGGATAACAATATTAAAGTCATACAGGAAGACCAAGAGAAAACTATTGAAGTAAATGCAGAAGAATTGGTAGAGGAAACAGAAGAAAAATCAGTAGAAGAAACAGAAAAAGAAATAACAAATCAAGAAAAATTAACAGAAAACAAAGAAAAAGAATTAGATGTTGAAGAAATTAGTAAAGAAGATGAGCACATTGAGCAAAAAATAGAAGAAAAAATAGAATCAACTAATTTAATAAATCAAATCGAATATGATCAAATTGAAATAATAGAAACCATTGAAGAAAAAGTCCAAGAAAATGATGAAGAGAAAATAAAAGAAGAATTTGAAGAAATCAATATAAATGAAATAAAAAATATCGATAAAAAAATTGGAAAAGCTAAAAAGATTGAAAAAAGGGAGGAAAAAATACAAATGTTAATAGATAATATAGTTAATAAACTTTCCAATATTCCTCCATTAGAAGAATTTCACATAATAAACACAGAAAGTGAAGAATTAGAATATTCTTCAAATGAATCAATAGATGATTTTCTATTATCAACTATAATAGCAACATTCAAGGATTTATCAATGATGTCCAGCTTCTCCTCAGAATCAATAAATAATATAGTAATAGATACAAATTCATACTATCAAATCATAACAAATATAGATGACTCAAGAATAATCATTGCTAAATGTTCCAAAAAAGCAAATCCATCCTTAATATCATCTTTAATTACCAAAGCAATAAAAAGTAAATGATTTTTATTAATGATTGATATAATAGTTTTAATATCATTTTTGGCTTTATTTAAAATAGGTTATGAAAGAGGTATAATAGCGGAATTAACCGATTTATTTGCTTTAATCATTGCCATAATAGCAACGTTCAATTTGACAGAACCATTCGCTCACTTAGTAAATTCAATAATAAAATTTGAAAACAAAGGTTTTCTTAATTTTCTTGCAGGTATTATCATATTCTTTATCTCATTTTTTATTATCTTGGCGATAGGTTATGGATTAGAGTTATACTCAAAAACATCTGAAGTAATCGATAAAACCAATAAATTAATAGGTGGAATATTAGCAACATTGAAAACCCTCATCTTCTGGTGGGCAATATTTTTAATAATATCGATCTTTCCAACACAAGGGTACTTAAAACAATACATAATGGATTCATACTCTTACCAATTTATTTCACAATTGAACCCATACATTACAGAAATCTTTAAATACGTTTTCCCTGAGAAAATTAACAAAGAAATAAAAAAAATAATAAAATAAAATACGGTAGGAGATGGTATTATGGGTATAACTGAAAAAATCATAATAGATACTGAAAAAATTAGAAAAGAAGGGAAAAATTTAGAAGGAAAACAAGTAACAATAAGAGGATGGGTATGGATAAAAAGGAGTAGCGGAAAAATAAGATTTTTAGTAATAAGAGATGGCAAAGGTTTTATCCAATGTGTCATAGAAAACCCCGATCTTTTTAGCACGTTTGATGAAATATCTCAAGAAAGCACCTGCGAAGTTCAAGGATTACTGAAAGAAGATAAACGATCACCCTTAGGTTTTGAAATACTTGTACAAAATTTAAAAATACTCTTTAAAACAGAGGATTATCCTATAACTCCTAAAGAACATGGTATCGATTTTTTAATGGATCACAGGCATCTATGGATAAGAAGTAGAAAACAATTTGCCATTCTAAGGATAAGACATAGTGTAAAAAACTACATAAGAGAATTTTTACATAAAGAAGGATTTATAGAATTCGATAGTCCGATATTCACACCATCGGCATGTGAAGGTACAACAACATTGTTCGAAGTCGATTACTTTGGTGAAAAGATGTATCTATCCCAAAGTGGACAGTTATACCAAGAAGCAGGAGCATTAGCATTCAGTAAAGTATACTGTTTTGGTCCAACTTTCAGAGCAGAAAGAAGTAAAACAAGGAGGCATTTAATAGAATTTTGGATGGTAGAACCCGAAGTTGCATTCGCCACTTTAGAAGACATAATTAATATAGCAGAAAATATGATTTCCTACACCATTCAAAAAATAATAGAAAATAACTATTATGAATTACAACTTTTAGAAAGAAATGTTGATAATTTAAGAAAAATAACGCCACCATTCTATAGAATAAGATACTCTGAAGCAGTAGAAATATTAAAAAGTAAAGGGTTAGAATTTAATTTTGGAGACGATTTTGGATCCCCTGAAGAAAGTGCAATATCAGAAAGCTTTGATAAACCCGTTGTTATAACACATTATCCCAAAAATATAAAGCCATTCTATATGAAAATAGATCCAGAAAACCAAAACTTTGTTTTAAACATGGATATAATAGCTCCAGAAGGATACGGGGAAATAGTTGGAGGAAGCCAAAGAGAAGATAACTATGAAATCTTATTACAAAGAATGAAAGAAGAAAATATACCAATACAAGATTATCAGTGGTATTTGGATTTAAGAAAGTATGGAAGTGCAATTCATAGCGGCTTCGGCTTAGGTATCGAAAGATTTGTAGCATGGATATGTAAATTAGAACACGTAAGAGAAGCAATACCCTTCCCAAGAATGCTATATCGATACAGACCATAAAAATATATTAATCAACTATATAAAAAAACCAAGCATAAAAAAATAAGTAAATTAAGTAACTTTACTTTTTATAATGAAAAAAGAAGAAATAAATCTTCTTCTAAAAAAATACCATGTAACCAAAGAGAATCAATACCGTGATAAAATAGTAGAACTACTACTACCTTACATAAAATATTTAGCTTATAAACACTCCAAACCACAAGAAGTAGAAGATAATATTCAAAATGGTGTAATAGGATTAATAAAAGCGATAGAAAACTTTGATTTTAATAAATCCGACAACTTTATAAACTTTGCCTCACTATATGTAATCGGAGAAATAAAAAAATATTATAGAGATTTCTATAATTTAATAAAACCCCCAAGAGAAATATATGAAAGCCAAACATTTATTAAACAAAAAATAAGAGAATTAACAGAAAAGCTAAAAAGGCCACCAACTCTAAAAGAATTAGAGGAATATACCAAAATAAACAAGGAAAAATTAATAGAATTTTTTGAATTTTCAAAAAATAAATTATACTCAATAGAAGATAGTGTTCTAGAAAATAAAAAACCAATCGTAGAAATAATCACAGATAACGAAAACTTCTTAGAAGATATCGATAAAAAAGTATCTCTACAAGAAGCAATATCCAAATTAGATCCATTAGAAAAAACAGTTATAAATCTAAAATTTTTCGAAGGTTTAACCCAAGAAGAAATAGCTAAAAAACTAAATACATTCCAAGTAAATATATCTCGAATACAATCTAAAGCATTAAAAAAACTAAAAAAATTAGTATTGGATGAAATATCAAATGAAATACCTAATGAAAATGAAATAAATAAAAATAAACTTGATGAAAATAAATTCGACGGTATTATTAATAATTAATATAATATCCTCCTTATTTTTTCAAAATCTAATTCTTTTCTCATCCTATTCTTATAAAAGATAATTTTTCTATTTTGGAAATCTACCTTTAATTGATCAAATCTATCCACAATTTCTTTACCATCCATAAAAAGAATAACATCAACATTTCTAAGTTTTTTAGTAAAATCAAATTTATCCAATTTTTTCAAAAATTCAGGAAAAAGATAATCGTTTCCATTTAAAGAATACCTCAAATCTTGGGCTTTAGAAATTATAATTTTAGCTATCTTAAAGACATCAAAATCAATGCTTAAGTTTATCTCCTTTTCAAAGAACTCTTTTAAACTAATAGCCTTGTGCTCAAGTTGATAAGAAGAAATATTATTATTAACATTAAACCCAATTCCTATAATATATTTATTTCTTAAACTTTCAACTAATATCCCGCCAATCTTGTAAAAATTATTATCTATTTCTAAAACAAGATCATTTGGGAATATTATTCCTATATAATTTTTGATAAAATTTTGTTTTTCAATATCCAAATATTGGTTAATCGATTCCAAAACCAACAAAGAAAAAACAATCGAAACAGGAATCGTTGTATTTATAGACGGAAAATCAAAAGACAGATATAATCCTCCTCTGTCGGAGATCCATTCTTTACCATAGCTTCCCTTTCCTTTGCTTTGTTTTAGAGAAAGAACAGCAATATCTGAAGTTTCATTCAATCTTTTCTTTACTTCTTCTTGCGTACTTTCGCATTCTTCCAAAATCTCTAACTTATACATCTTGCTGCTTCTACCATATTAGATAATTTCTCGTAAGCTACTTGCCAAGTCCTTGTCCTTAATCCACAATCAGGAGCAACATAAACTCTATCACCAACTATATCTAAAGCATAAAGTATTCTGCTCTTTATAAGTTCAACACTTTCAACCCTATCAGTATGAACGTCAATGACTCCTAAACCAACGATAAAATTATTATTTTTAAAATATTTCAATATTTCATAACCTTTTCTATTATTCATATCCCAGCTATCTCTATTAGCATATTCAAAATGTAATTCAGTTATTAATCCCTGTAATTTTTCCACATACGGAAAAAGTAAGGAATAATCAGAAAAACATATGTGTATCGAAAAAACAGCTTTATCCTGTAAGCCAACAACAGTTTGATATATAGTATCAACAAACATTTCTATTTCATTCTTTTTTGTAGTCGCAGCAGGTTCATCGATCTGAATAAAATCAGCACCGTTATTAATCATATCCTCTATGTTTTGTCTTATTATAAAAGACATATCTTTTAAAAATTCCTTTCGAGCCATTCTTTCATTTTCCTCAACGTTAAATAAATCAATATTATAATAATATTCGTTAAAAGACCAATCAACAAGTGTGTATGGACCTGTTATAGGAATTTTTATTTTTTTCTTAGCAAAAGACTTAATAACTTTTGTTTCTTCAGTATGATAAGTGTTTTTTAACTTAGGTTTAGTGATCAAACTTGCTTTTTTGTAATACTTATTATCAAAGCTTCTAACATGCCCTTTAAACTCAAATCCCTCTATTTGCCTAATAGGATACTCATACATTTCACTTCTATGTTGTTCTCCATCATAAACTAAATCTATACCAGTATTTTCAAGCAATCTTGTTGCATACAAAGAAGAATAGAAAATTATTTTCTTCTTTTCGTCTTGCCCAATATTAGGATTACCTAAATTTTTTCTGATAATATCCAATACTTCCTCTACTTCCTCTTTTATATTTAATCTTTTAGCCCACTTTATAGCCTCGTTTAAATCCTCTTCACTAAGAGGGATGTTTCTAAAAGGTTTAACCCTCCACGAAGGTTTAGCAAGAGAACCGATTTCATGCGTTATTATCATATTTTAACCTCCATTAAAATATTGTTCCAAAATAACTGCAGCAGCTAATTTGTCTACTTCTTTTGAAATTCTATATCTTATTTTTGCTATCTCCGTAGTGTATTCTTCTTCTACAAACTTAATCTCAACATCTTTATTTAAAAGATCCTTAATTTGTTTCTTTAATCTATTAGAAAAATTTTTTATTGATGGCATAAGTTCATTCGGTTTTTTTGATACTGGAAAAATAGGAAGCCCCATTACTATTAGTTCCACAGAGTATTTCTGCATTATTTTTACTATTTCGTTTATTGCTTGAGAATTATTAGGAATAATTTTAAGTGGAGATACTATTTTAAATTGGCTATCTCCTATAGCTAAACCGATTTTTTTTTTCCCCAATCTATAGCGAGTATTTTCATTGTCTACTTTTTCTTTGTTCCTATTCTATTTGGCCTTGGTCCCTTTCTTGTTCTTGCATTTGTCCTTGTTCTTTGTCCTCTTACCGGCAATCCTTTCTGATGTCTTATACCTCTATAACATCTTATTTCTATTAGTTCCCTAATATTTTGGTTTATTTGCCTTCTTAGATCTCCTTCTACAACATAATTATCTTCTATATACTTTTGTATTTTTGATATTTCTTCGGGTGTTAAATCCTTTGCTTTTTTGTAAGGGTCGATATTTGTATTTTTTAGTATTTCCATTGCTCTGGCAGGACCAATGCCATAAATATACCTTAGAGATATCCATAATTGCTTATTTTCTGGTATATTGACACCTGCAATTCTTGGCATATATCATCCCATCCTTTATCCTTGAACTTGTTTATGTTTTTTAGATTTAGTGCAAATAACTCTCACTTTTCCTCGCCTTTTAATAACTTTACAGTAGGCACATATTTTTTTTACAGAAGCTCTTACTTTCATAAATACCTACCTACCTTTTACTCCTTTCTTACTTTCTTTTAATACAAGTTTTTCATCAGCGTACCTAATACCTTTACCCTTATAGCTATCAGGTTTTCTTATTTTTCTAAGATTAGCAGCAACTTGACCAACAAGTTCTTTATCTATGCCACTTACTACTATCTTTTGGGGTTCCTCAACTTTTACAGTAATTCCCTTTGGTGGTGTAAAAACAACAGGATGTGAGTATCCTACCAATAACTCGACACTTTCACCTTTTTGATTAGCCTTCCAACCCAATCCTACTATTTGCAAAGTTTTAGAAAAACCTTGATTAACTCCTATAACCATTGAATTTAGAATACTCCAATAAGTTCCCACTAATTTTGAAACAAATCTACCTATTCTTTTTGAAAGTCCATCCACTTTAGGGGAAACAAAAATTTGATTATTATCTATTTTAAAATCCACAAGATCCAGCTCAAACTTTTTTGTAATTGTTCCTTTTGGCCCAGTTACAACAACTTCGTCTTTTTTAATTTCAACTTTAGTATTAGGTGGTAATATTATTGGTTTCTTTATAAGTTTAGACATAATCTATCTCCTCCTTAGTATACAAATCCTATAACTTCTCCACCAACTTTATTCTTTAATGCTTCCTTATGAGATATTATTCCTTTAGATGTAGACACAATAGTTAATCCCATACCTGATAATATCCTTGGTATATCGTTATGCGGTTTATATATCCTTCTTCCTGGTTTACTAATTCTTATCATATCATTTATGACAGATTTTCCTTTATGATACTTTAATTTAACAACAAAATTATATGAGTAATCATTAATAGGTTCAATAGAGTAATCTGCAATATAGCCTTCCTTTTTTAGCAATTCAAGTATTGATTTCTTCAATTTAGAGCCAGGTATTTTGATTACTTCTTTTCTTCTATTTATAGCATTTTTTATCCTCGCAAACATATCAGCAATAGGATCGTTAACCATTATTTTTCACCTCTCTTACCAACTTGCTTTTTTAACTCCGGGTAACAATCCTTGATAAGCCATCTTCCTAAGACACATCCTACATATACCAAACATTCTAAAATATCCCCTGGCCCTTCCACAAACCCTACATCTATTTCTAAACCTAACAGGGAATTTAGGTCCCCTTTTCCATCTTTCTATTTGAGATTTCTTTGGCATAATCAACCCCCTTTTCTATTTGTTTTATCCTTTTTTAGCAAAAGGAAATCCAATAAGCCTCAAAAGTTCAAATGCCTCTTTATCGGTAGTCGCAGTAGTGGTTATATTAATATCCATACCTCTAATCTTATCAATATCATCATAAGATAATTCAGGAAATATTATTTGTTCCTTTATTCCTAAATTATAATTCCCTTTTCCATCAAAAGAATTAGGACTTATTCCTCTAAAATCTCTTATTCTTGGTAAAACTATAGAAATAAGCCTATCTAAGAAAGCCCACATTCTTTCTTTCCTTAGGGTTACCTTTAAACCAATATTCATACCCTTCCTTAATTTAAAATTAGAAATAGATTTTCTTGCTCTTATAACAATAGGATACTGACCAGTAATTATCATTAACTGTTTCTGGACTTTTTTGATAATATCCTGATTTTGTGTTGCATCACCAATCCCCATATTAACAACAACCTTTTCTATTCTTGGCACCTGCATAACATTCTTGTAATTAAAAATTTTCATTAATTCTGGGATTACCTCGTTTTTATATTTTTCATATAACCTCAGTTCTTTCATTTTTAACATAGTTTTTTGTTCTGCCGAGACTTTTATTCCGCTTTCCTCGGCAAAGCGGATTTCCTATTTTTCAACCTTTATCTCCTGTTGTGTTCTTTTAGAAACTCTTATCTTTATTCTTTTCCCTTCTTTTTCAATAAACTTATAACCTACTCTTGTAGGCTTACTATCAGTTGGATCTATAACCATTAGATTAGAAACATGAATAGGTCTTTCAACCTGAACTATAGTGGGTTTTTTATGATCGGGATTGGGAGATTTAATATGTTTTTTAACCTTATTTATACCCTGAACTATTGCTTTATCTTTTATTATCTTTACAACTTTACCAACCTCTCCCTTATTCTTACCACTTATAACTATAACCTTATCTCCTTTTTTAACCTTCATAAAAATACCCCCTTACACAACCTCGGTAGCCAATGACAATATCTTAGCAAATCCTTTCTCCCTTAGCTCTCTTGGTATTGGCCCAAAAATTCTTGTTCCCTTCGGATTACCTTGATCATCAATAATAACAACTGCATTATTATCAAAAGATACATAACTTCCATCAGATCGTCTGTACTTTTTTCTCATTCTTACAATAACAGCTTTAACAACATCGCCTTTCTCTATACTAGAATTAGGTATAGCTTCCTTAACAGATACTTTAACAATATCTCCGATCTGAGAGTAGATTTTCTGGGAAGCTCCGTAGGTACCTATTAATTGAACTTTTTTTGCACCAGAATTATCTGCGACATCCAATTTTGCCATCCTTGGTAACATCTTTATCACTCCCCTACACCTTTTGAGCTTTTTCTAAAACCTTTAAAACAACCCACCTTTTCAATTTACTAAGAGGACGAGATTCCATGATCAAAACTTTATCACCCTCTCCTGCCTCATTTTTCTCATCATGAGCGTAAAATTTTCTATATGTTTTTATAACCTTTTTATACTTCGGATGCATTTTATTTATCTCCACTTTTACAACAACAGTCTTATCCATTTTATCACTAACCACAATTCCAACAAATTTCTTTTTATTTTTTCTCATTCATATCACTCCTTTTAACATGCATCAAATATTTTATCCTTGCTATTTTTTTCCTAAAATCAGATAATAAATGTGGTTTAAATTCACCTGTTAAAGTAGATTTTATTTTTGTTTCAAAAAGCTCCTTTCGAACATTTTTTAATTCTTTAACTAAATCACTATAGCTCATACTTCTTAATAGTTCCAGCTCTTTTCTTGATTTCATATTTTATCACCCCTGTTTTACAACAACTCTTGTTTTTATAGGTAATTTATAAGAGGCTTGTTTTAAAACTTCAAAAGCTTGATCTTCTTTAAGGCCAGTAATCTCAAACATAATTGTTCCTGGCCTAACTACAGCAACATATCTATCTACATCCCCTTTTCCCCCACCCATTCTTGTTTCAGCAGGCTTTTTAGTAACACTTTTATGAGGGAAAATCCTTATCCAAATTTTTCCACCTTTTTTCAAATTCTTAGATATAACTATTCTTGCTGCTTCTATTTGATTGGCAGTTATCCAAGCAGGTTCCAAAGCTTGCAATCCAAAATCTCCAAAAACTACTCTGTTTCCTCTTGTAGCCTTTCTTTTCATTCTACCTCTTTGTGTTTTTCTGTATTTTGTTCTTTTAGGTGCTAACATAATTATCCACCCCTTTATACTAATTCCTTAGGCATACTAGCTAATTTAAGTTTTTCAAGTATTTCAAACTGCTTCCTTGTTTCCTCATCTTTAAATGCTAATCCTTTATAAATCCAAACTTTCACTCCAATAACTCCCCACTTAGTTAAAGCCTCATCCAAAGCATAGTCTATGTCAGCAGCAAGAGTCTGCAAAGGTACTTTCCCAAGAATTATTCTTTCAGTTCTTGCTAATTCCGCACCATCTAATCTACCTGAAACTTCAATCCTAATCCCCTGTGCTCCCACTCTCATAACCCTAATAGCAGCAGCCCTCATAGCTCTCCTAAAACTAACCCGTTGCTCAAGTTGTCTTGCAATAGTATGAGCAACCAATTTTGCACTCAAATCAGGATGCTCAACCTCTCTTACCTCGACAAAAACATCTTGCTTACCAAATTCCTTCTGTATTTTTACTCTCAAATTCTCTATCTCTGCTCCCTTTTTACCAATAATAACAGCCGGTTTAGAAGTATAAATCGTTATATACACACTTGGGCCTTTTCTTCGAATAATAATCTTTTCAATAGAAGCAGGATTAGGATCCTTAAATTTTGCACTACCCTCTTTTACTTTTATTCCCATTCTTTGAATAATACTCTTTCTTACTTCTTTAAAGATAAACTTTCTAATGTTATGATCCTCAATAACAGCATCCTGATAATCCTTCTTTCTTTGAAAAAACCAAATACTATCCCAATACTTATTTATTCCAAGTCTTAAAGCTTTAGGATGAACTTTCTGTCCCATAATCTACCCCCTTACTACTTCTTTTTCTTTTTTCAATTTTTTAGCCATTTCTTTATACCCTACTCTAACAGTTAAATGAGACATTGGTTTTAAAATCCTGGTTCCCATTCCTCTATATTTTGTATCCCACCTCTTAATAAAAGGCCCCTTTGTAGCAAATAATTCCAAAATAAAAAAGTTATTTATATTCAAATTCGGATACCTATCAAGCAGATATTCTATATTAGCTTTAACAGAAAGAAGTAATTTTTCAACCATCCTTGCAGCTTTACGAGGAATAAAAGCAACAATATTAATAGCTTCATCCAAATTTTTACCTCTTATTAAATTTAATATCGGCATTAATTTTTTATAGGAAGTCCTCAAATATCGAGCATAAGCATTAAATTTCAGAAAATCAACACTAAATTCACTCCATTTTTCTTTCCAGAATTTCTCATGAGCCAATCTTTTTGCTTCACTCAAACTTTTTGCAAAAATTATTTCAGTTAAGTAATCTTTATCTTCCTTATTCTTTTTATACCTTATTTTAAAGACATACACTTGCATATCATTAAACCTCCCATACATTACTTCTTAGCGGCTTTTGCAGCTTTCTTATCAGGATGGCCTTTAAATGTCCTTGTTGGAGCAAACTCCCCTAATTTGTGATTAACCATCTGCTCAGTAACATAAACAGGAACATGCCCCTTACCATTATGAACTAAAAAAGTTAATCCAACCATTTCAGGTATAATCGTGCTCCTTCTTGACCAAGTTTTAATAGTTTTTTCACCCTTTTCTTTTGCCTTTAAGACTTTCTTGTATAATTTTGGATCAACATATGGCCCCTTCTTTAAACTTCTACCCATAAAACCACCTCTCTATTTCTTAGCCTTCCTTGAAATTATAAATTTACTAGAAGGCTTTTTCTTCTTTCTTGTTTTATATCCGACAGTTGGCTTACCCCAAGGAGTAACACTGGGCCTTCCTGGATGTGTTCTACCTTCTCCTCCTCCATGTGGATGATCAACAACATTCATACAACTACCCCTAACATGAGGTCTCCAACCCAAATGTATATTCCTTCCAGCTTTACCTATCACAATATTGGAATGGTCAGCATTAGAAACTCTTCCAATCGTTGCTCTACATTTCAAATTTATCTTTCTAATTTCCCCTGAAGGCAACCTGACTATTGCATAATCCCCTTCTTTCCCTATCAATTGAGCAACACTACCTGCAGATCTCGCAAGTTGACCCCCTTTACCAGGATACAACTCTATATTATGAATGAATGTTCCAACAGGAATACTTCTAAGAGGTAAGCAATTACCAATCTTAATCTCAACATTCTCACCCGACATTATAACATCCCCAACCTTTAAACCTTCAGGAGTTATAATATACCTCTTTTCTCCATCCTCATATTCAACCAAAGAAATCCACGATGTTCTGTTAGGGTCATATTCTATTGTTTTAACAACCGCAGGCATATTGTCCTTATTTCTTTTAAAATCAATAATTCTTATTCTTTTCTTATGCCCTCCACATCTAAACCTTACTGTGACCTTTCCCTGATTATTCCTACCAGCCTTAGGTTTTTTTATAACAGTTAAAGGTTTATAAGGCTCATCGGTTGTTAAAATATTCTTAAAATCATAGTAAGTTACAAATCTTCTACCTGGTGAAGTAGGCTTTGTTTTCTTTATCATACCAACATCCTCCTATTTTTCTTTTTCTACACTTTTGTCAATAATATCTATAGAATATCCTTCTTTTAAAGTAACGATAGCTTTCTTGTAAGAATTCCTATTGTATTTATGTCTGTATCTAAAATATTTTGTCCTTTGAGGAATATTAATAGTATTAACTTTGTGGACTTTTACATTAAAAACTTGCTCTACAGCATCCTTTATATCACCTTTACTTGCATCCTTATGTACCTTAAAAACATATTTCTTTAAATTTCCTTTATTCATCAATATTGCTTTTTCAGTCAATACAGGCTCTAAGATAATTTCAAAAGGACTTAATTTCAATTTTTTATGCTCCAACTTTTGCTTGCTCATGCTCTTTTACCCCCTTATTTACATAATCCACAAATAATTCTTTTAACTTCAAAAGAGATTTCTTATCAGCAATAACCTTATCAACACTTAACAAATCCTCTACATTTATATTATTTGCTTTCAAAACCTTTCTAACCTTTTCATGATTCCTTGCACTCTTAATAAGATTAACAGTTTGTTGATCCTTATCAGAATACAAGAAAACAACCTTTTTAATTTTTCCAAATTCATTTTGCAAACTATTAATTAGCAAATCAATATTCTTTGTCTTCGGTTGATTAATATCATAATTTTCAAGCACGATAAAATCATCTATTTTTGTATAAATAAGAGAATAAAGTGCTAATTTTCTTTCTTTTTTATTCATTTTAATGGACCAATCTCTTGGTTTTGGTCCAAAAACAACTCCACCCTTCCTCCAAATTGGAGATCTAATACTACCATGTCTTGCTCTTCCCGTATGTTTTTGAGGCCAAGGTTTTCTTCCTCCACCTCTTACTTCTCCCCTTCTCTTTGTTGAAGCTGTCCCCAACCTTCTATTAGACCACTGCATAATAAGATGCTGATGCAAATGATGTGCAGACGGATCCTTCAAAAACTCAAAACTCAAATTTTCAACAACACTTAACTTACCTTTTCCATCCCATTTATAAACATTAACATCCTTTTTCATAACACTTTCACCTCTTTTAATTCTTTACTATCTTAACAACTGAATTTTTAGGTCCTGGTATTCCACCTTTAACCAAAATAATGTTTTTATCAGGTATAATATCAATAATCTTCAAATTCCTTATAGTAACTTTTTCGTTACCATATCTTCCTGGTCTTCTTTTACCTGGTCTGGTTGGTCCTATCCTTGAAGTAGCATTACTTCCTGCTTTTCTATGATGCTTACTTCCGTGAGACATCGGCCCTCTTGAAGCATTCCACCTTTTTATCATACCCGAAAAACCTCTACCCTTTGTAAAACCAGTAACATTAACCAACTCCCCTTTTGAAAAAACATTAACATCTATAACATCTCCTACCTTATACTTGGAAGCAGTTTCCTTATCCACTCTTACCTCAGCAATAACTTTATACTTTTCACCAACATTTTTGAATACCCCACTTAAAGGCTTATTTAATTTATCAACTTTAACAAAACCCAATTTCAAAGCACAATAATTTTCATTCATCTTAACTTCTATAACTTTGCATGGCCCTGCAAGAATAGCAGTAACAGGCACAAGCTCCTTATCCTGATAAATCTCTGTCATACCTATTTTAACACCTAAAATTCCCATTTTTACTTCCTTCATACTCTATCCCTCCTTTACTTTTATACCAATCATAAAAGCAGAAAAAATAACAATAAAAGCAACAATTTTAAACAAATTTAAAACTCCAAATAAATAACCAACCTGTGAAATAACAAATACTCCTAAATATGAAAGAGTAATATTAAACAAAGAATATATCCCGCTAACTTTACCTATCATATCATTATCCGTTAATAACTGCACCTTGTTATTAGTAAAACCAAATACCAATGACTGAGAAAAACCAATCAAAAACATAATAAAAAATGAAAATTTTGGTAATAAAGTTAATAATAAAATGCAAATTCCATAAATAATTATGAAAATTTCTTCTCTTGTATTCAATATAACCTGATAATTAGTAGATGCCACAAAAAAAGCACCTATAACAGCACCTAAACCAAGCATAGAAAGCAAATACGAAAAATAATTTATATTCTCATTCAATATTTCCTTAGTAAAAACTTGAAGGAAGGACATCAGCGATATACCCCAAAAATTAATCGTAAATATACTGTAAAAACATTTTTTTAACTTAACCCGGCAAGAAACATAAGAAATAGTGTTTTTAAAATCCTCAAGTATAGAAGTAAAAACATTCCTTTTATCTTCAAAACTATTATTTCCCACTTTATCATTTAAGAACAAAAGATAAAAAATAAGTGGGATATAAGAAATAGCATTTAATAGAAAACCCAATGCTAAACCAAAATTTTTTGCAATCATACCAGCAACAACAGGTCCAATAATCTTTGATAAATTAAACGAAATACCTTGCCAACTAAATGAACTTGGTATATCCTCTTTATCCTGCACAATACTATTAATCAATTTGCTCCTCGAAGGAAAATAAAAACTATTCGTTATCCCCAAAAACAAAGCCAAAATCATAAAATTATAAACATTCAAATTATTAGTGTAAACCAAATATGAAATAGCACAAGCATTAAAGAAATCTATTAAACTAACAAAAAATAAAATCAACCTCGCACCAATCCTATCAGATAAATAACCAGCTATAAAAGATAAAAATAAAGAAGGAATGAATCTAACCAAATTAT
Source organism: bacterium (assembly GCA_030549815.1). GTDB lineage: Bacteria > DRYD01 > DRYD01 > DRYD01 > DRYD01 > DRYD01. The sequence continues at coordinate 23,905 of JAUQQQ010000002.1, read as the reverse complement.
AAAACCCAACATATTGAGTAGCTGCTCTTTCGTTCTTAATCATTTCAACTATAATCCACTGCCTTAAAGTAAAATCAATCCAAGTACCTAATAATGAAAATGTATTGAAAGCCCAGTAAAAAAGATATGCACTATTCTTAAAAGTCCTAAATGGATTTTGTATCATATTGTCTTAATAAAAACCTCCACCCCTGCAGGAACTTCCATCTTCTTGATTTCTTCTATCGTTTTTGGAGTGTAATTTATGATATCAATCAACCTTTTATGAATTTTCAATTCAAAATGTTCTCCTGACCTTTTATCAACATGTGGAGATCTTGTCACGCAAAAAAGCCTTCTCTTAACAGGTAAATAAACAGGTCCTGAAATTGTAGCACCTGTTCCCAAAGCAACATCAACTATCTTACTAACAGACCTATCCAATTCTTCATGATCCCATCCAACCATTTTTATTCTTATCTTTGGTAACTTTGACACCTCTACAAACACCTCCTAACAACTGTTATATAAGCTTCATATATAATATATTCAACAAAAAGATATATTTTCCTACAAAAATATCAAACCATAATTAAAGAAAGTTTAGTTCATTTATTTTTACTTATTTCCTCTAACCAAATTTTTCTATACCTTTCTTGAATATCCTTAAGTTTATCCTGACTATTAAAAACATCATTTAAAAAGTTTTTGAAAATATTACTTCTAACAAGAGGGTCAGGAATAACAGAATAAAAGTAAAAATCAAAAACTTTAGCTTTTGGAAAAACTTTTAACATTTCACTCTTTGCCTTTCTTATTAATTCATCATCATCCTTCGCAACATAATTACCTTGTATTGTGGGTAATACAGGAACAATCTCAAAGAACTTCTCTTGATTTTCAAAATTCGTCAAAAATCTTACAAATTTTATAGAATTCTCTATCCTCTTTACATCCCTATTATTTAAAACAGATAAACTCATTAAACTAACAGGATAATTAGGGAAAGGAAAAAGCATAACATCAGTGCTTTTATACAAATTAGGATCTTCCTTTTTTATCCTATACAAGAACTGAGGGCCAATGAGAATAGAAGCAACCTTCCTGTCTTTATACATAGAATAAGCAACATCAACAGAAGAAGCCAAAAAGCCAGATGGCAAATACTCCTTATACTCCCTTAAACCCTCAAAAAAACTCATAACCCTATTATTGAAAGGATCCGTTGGAGAATCGATCAATCCCAAAGCCAACATATCCTGCTCAAACTTTACAAAAGGATAAAACCCATAAACCCCCTCCCTATCCTTTATACTCTTAACAACTTCCAAGAAACCTTTATAATCATTAATCTTCACCTTACTAAAATCAAAAATCTCCTTATTAAAAACTAACATCTTAGTAGAAGCATACCAAGGAATAGTTATCAAAGCTCCATATATTTTACACCCCTCAATTAAATTACCATAATAACTCTTTTCCAAATCTTTATCATAAACCAATACATTAACAACAAAATTCTTCTTATATAACCCTGCAGCAATCTGAGGATTAACATTTACAACATCAGGAGATAAATCACTACCATAAGTAGTAATTATTTTCTGATAAACAGAATCCAAAGGATAATCCTGCCAAACAACTTTAATACCATATAATTCCTCAAAATTTTTAATACATCCCTCAATATAATCAGTAAAATATGGCTTTAACGAAGAAGACCAAAAAATAATCTCTTCATTTTCACCCCCCTTAGAACAAGAACTAAAAAATAAAACGATAAAAATAACAAAAACAAAAAAAATAAATCTTATAACCATTCCCTTTACCTCCTTAACCAACAATCTTTACCAATCAATGATTTTTTTCCCATTCTTTCCCAATAATACCAACAAAAGATATCTACATAAAGTTTGATTCTTTTGTAATGATTATTGATATTAACTTGCTCTTCACTCTCCGAGAAAGGACTTCGTCCTTCACTCTTCGAGAAGGGACTTCGTCCCTCCCTCTCCGAGAAAGGACTTCGTCCTTTGAACTTTCGGTGGGTGAAAAAAATGAAAGGTATAGGAAACTCCTTAACAACACAACCATAACTAAGTAAATCAATCCATAGATATATCGGAAAATCATAAGAAAAATGTAATCCCCTCCTTTCTTTCAAAGCAAGTAAATTTTTGCAAATATAACTAAGTAAATCTCTTCTATATGCTCTAAAACCACAGAAGAAATCGGTTATTCTTACATTAAAAAAACTTTTAACAAATTCAACCATTTTTTTATTGATCAAATATCTAAAAAAATTCTTCTCATCAATTTTTAAACTACTAAAAGAATACCTACTACCTGTGATAAATTCATATTTTTCAGCCAAATTAATAAATATTGGTATATAAGAAGGTAGATGTTGAAAATCAGCATCTATAGTTAATATTATTTCATAACCTTTTTCCAAAGCCCATAAAAAACCTCTTAACAAGTTCTCTCCATAACCCAAATTATAATCATTAAAAATAAAATAAACATTCAAAAAATTATATTGACTAATTTTTTGCAATAATTCTCTACTACCATCAGTAGAAAAATCATCAAGCAAAAGTAAATGAACATCATCATTAATATAATTAGAAATGCTATATAAAAAATCTATTATATTTTCTTTTTCATTAAAAATAGGACAAATAATAACCACTTTTCCCATTTATTTTATACCCTCAAAAACAAAAACAGTATTTTTTTCTATTTTTCCTTCGTTTATTCCAACTTTTCTACCTTTAATAAACTTAACATGATAACTTGTATTTAACAATTTTATAAAATCATCAACTTTTGAAATAGGTAAATCTTGAGTGAATTTTGTTTTATAATGCATTGGAACAATTATCTTAGGAGATAAAGAATTTATGACACTTATTGCCTCGGAAGAAGAAATCGTAAAAAACCCACCAACAGGAATAAAAAGTATATCAGGATTTTTTAATCTATCGACTTGATTTTTATCCAAAAGATGTCCCAAGTCTCCCAAATGCACAATCTTTAATTTACCAGATCTAAAAATTATAGCAGAATTCTTACCCCTTTCTTTTCCATTAGATTTATCATGAAAAGTATTAACTGAAATTATTCTAATTCCAGAAAGTTCGTAATCAATCGGATTCCAATCATTCCCATCATTTTTTGTCCCAATAAAATAAGGGATATTAAATTTCTGACAAATCTTAAAAACAAGTTCGTTATAATGATCAAAATGCTCATGAGTACTTACCACAAGATCAAGATTTTTAAAATCATAATTCAATAAAAAAGGATATTTCAGCTCAAAAGAATAAGGATCTATCATTATTTTTTTTGAATTGATATCCAAAACAAAACAAGAATGCCCTAAATATTCCAAACTTAAGGAAAAACTAATCTTTACTAAAAAGATAAAAACCATAAATAAAAACATTATTTTCCTCATAAAAACACCCCCTGAACTTTTTATCTTGCTTCAAAATAATCCCATTCCTAAACTTTCTCCTAAACTTAAAACAGCTTTTTAAAATTCGATGTAATCCTTTATTTGTTCCAAATCTTCGACGTTTATACTCTTTATTCTTAATAATTCATTAATATTAGTAAAGTTTCCATACTTTTCTCTGTATTCCACTATTTCCTTGGCTGTTCTATAGGATATAGATGGTAGTTTTGATAATTCCTCAACAGAAGCAGTATTTATATTTATTTTTACAATTTGTTTTTTTACAGGATAAATTCTTATCATATCTTCATCTCTTAACTTTTTGGCAAGATTTATGGATTGTAAGTCCGCATTGCTTTTAACTCTTGCTAAACCTAATACATCTTCAACTCTTGCTCCAACAGGAACTTCATAAACCCCTGGCCTCTCAACCTCACCACAAACATAAACCTTTATTTTTTTCTCTTGATTATCAAGAAAATTTGGCTTATCAACAAAAATTAAAAAATATATTAAAACAACAAATAAGGTAACCAAAAGCAAATTATTAATGTATTGGGATAAAAACGATAGGAGTTTGCTCATCATCATTCCCCTGCGGATTACTCCTTAAATAATCAATGATCTTTTTATTCATTTTCCCATTTGTTGAGCCTAAAATATCAACTTTACCAAGATCATTCGCATCAACAATAAATACATCTATTTCAAAACCACTTTGATTTATTTTATCTTTAATTTTCATAGATATTTCATCTGGTTTATCAGGAGCAAGAACAACAAATTTATCATATGGTCTAACCGTGCCGCCAGCATCATCCACAGCAGCAGCTTTTCTACCAGCAAAAATATAAAACCATCCCCTTCTTCTTAAAACTTTTCCAATAATTCCAGGATAAAGTGAAAAATAAAACCTAAAAAAACCAATATCCCTTAAAACCAACTCCAAAGCATAAGGACTTGATAAAGAACTATCTTCATTAAAATAATGATTAAAAAGTTGGGCTAATGAGGAAGGAACAATGCTATAAACACACCCCACCCTACCCTGAATAATAGCAATCAAACTTTCAGCAATACAAACAGCAACTCCCTTAAATTTTTTATCTATATTTTTCAATTCACCTATCCCTTTATTAATTAACGAAACAACATAATCAACACCATCATAATGAGTAATGATTGGCGTTTTTAAACAAAAAACATTTTCTTTTTCGATTAATTTAATTTCATCCATAAAATCATCTTCTTTAACTCCTACACTCTCCTTTATTTCAGTTTCCTGATTTGTAGCCAAATCATTAATACTAAATTCTTTATAAAAAAATCTAATTGGCTTAAGATCATAATAACAAAGATTAACAAAGCATTTTAATTTTTCAAGTTCCTCTTTATGCAAAACCTCCTTAGGTAATTCAAAAATAACCTTAAAATTAAAACTTTTTCCACTCTTGAGTATAACCGTATCGAAATAATAATCTTTACCATTTGAAAGTATTTTTTTGTTTATAAAATTAATAACCGGTAAAAATCCAGCATCAACATTTAGAATTATTGAATGAAAACGCCCCTTATTTACTACTTGAAAATCCAAACAAAGTTCTGAAGAATTACTTTTTTCTTTAAAGAAAGCTCTTTCGATTGATACATCAATTTTACAACCTTTTCTGTAAATATACAAAAACATAGCCCCTAAAAAGGGTATGAATAAAATAAAAAGAACAATTCCTAAATAAATCATTGCTTTCTATAAAAAAATCATTTTACAAAAAAATCACTTTACAAAAGATTAATTTTTAGGCAGTTTTTGATTGGTATATTGTTTTTCCTTCAACAATAGCATCTGTAAGCTTACCTACCATGTACTGAACAGATTTGAAAGCATCATCATTAGATGGAATTGGTAGATCTACTAAATCTGGATTTCCATCGGTATCAACAATTCCCACAACAGTCAATCCCATTTTCTTTGCTTCCTCTATTGCAATAACTTCTCTTCTAACATCAACGATTAAAACCACATCTGGTATTCTATACATATCCCTTAATCCTTCGTATTCCACTTGTAAGAATTCCAATTCCTTTTGATACTTTTTAGCAACCTTCTTAGGCAAGTTATTCATGACTCCTTCATTGAACATTTTCTCAAGCTGTAACATATAGTCTATTCTGTTTCTAATAACAGAGAAGTTAGTAAATAATCCTCCGATCCATCTTTCGACAACAAAATGAATTCCTGCTTTTTTTGCCTCGTTCTTTATGATATCTCTTGTATGTCTTTTGGTTCCGACAATAAGAAAAGTTTTCCCCTCAGAAGCAGCATCTTTGAGGAAGTAATATGCTTTGGTTAATTGCACAACTGTCTTAGCAAGGTCGATGATGTATATGCCTCCCCTTTTTGTGAATATAAACTTTTTCATTTTAGGGTTCCATTTTTTTGTAGGATGCCCGAAATGACATCCATTTTCCAGCAATTCCTTAACTGTTGCTATCATTCATTTTTACCTCCTCGTAACTAATTCCCTACTTCTTTATTCTACACAAATTACTCAAACCCTCTACAAAACCAAAACCAATAACAAAAATTCTACAAAATGTAAAAAAAATGTAAAAAATTATCCAAATTATTTTAATTTTTTGAAAAAAAATACATAAGTTATAATGAACCGAAAGAAAAAATATAACAAAGGAGTGAAAAATGTCAGAAGTAAATTTAAACAACAAAAATATAGATAATACTCCCATAAGCACAAATACAAAAGAAATCAAGAGCAGAAAAGTAGAACAAAAAGAAAATAAAGAACAGCAGGATGCCAATCTGGCAGAACTAAGCATAAAATCACTAGTACAACATGTAACAGTAGACCCAATCAAACCAATATCAAAAGTATGGAAAGAATTAAAAGATTTATATAAAAGTAAAGAAGAAGAAATATCAAAAGTCATTCAAGAAGGGTTTAAACCTATTGGCATAGATCCAGCTACAAAAGAAAAATTAAGACAAATACAAGAAAAAATTATCGAGATTTTTGAAGAATCAGCAGGGAAAAAATAGTACAGTTTTAGTACCTACATTCCAAAAATTATCAGGAACATACACTATAAAACTAATAAATCTAACTATACCAATACCAAATGATTACATAAAAAATTAAAACCCTTTTACAAAAACAAACCCAATACTATTCCTTCCATTACTATAAGATCTAAAACTGGTAGATAAAACACCATATTTTAACCTAAAGATTAACCAATCGATTGAATAATACCATTCATAACCTAATCTATTAAAGTTATCCTTATTGTATGATTTAAAATAACTAACAAATATACTTGGAAAAACTTCTCTTTGAAACATATAACCTTCAAAAGAAAAAGAGATAAGGTCAAAAATAGATGTATTATAAATTCCCAGTCTTAAATCTCGATTGTTGTATTCCTGTTTATTAACATCAGTAAAACCAAACTGTTCTAAATTTAAATTAGCTAAATTACCTTTCAATACAGTAATTTTTTGTTCGAAAATCGAAGAGCTCATCCTTTGAAGAATCGCATACAAATCACCTTTGAAATTACCGTTAAAATCCAATTTAGCTTGCAAAATCCTATATAAACCATCAACCAAACTAACAAATCCTTTTCTTGAATTTAAACTACCAAACAATGATTTATTATTATACCTTAAATTACCTGAGAAAAATACATCAATAAAATTATTTTTAAATCTTACAGAATTAGTTTTTATAGAAACATTAATGTCCAAAGGAGTAATAAAGTTACCTTTATAATTAACTTTTTGATATTTAACAATTCCTTTGTTAGCTTCTATTGTTCCAAAAAACTTGATCAAATTCTCTGTTTGTGATAACTTTTTAAAATTAGGTGAAAACAATAAATTAACCTTTAAATTACCCTGATAATCTAACATTCCGATATTAAGTTTTTTCATTTCAGAAATAATGGATACAAAATTTCCATCAAACCCTATCTTAACTTCTTGCCCATTAATCTTAACAAAGGGAGGCACAAAAACATTATCCTTTAAAATCATTTTCCCATTAATAAAAAACTCATTATTCAAGTAATTAAAAGCTAAATTATTAAAAAATAAAACAAAATCTTTATTCTTAAAATCAAGAGATGCTTGGAATTCTCCAGTATAATCAAAATCAAATCTTCTCAAATAATCCGGTATTTTTACAATATTTACAAACTCAATTTCTCTTGATAAATAATCAAAACCCAATTTACCAATAAAATTCCCATCTTCTTTTAAATCGATAATCAACTTATCCAAATAATACAAATCATTATTTTTCTTTAATCCTTTTTGAAAAAGTGGATAAAAAGTTAAAGAATAAGCATGCTCATCCAAAACAAAATAAAAATTAAAAATCAAATTATTAAAGAACGATAAATTTTTTTCATCAATAAAAAAGTTTTGTTTTGACATAAAATATCGAACATTCTTTTTTAATTCCTTTAATTCTGCTCTATTGAATTTTAACTCAAAGAAACCAGTAGATAAAACTTGTTCAAAATAAGATTTTAAAAATTCTTTATTCGTGGATAAATTTTTAAATAATTTAGAAATATTTAAAGCGGAAAAATTCAAGTTTCCATCCAATAGAATGTTATTATCATTAAGTTTCATATTAAAAATTTGAAAACTTGTTCTGTAAAGCCCATCACTATAAGAATAGTAATTAACATTAACAAACAAATCAAGAAAAATTTTGTCAATGTTTTCCACAATTGTTTCCAATATGCTATTCTTTATTACTAAATTTTTATCATTTTTGAAATCAGCACTAATTTCCCCATTAAAACCCTTTAATCTATATTCATCGAATATTACTTCATTGAAATTAGCAAGTAATTTTATTTTCCCATTAAATTTTTTATCCTTAAAATGAAGGTAAAAGTCAATAGAGGAATTTTTTTGAACCCCAAAATATATATCGAAAGCCCGATTTAGAAATCCAAAAAATTCATTTCCAAATTTTAAATCAACTTCCATTCCATCTTTATTAAACAAAAACTTCCCAAAACCTAACTTAACTTTATCAACATCATTAACTTCAAAGAAAATTCCAGCATTAATTAATTTGTTATATGAAAGCAAGATTGAACCATTAAAATTAACGTCAGCTCTTGAAAAAATAATCTTATTTAAACCATAATCCAATCTAACAGAAGCATCCTTTATAATGACTTTAAATTTATTTTCATATATTTTAAGAATACCTAAAAACTTAATATTTTCAATAAACTCAAGATTTTTTAATTTGTCGTTTAATTTAATATTAAAGATCTTCACTATCCTAAATAATTGATCCTTTTGCAAAATAGAAAATATTTCAAAACCTACATCAAGATTTCCTTTCTCATTCCAATAATCAAAGCTACCTATTTTTAAAACTTGATTACCTTGAATATATCCTAAAATATTTATTTTACTTCCTACAAAGTAAGAAAATACATTATCCAATTTTTTTGAGTGTTTTAATTCTTTGTAAATCGAAATCATTAAAGGTTTTATATCTTTTTTATCTATATCATAAACAACAAAAATCTTATCTGATAATTTTAAAATACCATTGGAATTAAAAGCAATAAATTTTTTCCCAAAATTAATATTGAAACCTAAAACACCATAATTTGTCTTTATTAAGAAATGCAAAATTTTAGGTTCTAAGCTTCTTACTAACAAATCAAAATTCTTAAGTAACTCATTACTCAATAATATATTGTCTTTGCTAAATAACATATTTCCCTTATAATTGAAAAAGAATAAATTATCGTCCTTCAATAAGATTCTACTGTTTTTTAATAAACTAAAAACATAATCATGATTGTTTAATACCCAGTAAAACCAAAAATCTTTATCTTTTTTAATGGGAAATAATTCATAAATATGCTTAAATTTATCAATATCAACATTAGCATAGTAGAATTTATCTTTTATAGAAACGAAAGCCTCTTTATTAGATAAAAATACAGCTATATCCTTGTAAGAAGAAAAAAGAGAAAAATAGGAATTCGTTAAAACATTCCATACCTTCTGATAAATTTTTTCATTTTTACTCAAAATTCCATAGTTATCCTGTAAATTTAGAAACAAAACCCAATTTTTGGACAACAAAGAAAAACTTGTGTTCATTTTGTTTTTACTAATATCAAAATCCCCCACCATTTCAAAATTATCTATCCCCAAATTATTGATAAACCGATCTATTTTTTCATAGGTCTCTAAATTAAAATATTTCAAATTACCAGAAACAAATTTTAGTTTTTCTTTAAAACTTTGGAAAGATAAATAAAAATAATATCTTTCCTTTTTGTTTACTATAATTTTATTTATGTAATCAGTCCACAATAGAAAAAAATGATTTTTTTCTTTGAAATTAGCATGTATCAGTTGGTAATTTGAAAAAAAATTAACTTCTTTTCCATATAATGTTGCTAACTCACTACCATTAAAAGCAACAAAATCACTTATATTTTTACCTAAAACAATCATATCCTTATTAATAAAGCTAACAATATTATTTAAAAAGTAAAAATAAACACCATTATAGGAAAGATAAAACCTATTTTTTTTAATGTCAAAACAAAAGAACAAATTATTCAAAACTCCTTTCTTTAGGTTATCATGAAAAATACGATAATTTTTAATAAGATCTTTTAAGAGTCTTGGAATAAGGCTTTGGTAATCATGAGCAAAACCTAAAAAATTATCAATGTTGTCAATAATTTTCTGTTTATCAACAAATACAGAATACAATTCATTATAATTAAAAATTATTCTTCTAAAAAAAACAAAAAAAACACTCTCATTAATAGAAGAAAAATCAGCATTGATAAAAATATTGGTTAGAAATTTATTAAAAATCATAAACTTTCCTATTTTTATATCCGCTTTAAAATTGCTAAAAATGCTCGTAGGATTTTTCAATGCAGAAAAAAATGGAAAATTTAAAAGATCGATATAAATTTTTTGAAAACCAATTTTAATTGACTCTTTTTTCAATAAACTAACATCAATTTTTCCTAAATTTATCCCTATTTTTTCATCTTTGATTTCCATTTTCAAATCCTTAAAAACATTGATAAATCTATCACTTTCATAGATTATCCTACTAATACTCAAATCAATAATGAAATTATTAACAGGAAAAGAATAAAACACAAAAGAAATATAAAGATCATAAAAAGAAAGATCAGTCAATTTTTTTTGCGAAAAAGATAATTGATTCACATATACTTTTGAATTAATTTTAATAAAATCTTTATTAGCAAAGCAATTAAGATTAATAAAATTGTTTTTACCTTCCACTACTAATTTCTCCATATTACCTTTTTGATCCAAGAAAAGTATGGAGGTAGCAAAAAACTTATCAAGATAACTCAAGAACCAAGGCGCATTCTTCTTATCCTTTATAGAAAATTCAGAATAGATAACTACTCTGTTTCTTAATAAATACTTGACATACAATTTAACAAATGGGTTTTTTAATGATTTATTTAAAGTAGTGTTAAATTGATTATAAACAGATGGATAACTAAAGTCTAAGCTTTCTATATCCTTTCCACTTTTTGAACTTTGATAAAATTTGTCAATCCAAATAGTAGAGTGAATTTTTCCATTTTCAATCTTGTATTCCAACCAATCGGAATATTTTCCAGCAATCGTAAAAGAAGTAAAATTGAAAAAAAATACCAAGAAAAGTAGGATGTAAAAACAAAAAAAGGATTTAACATTCATTATGTTTTACATATTTTATTGCACTGCCCAATAATACTCATCCTTATCTGGAGTTTCACTCGCTTTTATATCTTCTTTTTTCTCTGTCTCTTTTGCAAACTTCAATCTCCACTACTTTCCTTCTCTTTGATATCTTAACATAAGTTGCTTTTAGACAATGTAATATTTTATATCCAATAGATGTTCTTTTTAGCTATTATACCATCTAATTTATCGACCACTTTGGTAGAAAAGCCAATATTTGATAATCTCTGTGTAACTCTATGTAAAATATCTTTATTTCTATATTTTTTGCCAGGTTTTCCTACGTAGTGATAAAGAACCCCCTTAGGCTTAAGTATTCTATAAAATTTTTGATATATTTCATCAGAGTAAAGTAACCCCGATTTACTTCCTAAGCGTGGTGGATCGTGTATAATAAAATCAAACATCTCGTCTTTAAAATCAAGTTGATAAATATCTCCAAGGATAAGAAAAATATTTTTTGAAAAGAATAAGTTTTTAGAATAAGGATTTATCTTAGCAAGTTCTATAACAAAGGGATCGTTTTCTACAGTTATAACTTTCGCTCCTATTCTGGCAGATTCGATTGCAGTATACCCAAAACCCGTGCAAGTATCCAAAACCAAACTTCCTGGTTTTATCTTTAGATATTCTATTTTGTTTTTTATATCATCAGCAACTTTATGAGTATGCATTCTAACACCATCAAGCTCAAGCGAAGGAGGATAAGTACTTAGAACCCTATAAACCCTATTTTTAAAAAAAAGCAAGGGAGTTAAGCCTTCAGAATTAATTATATATAATAATTCTTCTTTTTTAGCAAACTTTTTAACAGTATCCCATGGGACAAGTAGATCAAAATGATGAAAAAACACTCCTTCTTCTTTCAAATAAACTCTGTAATTATTTTCTGTTCTCTTTAAATCAAGATTTAAGGTAACAAAATCTACTTTTTTATCTTTTTGTTTAAGAACAAATTTCATTTTAAGAATAAATTTCAATTGTTTTCCAGAGATAAACAGATTTTCGTCCATAGTTTTAATCATATACTTTTAGTTTGTTTTTTTACAAATCCTTTACTCGACAAAAATCTACAAATAATAACAAATGCAGAGTAATCATCAAGCGGTATAAAAATGCTCTGAAAGTATGATATTATTTTTTTGAATATATTTTTTTCCTTATCAACAAATATTTTTCTTGCTTCTATTGAAGAATTTTTTTCATCAACAACATATATTTCTAATCTTTTTTTTTGGTTATTTCTTGCTATTTTAATAACATTAACAATTCCCATTATTTTCTTATAATTTCCACCATTTCCTATTGCAACTTCCTCAATATCGTATTCTTCAATTATTGAGTAAAGGGGATCCAATATATTTATATTTTTCAAAATATTTTTATATACCAACTGTTTATTTTGGTCTACTACAGCAATACCAATTTTGTAATTTCCTGGGTCGATTCCAAGAAAATACTTTTTCTTCATCACTCTTCTATAGTTTTCAATATTAAATCAAAACTTCCTGCAGTATATATATCTTGCTTATTTATTAACAATATTTTAAATTTTCTTTTACTTTTTGTAAAACCATATTTTTCTTTAATCTCAACAATTATAGAAACAACTTTTTCAAAAGGGATCCTACCTCCGATAGAATTTTCCTGAGGTATGTATAGCTTTCCTTTATCGATAAGATTCTCTTGTAATTTTGATATAGAATTCATTATTAGAGCAAAGTTTCCTTCTATATCTGTTGGGTCAGTTATCTCAACATATTCCAAAATAGTGTTAGCTGGGACTAACAATTTATCCTCCAACAAGAATACATTAACATCAACGTATTCACCAATAAAAATATTTCTTTTAGAAGTGAATATAAGAGCCAATCTCTTCCCCTTTCTTTCCATTATTTGCTTCATAACATCTCTTATTTCTGCTTCATCAACTCTTACAATATCATTTAAATATATTTCTTCTTTATATTTTTGGTTTTTATCTATGTTAACTTTTCCCTTAGGTAAATGAATTTTATATTTATCCACAACTATTCTTTTTAAATTATTAATAGCAGAATATAAGTGTTCTTTATTTCCATCATTATAAAAAGAATAGATATAGATAGGTTGATCCTTTATAAAAACTATATCTCCCATATGAGTAGTTTGTATAAGGACTGAAATATCCCTGGTCAATTCTGTATATCTATCCTGTAAAATTTTAACTTCATTTCTATAAAAATCCATTTGCTTTACTATCTTGTTCATTTCAAACAAATAGATTCTTGCATCCTTAGAAAGAGAAGAAAGCAGTAAAACACTGATAATAGCAATAATCCCTCCGGTTATCGAAGTTATTAAAACCGCCGTATATTTTGGTCTTAGATTAAAAATAACAATCTTTTTCTTTCCAATTCTTTTGCCTATGTTGTCAGCAAGAAAGGAAATAAAGCTTCCAACTATAAAAAAAAACAGGATTTTGAGAAAAGCAGAAATTATATCATTCCACATCTAATTTTGTGAATTACTCCACACATTTCCTGCTTCATTAGAGCCTAAAGCCCCCACTTTTCTTACCAAAAACTCCCTTTTCTACCACACATAGATACCTAAATGAGTCCTAAGCCATTAAATGATTCTTTACTTTTCCTCAATGATCTCGATATTAGCTCGTGGAAAAATTACCTCTTCTCCAGTATCAAGAATTTTAATCTTTGCGACTCTGACTTTTGATTCTGTTGGTATAGGATAAGGTTCCTCGATTAATTCTGTTATAACAGCTATTTTCCCAAAATATGGTTCCCTTATTACTCTTACAAAAGCTCCATCCTGAAGGACAGTAGATATCGGTATTTCATTTATATCTTTGATAGATTCAATTTCCTCTAAATAAGGGATAATTATTTCAGGCCGTATGACTCCTGCTCTTATCTGAGTAGCTCCTGAGATTGATACTGCCCTACCATGTGATTTTTTTAGTAAATCAAAAGTTTTTTCAGCCATGTTTATCTTTCCAAACCCTTCGGTTACAACAAAAGTAACAGGTATGTCTTCAGTGCCGGTGACAGCAACCCCTATTTCATATCCCAACATTTGTTTTAAGGTTTCAGCATCTATTCCACCAACAATAATACCAACAACACCTTTTTCAACAGATTTATCGATAAATTCCTTTGATATATAGCTTCCGCCAACTATAATATCTCCTTTTTTAACTTTGTCAAGCAAGGAGATATCCATCAATTCTTTAGAATTATCTTCCACTAAAACATTTAACCTTCCGATTTTTTCTCTTCCAACACCAAATATTCCCTGTATGTACGTTCCATATGTTTTAACTACAACTCCCGTCTTAGGAATAACATTTTCAACTATTCCATCAACAAAAGCTATAACCTCTATAGGAGTAGGATCTTTTCTAAGTATTATTTGGCCAGTAGCTAAAGAGATTGACTCAACAATACCGGTAAGATTGGATTTTATTTCTTGTTTAAAAAGTCCGAAAAAGGAAGAATATTTAACAATAACTTCTCCTTCCTCAACTCTATCCCCTTCCTTTTTCAAGAGGAAGAAAGATAGCTCTTTAGGATCGATGCCAAGTTTGTTAGCAGCGTTTATTATATCCACAGGCCCTGGCAATAGAGCTCTTGCCACAACATCTTTTGATCTAACGATAGAATCTTTTTCAACCAAAACTTCCCCTTCTAAAGGTAGCTTTCTTTCCTTTCTTATAACAGTTCTTGCCAATACTTTTAACCCTGGCACATATGCATGGGCCATAGATTTCTTCTCCTTTTTGAGAAATTTATTCTTTTAAATTCATTCTATGCCAAAGATTCTCCTTCAGGGAATGGGCAATTAGGACAATCACCTATTGCCTTTAATGGACCCCCAAAGTAAGGATGTGTGCAATTTATGTTTATTCTTGGTGGATCTTGAGACATATCAAAACCAAAATCTATGTAAGGACAGAATTTGTCAGGAACATTTTGTAAACAAAAATGGTAAAGTTCATCATATTGTTCCTGAGTCGTATGTTGATACAAGTGCCTCTCACATTGGAATATCCCCAATTGAGAGTGTCTGTATTTGCAAGGTCTGTATGCCATGCCATTACCCCCTTTGTTTTATATCAAAAGCAAAAATTTTATCCTAACAAAAAAATTATATAAATAAACCTAACATCCTTCAAAAATATCCATTTAAAAATCCTTTTGGATAAAATCTCTAAGGAATTTCACCAAATAAACTTAAATTATAGCTGTGCCCATTGTGGTAAAGATTTAAATGAATAATCTTTTCCATCAAGTTCAAAAGATATAAAATAAGAATGAAGTAAAAAATATTGTCCATTATTAATATCAATACTGCTGCCGTATTTAGTATCTCCTACAATAGGGAACCCCAAATTTGATAAATGAACCCTAATTTGATGCGTTCTACCCGTTACTATTTCAATATCTAATAAAGTCAAATCTTTTATAGGTTTTTTAAAACTGATTTCCCCCAAACATTGTATGTTTTCTATATTTAGGTATTTTTCTATTTTAATAATTGTCTTGGCTCCTTTTCCAAAAGATACTACTTGTTTTTTTAGTGGATTTTTGGTATGATAAATAGGTGCTTCGATAATAACATTATCTTTTAATCTTCCTTCGACAATAGCAAAGTATTTTTTTTTAACCTTTCTTTCCTTAAATAAGTTAGAAATCTTATAAGCAGTTTTATAATTTTTTGCGACAACCAAACAACCCGTAGTCTGCTTATCCAATCTATGGACTAAATATGGTTTTTTACCAATAAAAAGAAGATACTCAAATAAACTTGGCTGTTTCCCAACCTTATTCACATTAATTACTGGTTTATTAAGGCAAATAATATTTTCATCTTCGTAAATAATGGGTATATAAAGATTTTGATAAAATTTTATATTTTGCTTTTCAATTTCAAAATTCTCAAACTTGTCTTCTTGAGCACTTCCTATTTCTATAACATCTCCTTGCTTAACTATTTTATTAGCTTTGGTTAAAACAACATTATTAATCTTTATCAATCTTTTTTCTATGTATTCTTGGACCATTGTCCTTGAAAGATTTAATTTCTGAGATATAAATTTGTCAATTCTTATGTTTTCTTGATCCACTATTATTTTATTCATCACAAATATTCTTAGATAATCTAAACTTTTTACCTTTATTATACAAAAAAGGTAAATGGTAAAATAAAAGAATAATATAAATAGAGAGTATAAAAGGAGGTGAAATTTTAGTATGTTAACAATACCTGAAGTACTTGTTTCAACGGATTGGGTTTTAGAAAACCTCAACAATCCAAAAGTTAGAATAGTTGAAGTAGATGAAGATGTTTTGCTTTATGATACAGGACACATACCAGGAGCTGTAAAAATAGACTGGCATACAGAACTTAATGATACTGTAACAAGAGATTTCATAGATGAAAAAAAATTCGAAGAACTTTGTTCTAACAAAGGAATATCAAATGATACACTCGTTGTATTCTATGGAGATAAAAATAACTGGTGGGCATGTTATGCTTTTTGGGTCTTCAAATTATTCAACCATGAAAATTGTAAAATAATGGATGGGGGAAGAAAAAAATGGATAGATGAAAATAAACCCCTTACCAAAGAAATACCTTCTTATCCAAAAACAAATTACAAAGCAAATCCAAGAAACGACAAAGAAATAAGAGCTTTCAAAGATGAAATCCTTAGATTATATAGAGAAGGTAAGCTTGGAAAAGATGTAAAATTAATAGATGTAAGAAGCGAGAAAGAATATACAGGAGAACTAATCCATATGCCTGACTATCCACAAGAAGGTGCATTAAGAGGAGGACATATACCAACCGCTATAAACATACCTTGGGGTAAAAATTTAAAAGAAGACGGAACCTTTAAAACAGTAGAAGAATTAAAACAAATGTATAGCAAATTCGGAATTACAGAAGATAAAGAAATCATTGCATACTGTAGGATCGGAGAAAGGTCATCATTGACTTGGTTTGTATTAAAATATCTACTCGGATATAAAAATGTTAAAAATTATGATGGTTCATGGACAGAATGGGGTAATAGTGTAAAAGTACCAATAGTCAAAGGTCCAGAACCAGGTGATCTAACATAAAAAAGAAAATTAATGAATTAACTTTAGAAGATATAAAAAATATACTCATTTGGGATATTCAAGGTGATTATTTATATCCATTTTTCTTTGATCCTTATCAAGAAATATTAACACCAGTTTATCATGATGTAATCCCTGCTCAATTGTATATTAGATCACAAATAACAACTAAAAACGGAAACTTTACAGGATTAATAAAGTATTCACAAGAAATATTCTACAATAATGATGATTTTAAAGCATTAGATCCATACATATTTGAAAACAATAATTTCAGAAAGTTAGATAAAGATGATTTACCAGCAAAAATAAAAATAGAATTCAAAACCTATCCTTTTCTCAATAATTACTTTATTTTTCTGTTTGACCTTTACCAATTAATTAAATTTTCCCAAGATTTCTTTAAGATTGCCATTAATTTTGACGTATTGAACATACTTTTAACTGGAAATTTAGGAGCAGGAAAAACAACTTTCGTAAAAGGATTTTTAAATACATCAAGCCCTTCTTTCAACATTATGAACTCATTTAAAATAAAAGATAAAATTATCAATCACTGGGATTTATACAGAATAGAAACTGATGAAGAAAACCTCAAAATTCTTGATTTCTGGAACATATTAAATGAAAGCGATACAATAAATTTAATAGAATGGGCTAACAAGATAAAATTAGAGTTCTATATCAATAACTGCACAAATCTAATCATAATAAACTTTTCAATAATAGATGACAATAAAAGAATTGTTACGATATCTTTAATGGAAAATTTGATTAATCAATTCAATCAACTTTTTCATCTGTAAGTCAAAAAATTTTGAAAAGAGGGAAATCTATTGAAAAATGGATAAATAATAAAAAGGGAAGGAAGGAAGAAAGGGGAAAAAATTATGAAACCTAAAGTATGGTATTATCTGATAGTTGTAAATGTAATAGTTATTTCGCTATTTTTGTTTATTGCTTGTGGAGGTGGGGGTGGTGGAGGAATAATTCCTCCAATAGGTGGCGGTAGTGGAGGAAGTGGAGGTGGCGGAGGCGGAGGTAGTGGCGGTGGAAACCTTAATCCTAACCAATCCTCAATAAACTCTACAACAGGAGCATATATTATTTTCTCTACAAAAGGAAACTCAGTAAACTCAAATAACTATTCATTTACATTCTCAACTACACAGCCCAATATCTTATCAAATCAAAATGAACCAACAAGACAAATAGTCAACGAACATCAATTCAAATGTGGTTTTAAACCATCATCAAGAACAAATCAAAATATCCTCTATTCAACAACAGCACCTAATTTAGGTGATACTAAAAATTTCAACGTAAGTGGAATCACAGTAAATGCAACTTGCCGATATGTAAATAATAATCCTAATTTTGCTATTTGGGTTGATGATAATGATTGGAATAATAATACAGTTATTCAAGCAGAAATAAACCAATTAGCTTTAAGATTTGCAAACGATTATAATACTCTAACGACAACTGCACAAATAAACCTTAGTTTTTATGTTGATATTCTCATAACAACTCAAGTTGATCCTTCAAATCCTCCTTCAGTAATAGGATACTTTTGGGGAACTGAAGATCCACAAAGAGTTAATATTCATCCATATACTTTTACCCTTAATTACGGAACTTACAATGAAGCAAATGTAACATTGGCCCACGAATTCGTCCACCTATTGGAATTTCATGGTAGTAGTATTGGTAACCATGACGCTTGGATTGCAGAAGGATTAGCAACTTATGGAGAAGAACTATGCGGATATGGTGGAGATGTTAGAATAAATTCAATAAGATATTTTTTAAGAAATCCTGATGCTACACCATTAGTTACCAATAATCCAGATTTTGCAAATTACGGTAAATCATTCCTCTTCGTTAAATTATTAAACCAGAGATTCACTAATGCTTGGAGTAATATGGTTAGATCAAATTTAAATGGGATTAACTTAATAGAAAACATTAATGGAAGCGAGGATTTTTTAACAACAGTAGAAGTTTTTAATACTGCGGTAATTTTAAATGTTAGTGGGGATAATAATTTTGGATTCAATAATATTGATCTCAACAATATAGATAGAAATGGAGATAATTCAGGAAATGATAAAGGAGTTTTTAAATATGATGAAAGTGATAATGATGGGTTTGAAAATAAAACATTAAGTCAAATGGGAGCTTTTAGTTCAATATCCCCTTACTCTGCATTCTATATATACAAAACCAATTCTCCATTTAATGGTGTCGTTACCTTTAATGCACCAACCCAAACGTACACTAAATTGAGCGTAAACTTAGGGCCGTTTAACACTTTATCCGGATACACCATAGATAGAACAGATACAGATAATGCAAGATATACGGTTGTTTACAAATGATTGGTGTAAAGAAAAAACTAATAGGTCAAGTATTAGTAGAAAAAGGATTAATCAGTCATGAAATTTTAAATACTGCATTAGATTATCAGAAAAAAAATGCTCCAAACAAAAGGATAGGTGAAGTTTTAATAGAATTAGGATATATTACAGAAGAAGAATTATCTCAAGCATTAGCAGAATCTTTAAACATACCTTACATCAATCTTCTTGAAACAAATATAGAAGAAAATTTAATAAATCAAATTCCAATAAATATCATCAAAAATTATAAAATAATACCTATCAAAAAAGATGAGTATGGTATAGTTTTGTTGGGGATGGTTGATCCGCTGGATACTGAAGCAATAAATGTAGCAAGGGAATATTTAAATACGATAAATGTTGATATAGCTGTCATATCCAAAACAGCGTTTGAAAAAGTTATTCAAGATATTGAGAATAAGATAATAGTTGACCAAGCGTTGAGAGATATAAAAACAGAAATTACAGAGGAAGCTGAAGATTTAGTTAGATCAATCAATCTTGACGAATCTGAATCACAACCAGGGATAATAAGATTAGTAGAAGCCATTTTTAAGCAATCAATAACATACCGCGCAACAGATATACATATAGAACCAACAAATAAAAATGTAAAGGTAAGATATAGGATAGATGGAGTCCTTTACAAAGGCCTTGAGTTTCCGTTAGAAAAACTTCCTGAAGTTGTAAGTAGAATAAAGATAATGGCTCAATTGGATATAACCGAGCATAGGCTACCTCAAGATGGGCATTTAACAGTTAAAACAAGAAATTCTGAATATGATTTAAGAATTTCAACTTTACCTTCAAGGTATGGAGAAAAAGTTGTAGTTAGGATACTTGATAAGAAACAAACAATAATAGATATATCAAAATTAGGATTTGGAGAGGATAATATTGTTAAAATAAAGACAATGATAAGTGAACCGTATGGCTTTATAGTTGTATCTGGTCCAACAGGTGGAGGAAAAACAACAACCTTATTCTCTATGCTTAAAGAAATAGATTTAGAATCAAAAAATATCGTAACGATAGAAGATCCTATTGAATATGACTTAGAAAACATAACACAGGTACAGGTTAATGAGAAAGTAGGATTAACCTTTGATAATGCTTTGAAATATATTCTAAGGCAAGATCCTGATGTAATATTAGTGGGAGAAATAAGAGATGAGGAAACATTGAGGATTTCTGTACAGGCTTCATTGACAGGACATTTAGTTTTATCGACAATTCACGCAAATGATGCAATTTCAACAATCATTCGTATGAAGGAAATGAACGTTAATCAAGAATATCTTTTTTCATCTTTAATAGGAGTTATAAATCAAAGGTTAGTAAGAGTGTTATGTAATAATTGTAAAAAGAAAACAAAAGCTAATTTTAATGATTTAATAAAGGCTATAACTCGAGATAACAAAGATGAGCAGGAATTAGTAAAAGATAATCCAATAGAATACGTTTATGAGCCACAAGGTTGTCCCTTGTGCAATTGGACAGGATTTTTAGGAAGAACCGCAATAGCAGAAATAGTAATATTCGATAGTTTTGTTAAAGATTTAATAATTCAAAATGTCCCTCATTATAAAATAAAAAAAATATTAAGCCAAGAGAAAAATCAAAAATTCCTAATAAATGACGCAATAGAAAAGTTATCAAAAGGAGTAACTTCAATAGAAGAAATCACCAGAGTGATATAGTTTTAATTCCCCTTAATTTCCTCCATTTTAACAATTTCAATTGAAAGGTAATAACAAATTGAATTTGTAAATATAATGTAGGGAAATAAAAAAAACCTGTGGGAGTGCGTATAAGTGAAGAAGTTACCAATAGGAATAAGTAGTTTTGTGGGGCAGGGGTCCCCTTTTGCAGAGATAAGAACAGGAGGATACTATTATTTGGATAAGACATATTTTGTAAAAAAGTTAGTAGATGAAGGTAAGTATTATTTTTTATCTCGTCCTCGACGATTATTAGGCGTTCCGCAGGTAAAAGCCTTTTTGTTGATACTTTAAAGTCCGCCTTCGAAGGAAGAGAAAAATTATTTACAGGGTTGTATCTGGAAAATAATTGGAATTGGAATGAAAAGTATCCTGTTATAAGAATTTCTTTCGATACTACATTTAAAAATGCAGAAGAATTAAATGAATACATAAAAGTAATTCAGGATAAGTATGCTAAAAATTATCAAGTAAAATTACATCCAAAACATATTGGAACAAGAATGATGAAATTAATAGAAAACATTTCAGAAAAAACCAACAAAAAATTAGTATTAATTAGTAGATGAATATGACAAGCTCATTCTCGATAATATAGACAAAAAAAAATAGCGCAAGAAATAAGGGATGTATTGGAATGACGAAGTCATTCTCTCGTAAGAGAAAAAGGATTATATCAAACAATAAAAGGAATGGATCAGTACTTAAAGTTTGTCTTTATTACAGGAATAAGCAAGTTTGCCAAAATCTCTCTTTTTAGGGGTTTTGGGGCCCCGGTTTGTGGGTTAAACCAATTAGAAGATATTAGCTTAAATCAAGAATATGGTGATTTATGCGGATACACTGAAAAAGAGTTATTGCTTACATTTGGAGAAAGAATAAAGGAACAAGAGATAGAAGGCATAAGAAACTGGTATAACGGCTACTGGTAGCTAAGTAGCAAAATTTACAACCCTTTCGATGTCTTGCTTTATTTAAAAAATAAATCTTATAGCAGCTATTGGTACGAAACTGGAAATCCTAAAGTATTAATAAAACTCATAAAACATAATAAGTACGAAATTCCTAATTTGGAATTGATGTTGTCTGAAGAAGACTTAAACAGAGTTGATATAGACAAAATAAGCATAGAAGCTTTAATGTTCCAAACAGGATATTTAACAATACACAAAGTAAAAGAAGAATACAGTAGAAAGTTTTATAAATTAAAATTTCCCAATAAAGAAGTACAAATTAGCTTTAATGAAAACTTGTTAAGAGAGTTCTTAAAAGATTGGAAAGGTGAAGATAGTGAAATCAATCCCTTACGAAAAGCTTTGGAAAATTTTGATACACAAGAAATAGAATTTAGAATAAATAAACTCGTTGAGAACATACCCTATGATTTATATAGAAACGATGAAAAAAGTATAAAATCATTCCTGTATGTTTATTTGTATTCTACAGGATTCGATTGTAATGCAGAATTGCATACCAAATTGGGAAGAATTGACATTATCCTTAAAACTCCAAACAAAAAAATATACATTTTCGAAATTAAGATAGATAAAGATGAAGAAAAAGCACTAAAACAAATAAAAAATAAAGAATATTATGCTAAGTATACTTTAGAAAAAAATGTAATAATATGTGGAATGAATTTTAATACTAAAAAAAGAAAAATGTATTATATGTGGGAAACTATATACAGGTAATATATAACCAAAGTTTTAATTCCTTTATAGGTAGGATGCAATCGCAAAGCAACATATTCAACAAAATTGGATAAAACAAATTTTTCTATTCTCATTAACAATGTTTCAATCTCTCATAGATAGACTGCAATTGTAAAGCAATCTATCGGACAACATCGGATAAAAAAAACTATTCTATTTTAATTAAAAACATTTCAATCTCTCATAGGTAGACGGGGATTGCAAAACAATCTATCCAACGAAGTTGGATAAAACGAATTTTTCTGTTTCCATTAACACAGTTTCAATCCTTCATAGGTAAGCTGCGATTTGCAATAGGGTCCCATCCAAATGAGATATAATCGTAAGTTTCAATTCATCATAGGTAGGCTGCGATTGCATAGAAATCTATCCAACTAAATTGGATAAAACTAATTCTTCTATTTTAATTAAAAAGGTTTCTATTCCTTATAGGTAGCATGGGATTGTGATCAATCTATCCAATACAATCAGAAAGCATTTTCTTCTATTTTAATTAATACTATTTTAATTCCTTATAGGTAGCTATAATTGCATAGCAATCTATCCGACACAGTCAGATAAAATGAATTTTCCTATTCTCATTAATACCGTTTCAATCCCTTATAGGTAGACTGCGATTGCGAAGCAATCTATCCAACTAAGTTGGATAAAATTAACTATTCTATTCTCATTAACACAGTTTCAATCCCTTATAGGTAGGCTGAAAAT
>JAUQQQ010000015.1 GCA_030549815.1 bacterium | reverse complement strand
GAATTCAAAGTGGATAAAGAGGAAGCATTGGAACGGATAAAAAAGAAAAGGTATTATGAGAAATATGAAGGATTTGAAGAAATATATTTGATAGGAATAGTAGTAGATAGCAAAGAGAGAAAAGTAAAGAAAATAGAAGTAGAAAAGCATAAGTAAGATACAACTGACTAAAACACGAAACGTATTACCAACCAGAAATTAGAAAATTGTTGGCGCCTAAGAATGATATATCACAAAATTTGATAGCCTTTTGGAAAAAGTTTGACCGTTTGGATATTCTTGATATCCGACAATGAAAAAATTGTTTCCATTGAATATTGCTGAATTATACCAATCGTATTCGTTTTCCCCACCTGTATCTATCATTTTTGCCCAATATAAATTTTGATTTTCACTACTTCCATTATTTACTATTTCTAATCCATCTGTTAAGCTAAGAGTAAGGCAAAAAAAAGAAGGGGGAGTTTTTACTCCCCCTTAATATTCCTTAGTTAATTGGGTTTAGCTTATTTTTGTCCGAATTTAATTCTGGCACCGAACCACATTTGGGTTCCTTTCCAATCTCCATTGTCTATTGTTAATGTACCATTATCGTTTTCGAATGTTTTTGTATCAAAATTAATGAATCTATAGTTAGCGAAGAAATGTACATCGTCGCTAACTTTCCAATCTGTTCCAATTCTTAGTGCATTTGATTCCCAGCTTGCGTTTTCAGATTGATAAGTTGCTGTATCTTGTGAATCCATGAATTTTCCATCAGATTGAACAGAGGTGTAAGCAATGTGCCACGTCCATTTTTCATTAGGCATATATCTGAACATTACATCAAATGCAGTAACAGTGTAATCTATGTTATCATCAAAATTCCTAGCATTTGCTGGTATTTTTCTTGCTACATCTGTATTGTAGTATTGTCCTGTAAAGTCAAATTTTCCGCTTTGGAATTTATAGTTAAATCCGACGTTAAATGTCCTGATTGTTCCTTTCTTTACAACATCTCTTGCATTTAGTCCTAAGTCATTTGTATTAGTTCCGAAAATAGGTTCATACCAACCCCATTTAATTGTTCCACCACCAACACCATCCATATCTCTTGCTGCTTCTTTTTGTGTTAATGATTCATATGAAGCCCATCCTAAGAAAGCATCAGAGAATTTGTATTGAACATTTAACCTTAATCCTTCTCTGTTATTAGGATACATTTTTGCATCATGCACACTGTATGTTACAACATCTGAGAATGCTGATAAGTAGACAGGGTATGGTAATTGTGCCCAATAGAGGTTATCATAATAACCGAATGAACCCACGAAGAAGTTATTAGCGTGAGCATAATATGCACCATTTATACCTAAGAATGGAGAGAAATCTGGGTCAACGGAGAGGTATTCAATTGAGAAGTGTCCGCTTTTTGTTTTTAGACCATCTTTTTCGAATTCAGCTTCATTTGTATTACCCCAGGTTCCATGTAATTTTGCACTGAACATTGATCCACTTGTATCAAGTCCAAGTTCTTTAACTGGTTGGTATGTGCTTGTTGCAAACCTGCCTTCGAAAGAGAATCTTTCATTTATGTTATATTTAAAATCAGCACCAATTGTTGACTGATGCTGTGGACCCATTACAAATCGTCCAGCTGAACTTCCGTATTTACTATTGAATGGAGGATTTGTTAAAACTGGATCATCTTGTTGCATCCAGCTCCATCCTAATCCCAAATATGGACCTGTTGCTAAAAATTGGACCCCAGAAAATCTAAAGTTTCCTAATTGATTAAATTCTTCTTGAGAGTCTTCGGTAACATTGTATCCTATTCTAAAGTGTCCTTTTTGGAAATTAAATTTGGTTGTTAATCCAAACGTTCTTTGAGTTAAGCCTTGGAGACGAACAGGATTAAGATTAACTCCAACATAACCTGATACAAAGTCATACTTAGCTATATTACCGCCGTATATTTCATATTCGAAATTTGTTCCGAATATTGTTTGAGCTGGTTTGTTGTAAATATGAAAACCATCAACTGCAAAATTTTCAGGGCCATTCCATAGGAATGGGACTTCTGGACCTGCAAAAACAGATTTATCAACTAATTGTGGATTAAAACCACCTAAGGTTACTGCGAAATTCTTATCACTGTTCCATATTTTTATACTTTCAAAATATAGACCATTATCTGGAACAATGCTAACTAAGAAAGGAAGAGGGCTAGGGCCAAGTGATTGTTGGTAAATACTGTTGTATCTTAGTTGAGATTTTTTAGAATATGGTCTTATCCAATTACCTTCTCCTACTGTTGAGAATGCGAAGCCAGTAGGAACAGATACTTCATGATTTTTATTGCCCATTTGAGCTAACAAGTTTTCACCGCTTATTGTAACTTTAACTCTCCAGTTATCTGCGATTTTTCCGTGTATGTAGATGTATCCTGTATCGTTCATTCCAACAGTTGTAGAAATAGGTAAAGAGTTCCATCCTTTTGTAAATACGTAACTGTTCCAAGGTTTAACTTCTTCATTGTTCCAACCTACTAAAGCTGTTGAGTATGCTGCTGTTGGTTCAAACCAGAACAGTCTTTGATTTGCGGGGTTACCTACTGTTGTGCTTCTCCCAACTGTGACGTTACCGATTTGGTCAGCTTCTAAACCTTGGTTAACATATACAGCGTCGTACCAACCTGTGAAAGTTATCTTTTCTAATTTGGATAGTCTTTCATCTAATTCGCCGACTTTCTTTTCGAGTGCATCGACTCTAACACCGAGTTCTTCGATTTTTTGGCTATTCAAATCAACCATTCTTTTGACTGCTGCCAATTCTTCCTTAGTAGCGAATTGGCTGAAATCGGGCAATGAAGCTTCGAGTTGTTCTAATTTAGCGACGATTCTGGAAGCGACCATTGCCATTTCGTATCTTGATGCAGCTCTTTTACCTCTGTATAGGCCATCGGGATATCCTTCAAGGACACCCTTTGCTTTGAGTTGTTGGACAGCACTGCTTGCCCAGTGGGTATCAGGGACATCGGGAAATGGAGCGGCTTTTGAGATACCCACGGACAGCATTGTTAGCAACGCAGCTAACAACACTATACGCCACATACGCACGACCTCCTTTTGTTTATTTTTAGAAGGTGCGCGTGGGCTCAAGATAGGACTTTCCTTCGTTTCTTCCTATTCTTACCCCACACTCCACCTTCTAAATCTATTTATTAAACCTATTTTTCTTTTCTCCTTCTTAAAAACCAACCTGAAAAATATTTAATTTTTATTGATATTTATCAATAATTTTGATAAAAAATATTTTCAATAAATTTGTTTATAGATATAGGATAGGAAAGTATTTTTGTTGAAATCTCAAAATAGGGGGTGTTGAAATATGAAAAAAATTATTATCATTGCTTTAATCTTTATATTAATCACTTTCCTCACTCTTGCTCAAGATTATAACATCGTTGGTGTTATATACAAACAAGTTGATAATTACTTTTATGGAAAAGTTTATGTAGTACTAAAACAAGGTGATGTTTTGGATGTTTATAGATCTAACCAAAAAGTTGGTAAAGTAAAAATTGAACAAATAGATGAAAATAAAAATGTTTTGCTTTCAATAGTTGAAGGACAAATCAATACCGGTGATACTCTATATTTTGTTTATTCACAAGGTAAAGCAGAAGTTGATGTTAAACCTAAGGATATTAATGTTTACAATGTTTCGAATGTTTCGTCCAGTTTACCTTATGATAAACTCAATGATGGATTGAAATACTATAGTCAGGTTTTGGCAAAGAATACTAAGGTAATAAAATTTGGTCCTAACTCCAATGTTCCAACTCGTGTTATCATAGACCCTACCCAAGTTTTCCTACTTTATAATCAATATGAAAATTACAGATTACTTTCCGAAATTTCAGGAGTTTCAGGAGTTTCTTCTGCTGTATCTAATTTTTTCTTGTTCAATTTGTTGGGAAATCTGTGGAATACTTTCCAAAATGTTAAGGGGCCACAAATGAATAATCAAAATATACCTGACTCCTATATTCAAATAGTTTATCTTAATGATGAATTAGCAAAAGCAAGGACTATCTTGCATGGATACAAGGAGGCAATCTATGATAAAAATTACCTCGAAAATTATTACAAGAATTTGGTAAGTTCTACAAATATAGACGATTTCTTTATTTTTGAGATAACCGTATTTAATACTTACAATCAACCACTTCCCCTTTCTCCATTTGCTTACAAGATTTATTTAATAGGAAGCGATGGAAAAAGGTATAAGGCAGTAAAATACGATGTTGGTTTAGATACCGCTGTCCCACCAGGAGGGACTGTTACAGGATTTGTTTATTTCGCTAAATACGACATACAATATGATAAAAACATCTCTTCCGACAAAGTAAAATTATCTATTGAAGAAATAGGACCAATAAAGCAGGAAATTGTTGAATTTAAATAGAATTATCAATTTATGAGTATAATAAAGGATGATTACAAAGAAAGTTTCTGGAAAATTGCGTCCGAAATAGAAAAAGAAATTGAAAAAATAGAAAATGCAAAAAATGTAAAAGAAAAGATTAACGAAATTAAGAAAAAAATTGAAACCCTAAAATCTGGGTTCCTCTCAAAAAAAGGAATTATTGCTTCCCTTTTAAACCAATTATCAAAACTCGACCAACAACAAAGAAAAGAATTAGGAAAAGAAATTAATGAATTTAAACAAGAAATAGAAAGCTTTGTTAAAAGCATAACAGAAAAAATAGAAGAGAAAGAAAAGGAATTAAAATATTATACAAATTTAGACCTGTCTGTTAATTATACCTTCAAAGAGAAGGGACATTTTCATATACTTACAATAGTTCAAGAAGAATTAATGAATGTCTTTGCAGAGCTTGGTTTTGAAATTATTGATGGTATTGAAATAGAAGATGAGTATCATAATTTCGAGGCACTTAACATTCCTTCTGACCATCCTGCCAGAGATATGTGGGATACTTT
Source organism: bacterium (assembly GCA_030549815.1). GTDB lineage: Bacteria > DRYD01 > DRYD01 > DRYD01 > DRYD01 > DRYD01. The sequence continues at coordinate 21,830 of JAUQQQ010000015.1, read as the reverse complement.
CTATTTGCAAAACGGAATTTTAAGGACTCATACTTCCAATATGCAAATCAGGATTCTTGAGAAGAGAAAGCCTCCGATAAAAGCTATCTCTATAGGTAAATGCTACAGAAGAGATAATATGGATGCTACTCACTCTTTTCAATTCCACCAATTAGAAGGTTTCTCTATAGATGAAGGAATCAGTTTTTTGGATTTAATTAGGACATTATATAAGTTTGTTGGAAAGTATTTTGGGGTAAATAGTAAAGTTAATTTTGTGCCAAGCTATTTTCCATTTACTGAGCCCAGCGCAGAGATGTCTGTTAGCTGTTTTGCCTGTAATCAACAAAACAGTCAATGTAGTGTTTGTAAGGGAACGGGATGGATAGAAATACTCGGATGTGGAATGATTAATCCTGTCGTTTTAAGAAACGTCGGAATCGATTACGAAAAATTTAGCGGGTTTGCTTTTGGAATGGGTATAGAAAGAATTGCTATGCTTAAATATAAAATACCTGACATAAGAATGTTTTTCGAAAATTATCTCGAGTTTAATAGTTTATGGGGGTGATTTTATTGAAGGATCAGGAAAAAGAATTTTCCCCAAAATTGGAAATTGCCAAAGCAAAAATACTTTTTAATTCCGAAGATGAAGAAGAAAAAAATAGAGCAATAGAAATATTTACTAACGTATTTGAAAACAGTTCGGTTGACCTGAAATACAGATTGGAAGCTTTTGGGTATTTACTTAATACTCAGTTTAATAATGATCAGGCTTATAATAAACTTGTTAATATACTTATGAAAGAAGAATTAGACGAGTTGAAAGTTTTAATCATAATTAGAAAAATAAAAGAAATAAAAAAAGAAAACGATTTTAAGGAATGGGTATTCAATGAAGTTTTTAATAATCCTTTAATTAAATCAAATAAAAGATACATGCTGATAAAGGGATTAATCGAATCATTTCCTGGGTTGGAAAGTCAAATACTCGATTTAATTACTAAAAATAACACTGATTTTTTTAATTTTGTTCTCATTTTGAAGAATAACCCTGATTATACAGAAAAGTTTTTCAAGATTATTCTTGATAAATTCGCTATTTCTAATTACTTAGAAAAATTAATTTATTTGAACCTGCTTTATGCTTTGGGATATAAAATTGAGGAATTTTTGAATCAAATGTCCAATTTTGATTATTATTTTCTGTTTATCCTCTTCTCTATGTATTTTAAAGATATAAAATTATTGGATAAGATTTTTGATAAAATTAATGATAAAGAGGCAGATTTGAAATCTCTGTTTCTTCATCATTTCTTATTTTCACTAAAAAATAACACTCCTACCTTGATTTTTACTCCTGAAATTGAATCATCTTTGCTGCAAAACATATTTTATAAACTTGTTTATTATGTTTTAACTAAAAATGATGGTTTAAAAGAACAGCTAAAAAACTATGTTAAGGAAAATTATGGGGGTATATATTTGGCAATAATTCAAAGATACTTGGAAATTTGTAATATTGAAAATTTGAATGTTGAAATAGATCTTTCAGATGTTGAAAGTGAATATCTTTTTTTTGAGGATGCTTTAATCGAAATAAATTCTTCTAAATTTGTTAAAGAAGAAAAGGTAGTAGAATATCAAAAGGAAACTAAAATTAATGAAGAATATATTGAAAATGTTAAAGAATTTGAAGAGAGAACGTTGGAAGAGGAAAATGAGCAAGTAAAAGAGGAAAAAAAGGAAGCAAAAGAAGAAATCGAGCAAGTTTTTGAAGAGATATCTCAAGATATTGATGAATTACTAACAAAACATGATGAAAAGAAGGAAAAAGATGAATTAATGATTGTTTTAAAAAAATTCTTTGATGATGAAATAGATCTTAATAATGAAGAATTTAGAAAGTTAATTGAAGAGGGAAAAGAAAATAGTTGGGAAACTTTGGAAACATTTATTTTCGATGAAAAATATCTCGAAGAAAAGTTTGAGAAAGTAAAAAAAATAATAGAACTTTCCCAAAAATTTGATCAGAATAAGGCGGATATATTTATAAAAAATATTGTTTACGTTTTGCTTTCTAATGAAAATTTTAATAGTTTAGCAGAAATGGTGGATAGTTTTAAATTTTATAATAAGGTTAATTTTCATAACTATATTGCGAATAATGAATTCATTGAATGGTCTGAAAGAGAGGAAAAATTGCTTTCCCAATTTCTTGATTATTTGCGAAATAATCAAATCATATCTCTTGATAACCTTGGAAAATTTTGTATGATGGTAATGGATAGTAATGTTTTTTCAAGAAATCTAAAGAAAAAAGCGGGAGAAATTATAGAAAATCTTTTCACTTAATTTAAAAAATTAAATGGATTACAGGGAAGTTTTAAAGGAATACGATTTTATCCAGGATAAAGAAAAATTTTTTGAAAACCTCGTTAAACCTAAACCCGTATATTTCAGAGTGAACACGATAAAAGAAAACAAAGAAAACATAATTAATGCTTTATTGAATTATGAAGATTTAGAAATAGAGAAATCTGAGTTTATTGAAAACTATTTTATTGTAAAAAAAGGTAACATCAGTAAGAAACCTGAGCATTTGTTGGGATATTTATACATCCAAGATTTGGCATCTGCTGCAGTTGTTTATTCTTTTTCAAAAAAGCAAAATGTTGATTTGGTAATAGATTTATGTGCTTCTCCAGGAGGTAAAGCTATATTACTTGCGTCTATTTTTCCTAATTCAACTATCATTGCCAATGATATTGGCTCTGATAGGATAAAGAGTTTAATTCATAATGTCCAAAGAATGGGAACTATTAATATAATTGTCACTCAATGTAATGCTAAATTCTTTCCTTTCATAACGAATAAGGAAATCGATTTCATTTTAGCGGATGTCCCTTGCTCTGCAGAATCCAATCTGGATGATTACTATAATTACAATATTAACAAGCACAAGAATTTTGTTGATTATGTTTCTTCTTTGCAGTATTCGATACTATCAAGGGCTGTGGATATATCTTACCCATCTACTGAAATAGTATATTCTACATGCACTTTCAACCCTTTGGAAAACGAGTATAATGTTGATAGATGTATAAAGGAAAAGGGAATAAAAGTTTTACCTGTTAAAAATTTGCTTCCTAATTTTTCTAACGGAATTTTAAGATTTAAAGAATTATCTTTTGATGATAATTTAAGGTACAGTGTTAGAATAGAACCGATAAACATGGGTGGAATGTTTTTAAGTAAAATCTTACCAAACAAAAAAGAAGTAACACCTGATAAATCTTTAGCTATTATTACAAAAGACAAAGATCATATTTACCAAGTGTATAAGATAAAAGAGATAGATCCATCTTTTGTTTATGAATCCTTAAAATTCTTTGGTATTCCTTTGGATATTATTAGCGATTATTTTTGGTTTTACAAGGATAAGGAGGATAAGATTTCGGAGATATTTGTAAAGTCAAACATGGAATTTCTGGTAAAGCAAAAAGGACCTTTGACTGTTGAATATTTTGGACTAAAAGCTCTCAGATTTTTTAAACCACTAAAAATATATAAACCAACCAGTTCATTCTTAACGTTAATGAATAGATATATTTCGGATAATTTTGTTGAGTTAAAATTTGATGTTAATTTGCTAAAAAGATTCTTAAGTAGACAAGAAATCGATTTGAGTAGTTTTAAGGAGCAAAGGTTGAATGGCTTTCCTTTTGTTGCTGTAAAGTATAACGGTTTAGTTATAGGATGTGCGGTTATTAAAAATGGAAAGATTATAAGTGAAATCCCTTCTTCTAAAGCACAGTTCATTATACAAAATTTATAGGGCTTTTAGTTCTCAATAAAGGTAAGTGTGAAAGTTTTGAGAATACTATTTAAAAGGGATTTTTATGGTTTTTAATTTTCAGATTAATAGGATTGGAGAATATATCGTAGCTTTAAGGCCGCATATTATTTTAATGTCTGTTCCTTGTTGGTTTATTGGTTTGGCAATGGCTTTAAACAGGGGATATTTTGATCTGCTTAATGCTGTATTAACTCTGGTTGGAGCACTTGTTTTACATCTTTCTGTTAATGCTTTCAATGAAGTTTTTGATTATCTAAGGGGTAACGATACTATTGAAGCGGTTTCAGAATACAGTGGAGGAGGAGGATATCTTGTTAAAGGGCTCATATCTCCATTTGAGATGGGAACTTTTGCCATCCTTTTATTTTTGATAGGAGCATCTATCGGGATTTATCTAAGTTTTCAACATAAAATAATACTTTTAATTGGACTTATTGGTGGAATGATGATTTTACTATATACACCTGTTTTTAAACCTGCAGGTTTAGGGGAATTAGCAATGATAATCGGTTTTTCTTGTATTACATTCGGGACGTATTTTTCTATGTTTGAGCCTGATAAATACGTTATTGACTTTAATACGTTTTTACTTTTTTTGCTACCCGGTTTATGGAAATCAACTGTCCTTGTTATAAACGAATTTCCTGACTATGAAAATGATAAGAAAGCTAATGTTAGAAACTGGATAGTTAGGTTTGGTAGAAAAAATACTGCCTTTATCTATGCTTTTATGATGATTATTTACTATGCTTTGATAATTTACTTAGTGTATATTGGTTTTTTACCTATTTTTTCAATAGCTTCATTGATAACTGTGCCTCTTTTTATTAGGAATTTTGTTAACAGTTTGAATTACATTGATTTACAGAAGCATTTGCCTGTTATGAAAAATCAAGTTAATATTGGTTATATTTCTTTGTTTTTAATCGGAATTGGTTTATTAATAAAGTAATAAGTGAAAGGGGATGGTAATGATGATAGGTGTGATGCTTGTTGGTTTAAACGGTGCGGTAGCTAATACAGTTGTAAGCGGTGTTAAAGCTGAAAGCGAAAAGAAAAGTTTAGGAAGTATTTTAGCAACAAACTATTTTAAAGATATAGATTTTGTTAAGGAAGAAGAAATGGTTTTTGGTGGATGGGATGTATTTTATACTGACGCTTTCCAAGCTGCTAACTATCACAAAATAATACCTTTTGAATTATATAAAAACTCGGAAGAATTTCTTAAAAGATTAACACCTTTGAAAGGATATGTAAATGAATGGGATACTGATGAAGCAATAAATAGTGATTATTCTATCAAGATGTGGAATCTAAAAAATTTCATGGAAGCAGTGAATATGGTAAGAAAAGATATAGAAGAATTTAAAAAGAAAAATAACTTGGAAAATGTTGTTGTAGTTTATTTAGGATTACCTCTTAAGAATAGGAGAAAGTTAGAAGATTTGAATAAAGTATGCTTTGAAGATCTTACAATGTTAGATGGTAATTATTTACCTTCTTCTGTTGCTTATGCTGTTGGTGCTATTCTTGAAGGTTGCCCGTTTGTGGATTTTACACCAAATTTAACCTTGCAGCTTGATTTTGTAGAGGATTTAGCCATTAAAAATAAAGTTCCATTGGCAGGGATGGACGGTAATACTGGGCAAACGCTTATGAAAACCTTAATTGCTCCAATGTTAAAAATAAGAAATTTTAAGCTAATTGGATGGTATAGTACTAATATTTTAGGTAATAATGATGGGAAGGTGTTATCGAGACCTGAACATAAAGCTTTAAAAATAGAGGATAAATTGAGCGTCCTTGAACCGATCTTGGGCTACTCAGATTTTGAGCATGTTGTCGATATTAGCTATTATAGACCAAGGTATGATAATAAGGAAGCTTGGGATAGTATTGATTTTGAAGGATTTTTAGGATTACCTATGAGTTTTAAGATAAACTGGTTGGGTAGAGATTCTATTCTTGCTGCACCCCTTGTTTTAGATCTTATTAAACATATGGATTTTTCTCGAAGAAATCAAAATTATGGAATCCAAGAGCATTTGGCTATATATTTCAAGCATCCATTAAGAAGTAGGTATTCAAGAAGTAATATACCACTATACAAGGATAAACTTGTTTTATCATTTTTCGATGCTTTTAATTTACTCTTAGAATTCTATAAAAAAATTCCGATCAAAAATTAACATTTTTTTAAAAAGTGCAATGTTTTTTTTATTTAGTTTTATCTAAAATTTATGGGTAAGGAGGTGAAAAAAAATGAATAACATTAATCCAATAGGTAGAGGACCTAAGGCTGCTCATAAATCTAAAGTAACTAAAACTAATTTAGAAAGAATGATATTTACAGGGGATAAAGCAAAGATAGAAAAATTGCTCACGGAATTGAAAGCAGGAAGAGTTGTTGAAGATCTTGGAAATGGATTTGTCTTAGCTGAAGTTAATAAAGATGCTTTACCTAACATATATAAGGCTTTACCCGAGGGAATGAACGCATTTAAAGATGAAAAAGTAGGACTTGTTGAACCAGAGGAATTAAAACAAGCCAAAAAGTTGAAAAAAATGAAGGAAGAAGTAGAAAAGAGAGATACGCAGGGACTTCCTGAAAAGAATGTTACACTCGAAATTACAGGTGCAAATAAAGTTCAGGAAATGGGATATAAAGGGCAAGGATTAGTATTAGCTGTTATAGATACAGGTGTGGCTAATCACGATAACTTCGGTAATAGGTTAACTTACTATTTCGATGCAACAAGTGCGGGTCATGATAAACCACATGATGGACATGGGCATGGCACACATGTTGCTGGTATAGCTGCTGGAGATGGAAAATTTGGTGGATTAGCTCCTGCAGCTGAAATATGGGGTATTAAAGTGCTAAGTGATCAAGGATCTGGATATACATCAGATATCATCAGAGGGATAAATAAAGTTGTTGAGATGGCTAAGCAAACTGGTAAAAAAGTTGTTGCTAACATGAGTTTAGGAGGATATGCTTTTAAACCATGGAACCAGGATCCATTGGCTTTGGCCGTTGAAAAAGCAATCCAAGATGGTGTCTATTTTGCTATAGCTGCAGGTAACAGTGGTCCTTATCCTAATACAGTTGGAACGCCCGCAATAGCTCCTAATGCTGTTACCGTTGCTGCTTACCAAGATAACAAAACTGAAGATTTCAGTGATGATGAAATAGCTAGGTTTTCATCCAGAGGACCTGTTAAGAATGCACCTGATGAAGCTTCTAAATTGAAACCTGATGTTGCTATGCCTGGTGTCAAAATATGGGCTCCCGTTAGTGAAGGAAGTGAATTATATAACTTAGGAAAACAAGGGAAAATACCGATGACAGAAGACGGAAAGTATGTAGCAATTTCTGGAACATCTATGGCAACACCAGGTGTTGCTGGTGCTATGCTCCTTATTCTTAACGCTAACCCTAATCTTACTCAACAACAAGTTAAAGAATTATTAATGAAACATGCTATTAAACTTGATAAGACTGATCCAACTGATAACAAACCTTATGATCAATACGATCAAGGTGCAGGGTTGGTAAATGTTTATGAGGCAGTCAAGGAAGCCTTAAGTATGCTTCCTTCTCCAAATCCTCAACCAAATCCTGGGAATCCTTCTTAAGGAATATTAAGAAAAAACAGAAGAAGGGGCGCTCTTTCCTTTTCGAGCGCCCCTTCTTATTTTCAAAATTATTTTCGAAATCCTACAAAATATGTTTTATTTTGTCAAAAAATGTATTAAAAATATCTGAAGGTGTTGAAGTTATTATTGTTGATTTTTCTTTTTCTACCAATATTGTGTGTTCAAAATGTGCAGATAAGGAATTGTCATCTGTTATAATCGTCCATTGATCATCAAGAATTTTTATGTTTTCTGTACTTTCACTAATCATGGGTTCTATTGCAATTAACATACCGTTATAAAATTTTTTGGAAAATTGTGGGATATAGAAATTAGGTATCTCGGGTTCATCGTGTATGGTTTTCCCTACACCATGTCCTGTTAATTGTTTTATCACTTTGAAGTTATTGCTTTTTACAAAATCTTCTATTATTTTTCCTATGTCTCTTATGTAAGTATTGTGTTTTATGTTTTTTATTGCAAGGTATAGAGATTTTTCGCAAACTTCAACTATTCTTTTGTTTTCTCCTATTGTAAAACTGATTGCGCTATCTACATGAAATCCTCCGAAATAAGTTCCGCAGTCTATGCTAACAATATCACCTTCTTTGAATGTTTTATTTTTTGTTGGTAATCCATGGACAATTTCTTCATTTATCGATACGGTTATACTGTAGGGATAAGGAGTTTTGGAGAATGGTGGTTTGTAATTCTTAAACGACGGTTTACCACCTAAAATCGTTATTATTTTATATGCTAATTCATCTAAGTCAAAAGCTGTTATTTTATTAAATTTTTCTAATGTTATGTTTTTAAGGATTTGAAGGGTAAAAGAATTTATGTAGCCTGCTATTTTTATTTTTTCTAATTGTTGGTTATTTTTTACTATCATTGTTTTAGTATCGTTATACAGATTGCTGCTGCACCTTTTTTTTCTCCTATTATTCCCATACCTTCAGCTGTTTTCGGTTTTACATTTACTAATTCCGTTTTTAAAAGTATTTTTAGATTTTCTATTATGTCTCTGACTTTGATTTTAAGCTTTGGATCTTCCATTATGATTACTACATCGCAGCTGTATATTCTCCAAGGTTTTATTTTTTCAAGTACATATTCTAATAATTTTACGGAGCTTATATTTTTAAAATTAGGGTCATTATCGGGAAAGATGGATCCTATGTTTTGGTAATCAAAAACATCTGGTAATGCTCCAAGAATTGAATCGATTATTGAGTGAATAATGATGTCACCATCTGAATGAGCATCAAATGAGTATTGACAAGGTATTACAACTCCACCTAAAACTAATCCATTACCTTCCTTGTATTTGTGACTATCAAACCCTATTCCTGCTCTTTCCATAATTAATATACTACTTCTATTTCGTAATTTTCTGATTTTTTCAAATCATTCTTCGAATAAATATAAGCCAATGAAGATCTATAGATATGGGAAAAATCATAGAAAGATACACCACTTTCTCTTAACATTTCTTTTTCTTTTTCTGAAAAATCGGTAAATATTATATCTTTTTTTTCTTTTTGAGCAAGGTTTATTATTTCTTGTAAATTTGTTGTTTCTATACTACCTTCTGTTCTGTATCTATGTGAAGCTATTTTTATAACTGGTAGAGTATTTTGCTTCCCGAATATATAAAAGCAAATGTTTTTTAAAGCTTTAAAATTATCTACAAAAAATAACTCTTTTTTTAGTGTAAAAGCTGTTATTTGGGCGATTAAGCAGGTTATCCTTGTTGTTGTATAATATCCAGGACCATTTGTCACAAAAACTCTGTCTATTTTTTCCTTATCGATAACTTTTTTTATGCCTTCGAAAATCAAAGAAATCATAATTAATTGATTTTGCATACCTATAAAGAAATCCAATAAAAGTTTGTCTTTGTCAATCAATGAAACAGATAAATTATTTGAAATATTTGAAAATGCTAATACTATCATATTTGAAAAAAATTTTTTTTGAACTCTAAATACCTACCTTCTATGATTGATTTTCTAATATCTGCCAATAGGTTGTTGTAAAAATTTAGGTTATGGATTGTTAATAAAGTCATAGCAGATATTTCACCTACATAGAATAGGTGGTGCAAGTACGAAACCGTATAATTTTGACATGTATAGCAATTGCAGTTTTCATCTACTGGTTTATGATATCTTTTTGTTTCGTATCCATTGTAATATTTAGCGGTTATGTCTTTAACGAAGGAGGGGGGAGTTTTTACGAATACTGTTCCTGTTCTTGCGTATCTTGTTGGAATTACACAATCGAAAGTATCCATACCGTTTTCTACAGCTGTGAATATTTCTTGTATACTACCTATTCCAAGTAGATGTCTTGGTTTATTTTCTGGTATGTAAGGTAAAACCCATGATAATATTTCTTTTATATTTTCTTTTGATGTTCCCAAAGAGCCACCTATTGCTATGCCGTCGAAATCAAGGGAGCATATGAATTCCGCTGAATCTTTTCTTAAATCATAATGGTATCCGCCTTGGATTATTCCGTATAAAAATTGATCTCCTTTTGTTGTTTGTTTAAAATATTCTAAACAAATTTTAGCCCATTTTTTAGATCTTTCCATTGCTTTTTTTGTGTACTCATATGAAGATAAAGGGGAAGTGCATTCGTCGAGAACCATTAGGATATCCGAGCCAAGTTTTTGTTGTATCATTATCGATTTTTCAGGGGTTAATTCTATAATCTTTCCATCAAGATGGCTTTTAAATATTATTTTGTCTTCTTTTATTTCTGCAAATTTTTCTTCATTTTTATTTCTTCTTTTGCCTTCTTTTGAGAAGATACTTACTATTTTTCCGACTCCATCTACGATAGCTTGGCCTAAGCTAAAGGCTTGGAACCCGCCGCTATCTGTGAATATAACTCCTTGGTAATTCATAAATTTGTGTAATCCCCCAGCTTCTTCTACATAATCTTCTCCTGGAGCCAAATGCATATGATATGTATTAACAAATATTCCCTTTATTCCTAATTCAATTATCTTCTTGCTATCTAATGCTCTTATCGATGCATTAGTTGCAACAGGGATAAATGACGGAGTTGGTAATTCATAACCTTTACTGTTAATAATTTTACCTACCCTTAAATTAAAATTACCTTCATCTGATTTGCGGATTAATTGAAAGAATGATTTATCTGTTTTTTTCGTATTTTCTATACAATTTTTCATAGTATTTAGCCAGTTTTTCTTCTTTTTTACTGTAGATAAATGCCAATATTGAATAGGTATTTATTTTTGCTATTTTTAATTTTTCTTTTTGATCTTCAGACATTTTATCTAAGAAGGGGAATTTTACTATTATTTTTGCTAATTCTAAAGCAGTTGGAATGTTTTCTAAATATAGATTGCAAGCTGTATAATAGTATAGATTTACAAAATCATTCGTATATATTTTTTCCAGAATATTTTTTGCTTGCTGGAAATATTGTTTTGATTCTTCTTTATTAATGACGTATAGTTTTTTTGCTGTTATATAGGATGATAATGCTCCTAAGAGATAAAAATCTTGAATATCTGTTTGTATGTTGTATTTAACTATTGGTTCGTAAAGGTAATTTGATACTTCCTTACATTTATCAATGTTTTTACCTTTTTGACAATCGAGAAAATCTTTTATAAAGTATTTAATATAAGCTTGAGCTATAACATCTCCGAATGTTTTATATCTTATATCCATTAAATTTGTATATTCCTGTGGTGGGTAAATGATTATAAAAATTATTCTGTATAAATTTTTGTAATTTTTTGATCCTTTGTATTCATAACTTTGAGCTAAGAGTAGATAAAGGTCAGGGTAGTTTTTATTATCATATTTAAAGGCTTCTTTAGCTACGTTTTTTAAGTTGTTTGAATTTTCTATTATTCCTTCTTTTATTTTATTATCTAAGTTTTTTTCTTTTGTGTTAATGGATAAAAGGGTTTCGATCTTATCGTTGTATATGTAAGCTAAGGATAAATAAGCATTAATGTTGTATTTTGATAGTTTTATAGCTTGCTTATTACATTTTATTGCTTCTTCCATATTATAGCTAATTCTGTATAATTCTGCCATTGTTACATATTTTGAGGATGCAGGAAAAGAATTTCTTATTGCTTCTAAATAATCTTTGTAATTACCAGTTTTTTCTACTAACTTATCTATTCTATATGCTTTTGCCTCTACAATACCAAAATAAAGTGAAAATAGTGAAATAATAATAAATATCGAACCTATAATTTTGTTTATTAACTGATTATTATTAACTGTATTTTTATCAAACGACTCTATAATTGCTAAGTTTATAAAAAGGTTTATTAAGAAAATAATGAATATATAGAGGAATTTAAAATCTACATCGAAAGCTACGTGAATTAAACTTTGTATTATTCCTATACTTATTCCTGAAGAAAGAACAAAAATGCCTAATTTTGATATTTTTTCCTTAAAATTAGGTTCAAATTTTTCTAAATTGATATTTTCTTTGTATTCTTCTGAATTGACCAATGATAGATCGACTTGTTTATGTAGCATAAATGCTTTGTATAAGAAGTAAAAAATAATTAATAGGAAACTTATTAGCCCAAGAAAACCAACTTCAGAAATTAGTTTTAAATAGTAATTGTGTGGATCTTTTGAATAGAGATAGAAAGTGGCTTGATAAAGTGGATATACTTTAGAAAAGTTATATAATCCGCAACCAAATGGAAAGTCATGAGCTATCTTTATACTTGCTTCCCAAAAATCTACCCTTGCTATAACCGTATTTGATAGGCTGGATATTACTGATTTCATTGCATTTATAAGTGATGATGTAAATTTTTTATCTAAGATAAACTGCAAAATTAGCAAGAAAAGAGAGACTGATACTGAAGATATGAAAATCGTTTTTGTGCGCTTATCTATATTTTTTAAATTCGCTATATTTGCTACTCTTATTAAGCCCATGTAAAGGGGAGATGCAATAATAAAAGAAAGAAAAGAAGCTTTAGAAGCACTAAAAATTAATGTAAAAACACCAAAAATAAACGCAATAAAAAAAAGCGTTGATTTTAAGTATTCTCTATATATGAAAGAATAGATGAAAAGAGAAAAAGCAATTGGGATAAAAAGCAGAACAAAACCACCGTACGCATTCTTTTGATAAAAGAATGACATCCAGGGAGAGCCAGGAGGTAAACCTAAGCTTACTACAATTGCTACCAATATGCTTACTACAAAAAGAGTAAGAAGCATTAAAGAATAATTATACAAAAACTCTTCTTTATCATTTTGATTAATAACAAAATTGTAAGCATAAAAGCAAATAAAAAGCATTAAAGTATATGCCCAAAATTCTCTTAAACTTTCAAATTTATCAACAGAGAAAATAAGCGTAGATATCCATACAAATAATAAAAAACAAAAATAGAGAATTAGAATTAAGCTAATTTTAGTCTTGTTTGAAAAAAAAATAAAAATTGATGAAAGAATAGAAATAATTGAAAGGGTGATGATGTAGATATATTGTTCTCCTGGGTGTAATCCACCGGCAAAGAAAAAGCCTTCTAGAAACTGCTTACCAAAAAAATTCCACAAACTATCTAATAACCAAAAAAAGAAACCTATTGATATACAAGCAATAATAGGCAGGTATCTCATTTTTTTAAATGTTTTCTTTTATGATCCTATCTGCTTCTTTTATTAGGTTCTTTATATCTTTAACTTCTTCTTCTTCTTCCTGGAAAAGATATATTATCGTGCCTATTACTGCTATTATTATACCTGCAAGTATTAGAGACTTACCTAATTTTTGACTACTCATTATGAACAACTTGTTTTATGTTTCATTAATTCTACTATTTCGCTATATGTTTTTTCTTTATTTGCTCTTCTTATATCTCTTTTACTGGTAGGATCTAAATTAACTTTTGACCTGTTTCCTTCCCACAACAATTTAGCTACGCCGTCTAATTGATCTTTCATTTCTTGACAATAAGGGCATTTTTCGGGGTCGTGTGGAGAATCAGTATGCTTTGGCTCAGGATACATAAAAATCTTTCCTTCATAGTTTCTCAAGATAACTCTATCGGATGACATTGATATTAAATAATTGGGCATTACAGGAATTTTTCCACCACCTCCTGGAGCATCAACAACAAAATATGGATTTGCTAATCCTGATGTGTGTCCTCTTAAAAATTCCATTATTTCTATTCCTTTTGATACTCTTGTTCTGAAATGCTCCAGCCCTTCAGTTAAATCACATTGGTATATGTAATACGGTCTACATCTGTTTTTTAATAACAGTTGAAATAATTTTTTCATAACGAATGGACAATCATTAACTCCTCTTAATAGAACTGTTTGATTACCTAATACAACTCCTGCATCTGCTAACATGTTTAATGCTCTTTCTGAATACTTTGTTATTTCTTTAGGATGATTGAAGTGAGTATTAAGTAATATTGGGTGATATTTTTTGATTATCGATGTTAAATTTTTTGTTATTCTCATTGGGTTTGTTACTGGCATTCTTGAACCTAATCTAATTATTTCAACATGTTTTATACTCCTAAGTTCTTTTAGGATTTTTTCAATTTTTTCATCACTTAAAGAAAGGGAATCCCCTCCTGATACAACTATATCTCTTATTTCTTTGTGTTGTCTTATGTATTCTATACCCATTTCTATTTGGCTCCATGGAGTTGGGCGATAACTTACCATCCTACTTCTTGTGCAATGCCTACAATATACTGAACATCTGTCTGTTACTAAGAATAAAACTCTATCAGGATATCTATGAACCACTCCAGGAACAGGCATATCAACATCTTCTGCTAAAGGATCTTCCAAATCAAAAGGACTTTTTTCTAATTCATGTATCTGTGGCACTGCCTGTAATCTTATTGGATCTAACGGATCATTTGGATCCATTAGAAGAGCGTAATAAGGAGTTATGCCGAGAGTAAAGATTTCTCCTACTCCTTCTTTTATTGCTCTTTCCTCATTTTCTGTAACATTAATAACCTTTTTTAGTTTTTCTAAATTTGTTATTCTATTTTGAGTTTGCCAATGAAAATCTTCGAATTGCTCTTCGCTTACATCTTTCCACATTTCTATTTCAGTCCAATGTCTCATCTTTATCCTCCTTCTGTTACCTCTTTCATTATTTCAATACTTTCTAAATTAGCTAATTCTTGGAGAATATTATTAACAAAGTTATATTTTCCAAGCAGTTTGTATATTGAAGCCATATTTATTAAAACAATGTCGTATAGGAAACTATTATATGTATTAACTGAGTTTTCTAAAATTTTCAAGGATTTTTCTATTTCTCCGGTTAGTAGTAGAGTTGTAGAGAAGAATATTCTTGCTTCTATTAGGTTATTATCTGTTGCAACTGCTCCCCTGAAATAATTGTTTGCGATATCAAAATCTTTCATAGCAAAACTTTTTAAACCATTTAGCAACCAGAAGAAAGGATTGTTGGGCTCAGATTCTACTAATTCTTTTATTTTTACAAAATTTGTTTCCAAACCAATATCAAACGTGATCAATTTCGAGGTCAATATATCTGCAAACTTAACATAATCGATAAAATTGGCTATAGTTTTGTTTAAAGGTAAGAACTCCGCCATTGAAATTATTTCTTTATATTTATTCCTATCTATACTATGTAAAGCAATCTTATATAAAAGATTATCTTTATCTAATTCGCAGCAAATGTTTAAAGTATTTGAAAAATCATCGATGGTTGTTATATTAGGATTTATAGTTTTTGCTATAGAATTAATCTCATTCATTAAAACATTATATATTTCAGGACGGTAATTTGAAATACACATTAATATGTATAAAAGATATGCAGATATTGTATTACTATTTTCAAAATTTGCAATTATCTTCCCTACATTTTCTAAATTATTTTGTAAATGAACGATGTTTTCTAAAAGTATGTAGGTATCAGATACATAGTAAAGAAGGAAGATAAAGAACATAAAAGTATAAAAACTAAATTCATTATTTTGTTTTATTAAATACTCAAATATCTGAGAGAAGATTTCATCTTTTTTAGAATATAACGAAATAACCATCATATCAAATAGGAATAATAAGTTGGATTCATTATTTTTAATTTCTTCACTAAAATTACTTATTGAAATTCCAAACCTACTTTCAAAAGCAGAGATTATATTTTCGTATGCTTTGTCTAAATTTTGTAAATAAAAATTAATGATACCAGATAAATAAAACATTTCAAATTGCTCGAATTTATCTATGTTTTCTTCGAAATATCCAACTGCATTAAATATATCCCTGCTTATCAAGAAATTTAGGCAGTTTATAAAATCTTTCGAGAAATTTTCATTAATAATTTCCTGTAAATAACTATGTAGAGTAATGTTTGATGGGTCGAATGAGGAATCTAAATATTTTGAATTAATTGCTTCAAATAGCTTACTGATGAATATAAATGAAACAAATGGGTTAATAACGAAAACAGGAAAGTATTTTTTTATATCTATGGGAAGCAAAATTTTCAGTTTTGGTGCTTCTTTTTTTAATCTGCAATTTTTACATTTGCACCTGTCACTATGTTTTACGGAGGTATCAAAAATTACTGCCTTTTTATTACTTATCTCTACCATCATAAGATTATATTATATAAACACTGCTTTTATCCTCTATTTCTATTATGTCTTTTAATTTTTGGTAAACAAAGTTTTTATCTATAATTATATTCTTATTTCTATGGTTTTCAATATCGAAAGAAATATCTTCCACGACTTTTTCTATTATAGAATGTAATCTTCTTGCACCTATGTTTTCAGTTGAATTATTTAGGTTTTCTGCTATTTCTGCAATAGCTTCTAATGCATCTTCTGTAAAATCTATATAAATATTCTCTACTTCTAACAAGAGTTTGTATTGTTTTATTAAGCTATTTTCAGAGTGTTTAAGGATTTTATAAAAATCATCTTTATTGAGATTTTTTAATTTAACTCTTATGGGAAACCTACCTTGTAGTTCAGGGATTAAGTCTGTTGGCTTGGATATATGGAATGCTCCTGCTGCAATAAAAAGAATATGATCTGTTTTTACTGCTCCATATTTTGTTAAAACCACAGTTCCTTCTATTATTGGTAATAAGTCTCTTTGAACACCTTCTCTGGATACATCGGGACCTCTTGTTTCTCCTCTCGATGCTATTTTGTCTATTTCATCTATGAATATTATTCCCATATTTTCTGCTCTTTCTATTGCTTCTTTTTTTACCTCTTCATAATCTATCAACTTTTTTGCTTCTTCCATCTTTAATATTTCTATTGCTTCTTTTATTTTTATCTTTTTTTTCTTTGTTTTCTTAGGATAAAGTGAAGCAAAAAGCTCATTCATGTCTATTCCATAGGAATCAAAAGTCATGTTTGTACCAGGAATGAAGTATGTTTCTACTATGGGTTTTGCTTCAACTTCTATCTCTACCGTTTCTTCATCCATAATGCCTGTCTTTATTTTTCTAATTATTTCTTCTCGTTGATTATCAATTTCTTTTTTTACCTCTTCTGGGACATTTATATTCTGCTGTAAGTTGAATATTGAAAATATTGGATTATTTTGATTTCCAGAACTTGGGTAAGGTTTTAGAATTTCTGCTATTCTCTTTATTGCTTCATCTTTTGCTTTTTGCTCAACCAATTTTATTTTTTCTGATTGGACATTCCTAAAAGAAACTTCAACCAAGTCTCTAATCATGCTTTCTACATCTCTACCTACATAACCAACTTCTGTATATTTTGTAGCTTCTACTTTAATGAAGGGTGCTCCTAAGATTTTTGCAACTCTCCTTGCTATTTCTGTTTTTCCTACTCCTGTTGGCCCTATCATTAATATGTTTTTGGGTATTATCTCGTCCCTATACTCTTCCTTTAATTTCATCCTTCGATATCGATTTCTAATCGCTACTGCTATAGATTTTTTAGCCTCCTCTTGACCTATGATGTATTTATCAAGTAATTCTACGATCCTTTTAGGAGCTAAACTTTCTATTAAGTATTCTATCATACTTTTTCTCCCTCAAATTCTTCTAAACTTAACTTTTCTTTAATCTTTTCCTTAAATAAACTCTGGATTACGTGGGTTATAAATCTAAAACTTGGTTTTATTCCCAAGTATTCTTCTTTTTTATTGTTGTTTACTATTATAACAGGGACGTTTTCTCTTGTGTGATCTGTTGAATTGTCAGTAGGGTCATTTCCATGGTCTGCTGTTATTATCAAAATATCATCTTTTTTTAGTTTATTTATTAAATCAAATACCATATCATCGAATTCTTGTAGTGCTAATGCCCATCCTTTATAGTCTTGTCTGTGCCCGTAAATAGTATCGAAATCAACTAAATTAGCAAAAACTAAACCTTCAAAATCTTCATCAGATAATTCTATAACTTTTTGAAAGATATTCTTATTACCTGATATTTTATATGATTTTGTTATACCTTTGTTAGCGAATATATCTACAATTTTCCCAACACTTATAACTTCTAAATTACTTTCTTTCAATAGATCAAGTATTGTTTTGGAAGGAGGTGGAATTGCAAAGTCTTTTCTTTTATCGTTTAGTCTGTAAAAATCGCCATTTTTTCCTGCAAAGGGTCTTGCTATTACTCTTGCTATCCTATATGGTTTAACCAATTCATAAGCTATTTCACAAATTTTATATAATTCATCTAAATTAACTACATCTATATGAGCTGCTATTTGGAATACACTATCTGCTGATGTGTAAACGATCAAATTTCCTGTTCTTATATGTTCTTCGCCTAATTCTTTTATTATTTCTGTACCTGATGCTGGTTTGTTTCCGATAACTTTTCTGTTTATTTTTTTTTCAAATTCCTCTATTAATTCTTTGGGAAAGTGCTCAAAAGTATTAAATCCTTTATCTAAAATAATGCCGGATATTTCCCAATGTCCTGTTATTGTGTCTTTCCCAAAAGACTTCTCTTCCATTATACCATAAGACGAGATAATATTAACATCATTTTTAAAACCTAATTTTACTAACTCATCATCTGTTATTGTAGGAGTTTTATATTGTAATATTTTGTGTAATCCTAATAAAGACAAATTATTTAAATTTAAATTCATTCCTTCTTCTGTTGATTTTTTTAAGGAATTAAGGATGGTATTAACTGTTGGGGGATCGTTGAAGAGCGAGCAATCTTTGGCCGCTCCTATACCAGCTCCATCTAATACTATTAAGAAAACCCTCACATTATAATTATTTAATTTCCTTACACAACTTCCTCTTTATAAAAATAATTGTAAAAATAAAAGAGAATTTTTTTATTTTTTTACAATTATTTTAATATTTTTTTACTTTTTTGTAATCTGTATAATAATCTTTATTGTGTAAAAAACTAAAAGGGGTGTTTCTATGAATATAAGAAATCTAAACTTAAATGAAAAAAATGGTATTATGTTAAAGTTTGACCAAAATGTTATAGATAAGGAAAATAAAGATAGTACAACTATTGAATTAATCAATGATAAAAAGTTAAAGGATTTATCATATAAGGTGGAAAAAGGTTTTCAAACTATAACTGTTGAAGGACCTAAGGGAAAATACCAAGCTATAATTCCTGCATACAATGATACTGATGGAATTTATTCTAAAGATAGAATTTGCAACAGTATCCTTTCTACTATTTTTTTATCTTTAACTTTTCCTGTTTATCCTATTTTTTCTACTCTAACAAAAGCTTTTGCAGCAGAATCGGCAACATTTCAAGCAGCTATTAATGCTGGCCTTGATTATGATGAAGCCCAAAAAGTATCAAAGCAAGCAACATTGTTAGGATTAAGAAATGGATTTATCGCATCATTAGTTGAAATCTTACCAATAGTTTTACCTGCAGCTGGAGTAGTATTTTTTCCTCCTTCAATGCTAAAAGCAATATGTGGAGGATTACTGGTAAACGAAACAATTGGTAGATTAATAAGCTCTGAAATTAAACAATTTCTTAAGCAAAAAATTAAAGAAGAGGAAAAATAAAAGGAATATTTGAAAATGTAGGAGAAAAATATTATGTAGCGGTTAGTTCAGATTTGATGATGAATTTGCTCACGAATGGCAAGGTAGGAGTTACTAAAACAAATGTAGTTAACTGGAGGAAAAAATGAGAATAAAAATTATTTTATTAATAACCATTGTTTTTTCTGTAGTTTCGTTGTTTTTACTGTCTTCATCAAAAGAAGAAAATCATAGTAAAAGTGTGATATTGATAATTGGTGACGGGATGGGATTGCCAATAATTTCAGCTTATGAGTACTACAAAAGTGAGTATCAAAAAAATGGATTTTCTAATTTTGAAAAATTTGACGGTTCTTTTCTTGTTAGAACAAGGAGCCAAGATTATGTTATTACTGACAGTGCGGCTGCTGCAACTGCATTCGCAACAGGTAAAAAGGTTCCCAATTACCAAGTAGGACTAATCGAAAACGGCAAAAGGGTACCAACAATAATGGATATTGCAAAAGAAGAAGGTAAATCTACAGGGATAGTTGTTGAATGTTCCCTTACTCACGCCACACCTGCTGCCTTTTATGCTTTCTCTAAATCGAGAAAAGACGATCAATTTATTGCTCAACAACTTATTTATTCAAACATAGATGTAGCCATAGGAGGAGGACTAAAATACTTCGAACCCTTATTAAGCAACTTACAAAAACAAAATTACACAATTATAAAAAGTGAAGATGAACTCTACCAAGCAATAATTAACAAGAAAAATTATGAAAGATTAATAGCCTTTACTGCTTCTATTCATCCTCCAAAATATAAGGAAAGAAAAATTAAGCTTGACAGAAAAGTTGAGTATGCTCTGAAAATACTGGAAAAAAATAAAAATGGATTTTTCTTAATGGTAGAAGCAAGCCAAATAGACTGGTTTGCACATGATAACAAACTAATGGACGAGATTGACGAAATGGAAGACCTTGATAGATTATTAAGTTTTATTTTCAATTATAAAAATTCCAAAAAGGAGAACGATATTTTAGTTTTGCTTTTGGCTGATCATGATTGTGGGGGTTTGACTTTAGTTGATTACAAAGCACCCTACTTTACACCTGAATTTAAGGTTAATTACAGCACTACCTATCACACGGCTGAACATATAGTTGGATTCTATTCGTATAATTCATTATTAAAAATTAAACCTATAATAGATAATACAGAAATTTTTCAAATACTTTGCAATTATGTAAAGCGATGAATTTTTTTGAAAAATACCCATTATTTTTAAGAGATAAGAAAAATTTAAAGATAAAAGAAATTTCTCATTTTGCAGAAAATATTATTGTTGAGGAAATTTTTGATGCATTAAAAAAATATGAACAAATATTAAATAGTGAACCTCGTAAAGTAAATGCTATTATTCCTGTTTGTTGGGATGGAAGCACTGCAGGAAGGCCTGGTGCAAGATTCGCACCACAAAAAATAATCGAAAAAATAATAAACCTAAGTTTAAACCGAAATTTCAAAAATTCACTCCTATTCTTACCATTTGTTAAAGTAATTATTGGGGAAAAGGATAAAACTTTTGATAATATTGAAAAGTATGTAGAAAATGTATTAAAACTTTTGGAACACAATGTAATTCCTTTTTTCATTGGAGGGGATCATAGCATAACTGAGCCGATCATTGGAAAGTATATAAAATATTTTGGTAAAATTAATTTACTCGTTTTTGATTCTCATTTTGACCTTAGAACTGTTGATGAAGGGTTGTCGGGTGGAACTTACCTTAATTCTCTGAAAACGAATTACAAAGAAGATTTAAACGTTATTATTTTGGGAATAAACGATGCTGCTAATCCTGATTACCTATACGAAAGAGCAAGAGAATTTAATGTAAAATACTTGGATAATCTGGAATGTTTTGATATTGAAAATATCATAGAATTCGTAATTTGTAATTTACAAAAAGATTTGCCAACTTATATTAGCCTTGATACTGACAGTATAGACATTAATTATATTGATTCTGTTAATTCACCGTATTCGTTTGGATTGTTATTGAATGTTGTTTTGAAAGTTTTATGGTATTTGTTTGATAATTATAGGGTTGTTGGTATGGATGTGGTTGAGTTTAATCCTTTGGTAGGTGATGTTGAAAGGTCTGTTTCGAATTTAGTTCATTTATTGTATTATGTTTGGGCAAGATAATGAAGGATATTTGAAGGAAAAATAGAAATAGAAAAGGGAGGGATGCGGTAGTAGCTCAGTGGTAGAGCACAACCTTGCCAAGGTTGGGGTCGCGGGTTCGAGTCCCGTCTACCGCTCTCTATGAATAA
>JAUQQQ010000001.1:18523-199845 GCA_030549815.1 bacterium | reverse complement strand
GGAGTTGGTAAAATGATAAAGGTAGATGAATATTTTCAGTCTACCTATAAGGGATTGAAACATTCTTTCAGCAAATTCTTTGGAAATAACAATAAATATTTTCAGTCTACCTATAAGGGATTGAAACTATTTACACACCTCCTTTTTCCTTGGAAGGGTTTTTTATTTTCAGTCTACCTATAAGGGATTGAAACCGATAGGGGATGGCTGGAAAGGCTTGACTTTTTTGGAATTTTCAGTCTACCTATAAGGGATTGAAACTATCTTTTGATAATTTTCTTTACCTTTTGATGCCAGATTTTCAGTCTACCTATAAGGGATTGAAACATTTATACCTGTTGGCATATGGTTGCGATAATAATCATTTTCAGTCTACCTATAAGGGATTGAAACTTTTGTGCCAATTTTTGATAATAAAGCATTTTTCTTTATTTTCAGTCTACCTATAAGGGATTGAAACTAAAAATCTTCAACTAAATCTACCATTTCTACTGCAAATTTTCAGTCTACCTATAAGGGATTGAAACTTTCATCGGCAAATATTCGATGCCAGAATTTGGCATATTTTCAGTCTACCTATAAGGGATTGAAACGGATAAACCTACTCCCTTGTTATGTTTTGTTATCTAATTTTCAGTCTACCTATAAGGGATTGAAACTACTGTATTTCAAAGGCTATAATTTTATTGTCTTTTTATTTTCAGTCTACCTATAAGGGATTGAAACTTACAAAAGGCACACCCATATTGGCACCCACAAGATAATTTTCAGTCTACCTATAAGGGATTGAAACGCAATAAATGCTTTTTCTTTTTCAATGAATTCAATAATTTTCAGTCTACCTATAAGGGATTGAAACCATATTTTACGCTTACACTCCTTAATCCTACTTCGTATTTTCAGTCTACCTATAAGGGATTGAAACAGGTCTTTCCTTCCAATTCTTCTGCTTTAACTTTCTTATTTTCAGTCTACCTATAAGGGATTGAAACTAGTTCTTATTCACATATTTATAGATATTAAAGCTTATTTTCAGTCTACCTATAAGGGATTGAAACTGAAAATTATAATCACGTAGAAAAAACTGCTAATGGATTTTCAGTCTACCTATAAGGGATTGAAACTTGGTATTACAAAAGGAGAGCCCATGTTTTTTCCAAATTTTCAGTCTACCTATAAGGGATTGAAACAAAGAACAGATTTGAAGTAGACCTGAAATCGAATTTATTTTCAGTCTACCTATAAGGGATTGAAACTATAATTACAAATTCAATCGATTATTACCTTTAGGAAAATTTAAAAGAATAAAAGGATAAACTAATACCTACAATATTGAATTGAAAATGTTTTAACCTCTGTTTTGTGTTTTTAAGTAATTATGAAAGTAAAGAAGGTAAGTAATTTTTTGTGTTTAATTTTTTAATAGCTTGGAAGTAAGAAAGCCGGGAAATGAATTTCATGAAAAATGAAAGAGGAAATTAAGAAAGCAAAAGAATTAATAGAAAAATCTGAGAAGATAGTAATTTTAACAGGAGCTGGAGTTTCTGCAGAATCAGGAATTCCTACTTTTAGAGGATCAAAAGGATTATGGAATAATTTTAATGTCGAAGAATTGGCTACTTTAAGAGGATTTCTGAAAAATCCTAAATTGGTATGGCAATGGTACAATGAACGAAGAAAAAACATTCTTAATTCCAAACCTAATCTCGCACATCTTAAATTGGCTCAATTGGAAAAAATTAAACCTAATACCTGGATTATAACTCAAAATGTGGATGGATTGCATTATAAGGCGGGTAGTAAAAACGTTATAGAATTTCATGGAAATATCTTTAGTGAAAAATGTTTAACTTGTGATTACAGTAGAAAGCAAGAGGTTTACTATGAAGATTCTGACCTACCTTTATTATGTCCTCGATGTGGAAATTTGTTAAGACCTGATGTGGTATGGTTTGAAGAACCTATTGCACCAGAAAATATAGAAAAATCCTTTGAATTGGTTAAAGAGTGTGATCTTTTTATGTTTATAGGGACTTCTGCTGTTGTTTATCCCGCAGCTTACCTTATAGAATTGGCATTAAAACAAGAAAAACAGATAATTGAGATAAATTTGGAACCAACTTATTACACGGGACTTTTTGAGATTACTTTGCTTGGTAAAGCATCTCATTTGCTTGATGAAATTATATAAAAATAAAGAGATATCTATGAGATTTGATCTTTTTTCTGTAAAGCAATGCAAGAAGTTAATAGTTTTTATTTTATTTCCAACCTTGCTTTTACTGCTATTAAGTTATAGTATGTTGGGGAAGGTATCAAACAATTTTGGTGATAGTGTAGAGGATGATCTGGATGAGGATGGTGATATAGACTCAGCGGTCGTTTTGTATGATTTAAATGGAGTTAGCCATAAAATAGTAGTGGATAGTAATGAGAAAATTTACATCGCAGGAGAGAGCTTAGGTAGGGGTAATTGTGCTGTTGCTTTTATCGCAAGGTTAAACAATAGGGGTAAGCTGGATTATACCTTTGGTGAAAATGGAAAAGTCTTTTTTAATAGTATTGCTAATGGAAATGGAAATGATTTTGTGGAAGATTTATTAGTATTGGATCAAAAGATTTACGTTGTGGGGCGTAGTTCAAATGGAAAAAATGCAGATGCTTTTGTTGTGAGATTAAATAATGATGGTTGTTTAGACAATAACTTTGGTAAAGATGGAAAGGTGATACTATCTAATATTTCAAGTGGTAAATGGAATGAATGTGCAACAGGAATAGAATTGGATAAGGAAGGGAAAATTTATATTTGTGGATGGTGTTGGGGTAAAGATTCAGATGGATTTGTTATAAGATTAAACAACAATGGTAGCTTGGATTATAGTTTTGGTAAAAATGGAAAAGTTATTATTGATAACACAGGATATGAAAAGGTTAAAGATATAAAAATTGATAATAGCGGCAAAATTTATATTGTTGGTGATGATTCAAGTTTTCTGCATCATGGTGCTTTTATTATGAGATTAAATAGTAATGGTAGTATAGATTATAGTTTTGGTAAAAATGGGGTGGTTAGACCAGATCGGATGATAAAATGGAAGGATAGTAATAGATATGATGAACCTGATGGAGGTTCTGGGATAGCAATTTATAAAGAAAAAATTTACTTTGTAGGATGGAGTTATGAAAGTAAAATTTTTATTCATGATATTTATGTTGCAAAATTTAATAACGATGGTAGTTTGGATAAAACTTTTGGTAAAGACGGAGTGGTGGTGTTTGATAAAGGTGTTTTTGGAAAATGTGTAGTTAATATGAATGGTAAAGAAATAGTAGTTGGTAGTGACGAATATAGTTGTGGAATATTAGTGGATAGTAGTGGTGGGATTTATATTGCTGGACTTGGTTATAATGTGCCACAAATCCCTAACCATTATAATATGTTTGTATATGTTGTAAAGTTAAATAGTGATGGTAGCATAAGTTCTAATTTTGCTAAGAGTGGAAGGATAGGTTTTGTAGGCAAAATAAAATATGCAGGTTTTGTTGAACCTGAAGATATAGCAATCGGGAAAAGCGGTATCTATATTACTGGTTATTGTTGGTTTGAAAAAGCAAGTTGGGATTTTGTTAAGATTCGAAAGAGTGTTTTCATTGTAAAGATAGAATGAAGAATTGTTGGTAAATAGAGATTGATGCTGGAAATATTTAATGCTTATGTTGAAGGATCTCTTGCTTTACGTAATCATTTACATTCCATTTGTAAGGGACGTGTCTTTAGCGTTTTTGAAGATGGAGGTTTTTTGGAGGGCGAGGGATGGGAATTGTTGAGGAAACGGGTTATATGGTATTCTTTATATGCTCCTACTGGTGATATTAGGGATTGGGGATTACATTTAGGCGATATTTGTAAATGGGCTGAACAAGAAGAAATTTCACGCTTTGCAATTGCTACACTGCTATGGTGTGTTAGCAATGATTATTTAAGATTAGATCCCGAGTTTCGGCAAGGTGGCTCTGAGAGATTTTTAAACTATGGATTAGAAATTGCAAGAGTTAATTATAAGTGGAAAATGTTTGGGGCATGGTCTATTGAAATACGTTATTCTGTGCGAAGAATCCCGAATATGCTTCTTGTTGAGTATGATGGTAAAGAAAGGATAGTTTTCAACAAGACTATCCTACCCTGGATGCTTTAGTTTCTAAGGTTTTGGAAATATGTTACAAAAGCGATTAGGGTTAATATGAAAAATTACAACAATTACAAGGTAATTTAGTTGCTTTTGGAGAATAATTATTGTGATGAAGGAAGAGAAAATAGTCTGGAATTTCGTAATAATTTTTACCATTATTTTCGGATTACTTGGTTTAATTGCGGGAACATTTTTTAATTTTTTTCCTGGTAGTTTCTTTATTTTATTGGTTAGTGGAATTTTTGTAGGCTTAGTTTTAGGATTCATTGTTGGGACTATTGTTAAAATAACTAAGGTTACAAAAGAAAAGGATAAGTATAAGATATGACGATAAAATCTCAAAAAGTAGAAAAAACTGACGGTTATAGTGGTAAGGATATAAAGGTTTTGAAAGGGTTGGAGGCTGTACGCCAACGACCCGCAATGTATATAGGATCGACCGATAAAAGGGGGTTGCACCATCTTATTAACGAGGTCGTCGATAATAGTATAGACGAAGCAGTTGCAGGATATTGTAATTACATAAAAGTTAAACTTACGAAGAATAATGAATGTATAGTTGAAGATAATGGTAGAGGAATTCCTGTTGACATAGTCCCTTCTGAAGGAAAATCTGCGTTGGAAGTTGTCCTTACTGTTTTGCATTCAGGAGCAAAATTTTCTAATAAAGTTTATAAAATTTCTGGTGGATTGCACGGAGTTGGTATATCGGTTGTTAATGCACTTTCTGAATATTTAATTGCTGAAATCCATCGTGATGGATATGTTTGGTTTCAAAAATACGAGCGAGGAATTCCTATTACTAACATCCAAAAAAAGGGAAAAACAAATAAAACGGGCACGATTATAACTTTTAAGCCCGATGCTCAAATTTTTAAAAATATATCGTTTGACCCTGAATTTGTTTTGGAAAGACTTGAAGAATTGGCTTTTCTCAATCCTTTTATAACGATTGAATTTGAAGACGAAAATACAGGTATAAATAAAGTTATTAGATATCCTAATGGTATAAGTGATTTTATACAAAAAATGCTGGAACATAATTCTTTTGAAAAATTATATGATATTCAATATGTTAAGAATATTTATGGAGACGTTGTTGTTGAAATAGCATTTGTTCATACAGATTCTGATGTCGAGATTTCAAAATCGTTTGCTAATAATATAAATACTGTTGATGGGGGGACTCATCTAAGTGCCTTTAGAACAGCTTTTACTAAACTGGTTAATACTTTTGCTTTGGAAAAAATAAAGGAAAAAGATGTTAATTTATCTGGGGATGATATAAGGAACTCGATGGTTTATATTGTTTCAGTAAAGGTCCCCAATCCCCAGTTTGAAGGTCAAACTAAAGCAAGATTAGTAAGTCAAGATGTTAAACCTGCGGTAGAAAGTGTTGTAATGAATGATATAAAAAGGATTTTTGATTCTAATCCGGAGATAATAGATATTATTCTAAACAAGGCTTTGTTGGCTTATAAGGCTCGTGTGGCTGCTAAGAGAGCTCGTCAACTTGTTATCGCTAAATCTAAAGCTGATATTTTATATACTGTTGCGGGTAAACTGGCTGATTGTATATCAAAGGACATAAAAAAAAGAGAGATTTATATTGTGGAAGGTGATAGTGCAGGTGGATCTGCTAAGAATGCAAGAGATAGAAATTTCCAAGCTGTTTTGCCTTTAAAAGGTAAGATAATCAATGTTGAAAAATCCAATATAGAAAAGATTTTGCAAAATAATGAGATAAGGTCTATAATAGCTGCTTTGGGATGTGGAATAGATTATGAGGATAGAAAAGTAGATGTTTCAAAGTTAAGATACTCTAAAGTTATTATTGCAACAGATGCTGATGTTGATGGTTACCACATAAGGACATTGTTATTAACTTTTTTCTACCGATTTATGAAACCTCTTATATACCATGGATATCTTTATTTGGCTCATAGTCCTCTTTATAGGATAATTATAACGGGAAGTAATACAAAATCTATCTATGTTTATAATGATAAAGAGTTAGTAAGAGAGACTGCAAATCTAAAAAAATATAGAGTCCAAAGGTTTAAAGGTTTGGGAGAAATGAACCCTGAGCAACTCTGGGAAACTATAATGAATCCCAAAACAAGAATATTGAAAAAAGTTTCGTTGGATGATGCTGAAAAAGCTGAGAAAATAATTAATGTTTTAATGGGAGTTGATGTTGAAGAAAGAAAAAAAATTATTCTTCAAAATGCTTACTCTGTATCTCTTAATGATCTTGATGTATGAATATATTTCAAAATATACATAATCAAAGTAAGCTTGATAATATTAGGATTGCTTTAGAAAATATACTTTCCTTTTACGATGCAAAAGAAGTTTATTATATGGAATTCGATGAGTTTTCTTCTTTTTGTGTTAAGCATATTGGAAATGATAAGGATTGTTCGAACTTTCACAAGAGCTTAGCAGATAAATTGGAAAGAGTTGCTTTTGAGGAAAATATCCCTGTCGTTATTTTAGATACTTCTAAGGATCCAAGGACTGCCAATTCTCCTTTATCTAAGAAGGCTTTTTCTGTTTTGGTTTATCCTGTTAAGAATAAAGGTTTACCTTTGGGAACAATAACGGTAATAAGAGAGAAAGTGTTTGATTTGAAAGATTTGCATGATTTGAACCATTTTTCTGAAAAGTTAGCTTTATTGATTAATACTGATTTGTATTCTCTTGATAGAAAGGGAATAGTAAGAGAAATTGCTTATTGGGTTTTTGAAAGATTTGGATTAAAAAAAGATGATTTTCCTATTAATAATCTATTGAATTTTTTATCTAATCTTGGGTTGGACTTAAAAGTTTCTTTTTTGTTTGAGGATGGTAGTGCCTATAACAATTTGCCTTGTGATATAAATAATTGGAAGGTTATATTGGATATTTGCCCTGCTATCAAGAAGAATAAACCTATAAATTGTGCAACTTGTAGATTTTCTAAAGTTAAGGGATTTATATGTAGGAGGGTTTCTTTGTCAAATAAGTTACCTATTGCTGTTTTTTCATTTTCCGATTTTTCTTTTGATTCCGATGAAAGTTGGAATGAGTCTATTATTAATGTTTTTTCTAAGATGGCACTTTGGTTTTATAGTATGAATAAACTTGATTATGTATTCCTTTATTCCTTTATTTTTGATATTATTAAGGATTTGGGTAAATCGGAGAAATTAACTATTGACAATGCTATTGTTAAGATTGTTGATGTGCTATTTAGTTTATGGAATAATGCTGCTGTTTATGCTTATTCTGCTAATTCAAAAAGCAAGTTTGAATTCATAAGAATTAATCCCAAGTATAATAGTTATACTGATATTATTTATAATTATTGTAAGGGTAATTGGAACTTCTCTTCAACTTTGAATGGAACATTTTCTTTTATTATAAAAAATAAAAATGAATCGATTGTTTTTGATATTATTTTTATTAATCTTGTTGAAGGAAAAAAGAATATATCAGGGGAAATTACTGTTGTAAAGAATTTCTTTGATTTTGTTGTTTCTATCGATTTTATATTTGATCACTATACAACAGAGTTGAAAGAAAAGAAAGATGAAATTAAAAGTTTATATAATAGAACCAAAAAATTGGAACAAGAAATTAGTATATACCAAGATAAAATGATTAATCTTGAAAATAAACTTTTTACTTATAAACTTAAGGAAGAGTTTAACAGGTATGTTAATTCTCTATTTACGATAGATGATTTTGTAAAGAAAATGGATGGTTTGATGAAAGTAATAGATTCTTTTATAAGTTATAGAGTTGCTTCATCTGTTGTTGTTTTCTTTAATAAAATAATGAATAAATTTGATTTTATCCATTTTTGGAATATACCAGAATATTTACAAGATAGTATCAAGTATAAATTAAAGACTATAGAAAAAGAAGAAAATCTAAGCGATATTATAAATTTCTTTTCGGAACTAAGGATTATTCATAGTAGTGATGAAGAATTTTCTTATTTATCTAATTTTTTCATGCTGAAGAATGTTAGGTCTTTTGTTTTTATTCCTTTGTTTTTTTCTGAAGAAAAATTAGGGGGCTTATTGATTTTTTTCAACAGTAAAATAGATTTAAGCAATGAAGAAAAGAGTATTTTATCTTCCATTTCTAAAGAATTATCTCGAAGGCTAAGAATCATTAAAAACAATGAAACACTTGAAAAAATAAAGTATGTTTATGCTTTAATACAGGAATTCTTGGAAAAGCTACATTTTCAGCATAATCTAACCATAAATCAAATTTTTGAGTATTTGTTCATTATAATCTCTAAAATAGGTTTTAAAACTATACTTGCATACAGAGAAAATAAGTACTTTGTTTTAAGTAGTGAAAGGGAATTTAGTTTAGAATACTTTAAATCGGAAGATACGGAACAACTGTCTTATCCTTCTACTTTATCTATACCAAGAGAAATTTTAGCTTCTTTTGAAAAGATAATGATTTTCCAAAAGGAACAATACGATGAAAAATTTAGTTTTATTAATCCTTTCTTTTCGGATAATAATCAAATATTGTTTTTAATCCTATTTTCAAACGTTTTGTATTCTCAATTAAGTTATGAATATTCTAATTTTTTTGTTATTGTAATTACTGATAATATTACTTATTCACAATTTGATATTCAAGTTTTTAGCTTGATTCAAAAGATGTTATCTATGATTTATAACAATATGTTTCTTTATTATTTGAACTTTAAGGATAAGAAGATATTGTCTGAAGTTTTTGAGGTTATGGAAGATGGAATAATTGTTGCTGACTTAGAAAAGAAAATATTGTTAATTAATAAAAGTGCTATTAAGATACTTGAAATAAATCAAAATCCTGAGGATATAATAAATCGAAGGTATTCTTTTAAGGATTTACTGTGGGATAAAAGTGGGGAAATAATACAAAAAATAATCAATATAGAGGAATTAATAAATAAGTATATAAAAGAAGGGGTTGATGGAATAGAGGGTGAAGCCACTTTCGAATCTGATGAAAAAACCAAGATAATTAAATATAGTTTTTCGATCTTACAATTCCCTATTTATCATACCGGTTTTCTCTTGGATTCAAGTGATAGTTTTAATTATCTTATAGTTTTAAGAGATATAACTGAGCAGAAAAATGTGGAAAAAGAGAAAGATGATTTTGTTGCTACTATTTCCCACGATATTAAAACTCCTTTAACTACGATGAAAGGTTATTTATCTGCTCTCCTAAGATATTCTGATAAAATAACTCCTGAACAACGTGACTCTTACCTAAGGGTAATAAACTCTGAAATTGATAGGATAAATAGAATGCTTAATAATCTAATGGACCTTAGACGATTGGAAGGAAATATTTTAAAAATAAACCCTGTTAAATTTGATGTTGTTAAGGTTGTTAATAAAGTGATTGACATTTTTAGAATAAGTTATGTTAATTTTGAGTTTAGTATTAGATCTTCTGAAAGTAGTGTCTTGGTTTATGCCGATAAAGATAAAATTGAGCAAGTTTTACATAATTTACTATCTAATGCTGTTAAGTATTCTCCTACAGGTGGAAAAGTATCTGTTAATGTGGAAAAGAAATTGGACGAAGTATGGATTGAAGTTTCTGATCAAGGTATGGGAATACCTGAAAATGAGCTGGATAAAATTTTTGAAAAATATTATAGAACTAAGTCTTCTCACACTAAAAAAGTTAGTGGTAAAGGTCTGGGATTATACATAACCAAAAAAATTATTGAATTACATGGAGGAAAAGTTTGGGTAAAAAGTGAAATAAATAAAGGAACCACTTTTGGTTTTTCTATACCTTTATGAACTATATACCGCTAAGGGTTAAAAATATATCGATAAGTGAAGGAAAAATATATTTTACTGTTTCCTTCTTCGAAACAAAAGATGATATAAATGAATTTATACCTAAGGAATATGTTTTTGATTTGAAAGAGGTTGTCTACTTGTCTTTAGGATATATAAAAGATATCGAAGAAGTTAGAGATGACTCACCAAGAATATCAAAAATGTTTAAAAAAGTGATAAGTTTAGGTGTATTGGATGATAGGAAAGAAAAGAATTTTAATATAAGGGAAGAAATTTTCTTGGATTTTGTTATCTTTAAAGATGAGTTCTTGTTTTTTAGATTGGATCTTACATCCTTTAATTATAAAGAATTTTTGAGAGAAAATTCGACTTTTTCTTCTTTTATCAACATGCGAAAATTTATTTTTGCTCTTGCTTCGATTTTTGAGCAAGAGAAGATTGATGAAATTATTTATAATTTTTTATCTACTAATTCTTTAGCTAAAATACAATATTTTTCGAGTATTTATGAGTTTCAAGATTATGTTTTATCAAAGATAAAGAATATATATGGTAGGAATACTAGTAGTTGAGGATGAAATTGAATTAGCCAAAAGTATAGCCGAAATAATTAGGAATAAGGTAAAGGGTGTTAATATCTTTGAGGCACACTCGATTTCTGAAGCCAAAACTTTAATGTATAAGAATAAACCCGATATCGTTGTTCTTGATATAAACCTTCCTGATGGGAGGGGCACAGATTTATATAAAGAGTACAAAGAGTTTTATCCTGAAGGTGTGGCCATCTATCTTACTGCAATCGACAGTGATATCGAAAAGTTAATAGCATTCGAATTAGGTGCTGACGATTATATTGTAAAACCATTTAATGTTAATGAGTTAACTGCAAAGATTAATAATTGGGTTAAGAGAATTTCAAAAGGGTCTAAGGATTATATCCATGTATTTTCTGACTACTACTTTGATAAACTTACTGGAAATGTTCTTCTTTATAAAGATGGATTTTATCATTTAGTTGAAAATTTAAGCTATCGTGAATCAAAGATCTTTGAAATACTTCTTGAAAACGTTAATAAAATAGTTGATGTTGATTTTATAAAGGATAGGATGGATTTGTCTTCATCTGATTTACCTTCTGTTGTTTATCACCTTAGAAAAAAATTATCGAAAATTGGTAATATTAGGATATTGACAATAAAAGGGGGAAAATTGAAATTAGTAATAAATATGTAGCTGTTGATGTTGGTGGAAGTCACATAGATGTTACTTTAGTTGATGAAAATTTTAACGTATTACCTATTTCTTCTTTGGATATAAATAAAGAATATAAAGTGAATGATTTTTGGGATTTTTTATTTTTTGCTATAAAAGAAATAAATGAGATTGAAAAGTTGTGTTTTGCTTTACCGGGTGTGGTAGACCCTTATAGATTGTACTGTATTGATTGTCCCAATTTGGATTACTGGAAGAATATTGATTTTTCTTCTTTGTATGAAGAGGGTAGGAGAAGGGGAGTTAGGATTAAGAAAATTTTAGTTAGTAACGATTGTAATGCTGGTGCTGTTGGGGTTTATAAAATATTAAGATTACAGAATAAAAATATTGTTTACATTGCGATAGGGACTGGTATTGGTGGAGGTGCGATTTTAAATAATAAATTATTAATTGGAGCTAATTTTAGTGCTATGGAACCAGGACATACTAAAATATATAAAAAATCTTATATCTGTGGATGTGGTAATTGGGGATGTATTGAAACTTTTGCGTCCGCTAAAGCTCTTACCATTTATTATAATTCTAAAAATAATACAAATTACTCTAATTTACTTTCTATAATAAAAAATGAGCCGCAACATAAGGTAAAAAAACTATTTTCCAGATTTTCTGATTATTTATCTATTCTTTTAAACAATATTATCTATTTTTTTGATCCCGATTTAATTTTTTTAGCAGGTAAGATTGTTTTTTCATCTAATTTATTTGAAAAGCAACTTATTAGAAAAGTTATCAAAAAAATAAATTTAATAAAAAATTTCGATAGGAAAAGGATAGTTTTACTGGATGATGATTTATCTAACAACACAGGGTTGAATATTTATAATTTGGTTGGTAGTGTTTTTGCTGATGAATTCTTGTAAATTCAAAACTCTTTGTGGAGGTAACCTATGTTTAATAAGGACGAATATATGAAAATGTTAAATGAAACATCTAATTATTTGAAGCAACATGATTTTGAAAATATAAAGGTTGCTATAATTTTGGGGTCTGGACTAAATGAAATAGCAGAAAAATTTGAAACATTGAAGATTATTAATTATTCTGAAATACCGAATTTTTTACAAACTACAGTTGAAGGACACAAGGGAAGATTTGTTTTAGCTAAGTTTAATAATCACAAGGTTTTGTTCATGCAAGGTAGATTTCATTACTACGAAGGTTACCCTATGTACAGGGTGGTTTTCCCTATAAGAGTTTTTTCTCTTCTTTC
The DNA here is from genome assembly GCA_030549815.1 of bacterium. Lineage (GTDB taxonomy): Bacteria > DRYD01 > DRYD01 > DRYD01 > DRYD01 > DRYD01. The sequence goes on along the minus strand of JAUQQQ010000001.1, from coordinate 187,345 downwards.
CATTAATAACTTAATTGTTACTAATGCTTCTGGGGGAATAAATCCAAACTTTAAGGTAGGGGATGTAATGATTATTACTGATCACATTGCTTTTTTTATGCCGGAAAACCCTTTGAGGGGACCTAATCTGGATATTTTTGGACCACGATTTATAAGTATGCAAGGAGCTTACGATAAAAAATGGATTATGAAAGTTAAGGAAAAATTGGGAAGTAATGATAGCGTTAAAGAAGGCGTTTATTGTATGGTTCCCGGACCAAATTATGAATCACCTGCTGAACTTAATATGCTTAAAATAATAGGTGTGGATGCTGTTGGTATGTCTACTGTACCTGAAGTTATTGTTGCACGACATTGTGGAATGAAGGTTATTGGATTCTCTGTTATAACTGATGTAGTTTCTGAAGTTGTTGAACATGGCGTAACTCACGAAGAAGTTTTGGAAAATACCAAACATGCATCAGAAATTGTTGAAAAATTAATACTATTTGCGCTTGAGACTGTAGATGAATAACTATGTTTTTATTAACAATTCCTTAAGAATAATAAGTGTTTTAATTGTTCTTATTTCTCAGTTCTATATTTTTCCTAGTTCTCAATTTGATTTCTATCCTTTTTTATTAATTGGAATAACATTTTTATGGAATATTTTTTTTGTTTTTTTTAAGAAAAGCAGTAATTTGGTATTAATTAGTGGTATTATAGATATAATTTTAGGTGCTTTTTTCTTGTATGTTTCTAAGAACCCTTTTGGAATACTTCTGTCTTTTGTTATTCCTACTGTTAGTGGTATCCAATTTTTAAGTAGTCATTTAAGATATATATTAACTTTTGTTAGTTTTATAGGAACTGTTATTGGTTTGTTAAGTATATTTGCTTTATTTTCTGACCCTGTTTTCCAAAGTGTTGTTTCTCTACTTATTGCTAATATCATGATATCCATTCTTATTATTGCTATTTTTCTGATGTTTAATAGAATTTTAGATAATTTAAAATATCAGTTAGAAAATTATCGAGAACAGAATGAATTACTCGTTTCAAATATAAATGAACTTGAAAATAAAATCATTGATTATGAAAAACAAATTGAATTTTTAAAGAATGAAATAGAACAGGAAAGAATAGCTTTTAATATTGAGATGGAGAAAGTTATAAAGGAATTTCAAATGAGAAAAGATGAAACTTATACTCAGCTAAAAGCTCTCAATAATGAACTTATTCTTAAAGATAAATCTATTCAAGAATTATCTAATAATATTAAGAACATTATGTTAGATATGGATGAGTTGAAAAATGAATTAAATTTATTAAAAGATCTTCTCAACTTTCTTGCTGAAAATATAGACGATTTTCAAAGTTTGTACAAAATATCTGAAGATATAATAGAAGTGGTTTCAAAGTTTGTTTACTATGACACTTTGGTTATATTTATTAAGAATGAAATGGAAGGAAATTTAGATGTTTTCTTAGTTTCAGGTGAAAATTCTGAATTCTATTATAATTACAAAAAAATAGAGATGGAGGAATTGTATAGATTAACTTTTATCGAGGGCAAAATTGTGGTTGCATCTAAAGAAAATGATAGTCTAATAAGACCTTTTTATCCAAAAGAAGTAATTGCTGTTTCGATACCTTTGAACATTGCTAAATCAAGAATGGGGATGATTTATATATCATATCTTGATGAAGAAAAATATAAACCGGTTAAGGAAGACATTTTGGTTTATCTTTCCAATATTGTTGGTATAATGCTATTTTCATCTATTTTTTACAGTAAATCCATAAATAGGGTGATATGGGATGATCGGTTGTTTTGTTATAGTGCCGATTTTATCTGGGAGTTTATTAATAATTTGAGTTTCTCTTCTAAGAGATATAACGAAAGCTTTGGGCTTCTTTTTATCTCATTTTCCCAAATTTTTGGAAAAAACATAAACGATTTAAACGATAATGATGTTAAATTTATCAGAGAAATAAATATAACAATAAAAAGTGTTGTTCGGGAAACAGATATGGTATCTTTTATTGGCAATGGAGTTATTGTTGTTGTTCTTACTAAAGTGGATAAAGATAAGGTTGAAGTTGTTTGTAATAGAATAAAAAATATGATTGATAGTAAGTTAAATTTATTGGGTTTTAGTGGCGAAAGTTATTTATTATGTTCGGTTTATCCTTATAAAAATCTTGAGATTTCTCAGTTGGTGGAATTATCTATTGAAAAGTTATCAAATAATATTCAGCAAAGAAGAGTTATTTTGGAGGTGGTTAAGGCTTGAGTTGGTATTTTACGATTTTTGTTATTATTGTTCTTTGGACGCTTTCTTTCATCTCTTATAGGTTTTTTATTAGATTTTTGGGAAGTAAAATAAAGCAGTATGTTAGGGAAGATGCTCCTAAGCATCACAAAGTAAAAGAGGGAACTCCTACGGCTGGAGGAATAATATTTTCAATATTTATCCTCATTTTTTCTATTATTCTCTTTTTTATTCAACCTTTACCAATCTATGTGGGATTTATCATTATATTTTTAGGATGTTTTCTTATTGGGTTTTATGATGATTTAATGAAAATAATAAATAAGAGAAATTTGGGTTTAAAGGCTCGAGAGAAATTGTTTTGGCAATTAGTGATTACCGCTTTATTTTTTTTCTCAATGGTTTACAATAATAACTATTTTAATTCAATGAATTTAAACTTTTCTTCATTGGTGTTTAATAGGAATGTATTGGATTTAGGTTATTTTTATTTTTTATTTTTGTTTTTTTTAATATCTGGTGTTAGTAATGCTACTAACCTAACTGATGGCTTGGATGGATTGTTGGCTTCTCTTTCTATTTTTACTTTTTTGGCTTATATTGTTGTTTTTAGTTTAATGGGATTATATAACGTGGTTATTTTTATTGTTGCTATTATTGGATTTTTGGTGGTGTTTTTGTTTTTTAACTTTCCGAAGGCATCTGTTTTTATGGGAGATAGTGGATCGATGGCTATTGGATCTCTTTTTGTCTATTTTTCTATTATTTCTAAAACTGAAGTATATTTATTCTTTTTCGGGTATATTTATTTTCTTGTTACTTTATCCGTGATATTACAAGTTCTGTATTTTAAGATAACAAAGGGTAGAAGATTGTTTACGATAACTCCTCTTCATCATCATTTTGAACTTTTGGGATATGATGAAAAAAACATACTTTTAAGATTTAATCTTTTAAATTTTGTGTTTATTTTGGTAGGATTATTCTTTTTTGTGTTTAAATTTATGTAAGGAGGGGTTTTGGGTGAGTATAAAAGGATTGCAGACAGAGATAAAGCCGCAATGGTGCCCCGGATGCACATATTTTGCAGATTTACAGGCAATATATAAGACATTCTTAGATCTTGGATTTGATGAAACTAATCTTGTGCTTGTTGGGGGTATTGGCTGTACCGGCAGAATAACAAGTTATGTAGATTTGTATACAATACATACTTTGCATGGAAGGCCGTTACCTGTTGCTCTTGGGTTTAAATTGGCGAATCCTAAGATGAATGTTGTTGTTGTTAGTGGAGACGGAGATCTCTTATCTATTGGTGGAACAAATTTTATACACACTGCAAGAAAAAATATCGATTTAACAGTAATCATGTTTGATAACTTTGTTTATGGATTAACTAAAGGGCAGGTTTCTCCAACTTCTCCACACAATCTTGTAACATCTACTACTCCTTATGGTAATTTGGATGAGCCTGTTAATCCAATTAGTTTGGCTCTTATATCGGGGGCTACTTTTGTTGCTCAAACCTTCGCTCTCGATATAAACCATACATTCCAAGTAATAAAAGAAGCTATTAATCATAAAGGATTTTCTTTTGTTAACATTCTTTCGCCTTGTATAACTTATTACAGAAGCGAAGATGTGAAAACTTTTAGAAATAAAATTAAACAGTTGAATGAACAGTATTTAACTGATTTGGCTAAAGCTGTTTACAATTCTACTTCCTACGAATATTATGTAGGAGTTTTTTATAAAGTTGAAAAACCTTCTTTTGAAAGTTACCTTCTTAAGGATATTGTTCCTCTTAAATCAGAGTTATACCAAAAAGAAAAAATAAAGAAATTATTAAAAAATTATTCATAATGAAGTACATTTTAGCTTCAAATTGGAAAGCTAATTTTACTTTTGAAGAGGCCAAAATTTGGTTTGAAAGTATAGGTAGTAAATATAATGAAGTTAGAAATGAAGTTAGAATAATTGCTGCTGTACCTTATGTTTATGTTCATTATCTGAGTTCATATGGAATTGTAGATGTTTTTGCTCAGAATGTTTCTCATGTTAAGCAGGGGGCTTTTACGGGAGAAGTTACTGTTTCAATGCTAAAATCTGTTAATTGCAAAGGGTGTATAGTTGGGCACTCAGAAAGAAGGCACATATTTGGCGAAAATGATGATATTATAAATAAAAAGATCCTTAGCTTGCAAGAAAATTCTATGGAAATAATTTTTTGTATTGGAGAAAAATTAGAGGAGAGAAAAGAAGGAAAAACTAAGGAAGTTTTATTTAATCAAATAGTTAATGGTTTGAAAGATTTTGAGAGGTTTGATTTGTTAATCGTGGCTTACGAACCAGTATGGGCCATAGGTACGGGAGTGCCGATAGAAATACCCGATCTTATTGATGCAGAAAATTTCATAAGAAAAATTTTTAAAGACAACTTTAATATAGATAATCTTACTTTGCTTTATGGTGGTAGTGTTGATAAGGAGTTTGTTAAAAAAATAAAACAAGAGACAACTATGAATGGAGCTTTGATTGGCTCTGCAAGTTGGAAACCTGACGGGTTTATACAAATAATTGATAATTTTATCAATGCATGATGTTTTAGATTTTTTCTATATTATACTCATTTCCGTCTTATGTGGGTTTATTATAGGGTTTGAAAGAGAAATACACAATAAGCCTGCAGGGTTGAAAACAGTAAGTTTAGTTGTTTTGGGAAGTGCCATTTTTACTTTCGTATCTGTCAGAGGTTTTAATTCTGCTGATGATTCGAGAGTCGCTGCCCAAATAGTTAGTGGTATAGGTTTTTTGGGAGCTGGAGTTATACTGAGGAGTGAATTAAAAGTAATTGGTTTAACTACTGCTGCTACTTTATGGGTGGCCTCTGCTATTGGAATACTTATAGGAACAGGAATGATGTATCACGCAATAGTATCAACTTTGGTTGTTTTCTTTGTTGTCAATATTTTTAGATTTTTTGAATCAAAGATTACAGGGAAATATATATCTTTTGATATTACTTTATTTTTGAATGAAGAGGATGATATTGTTTTTGTTAGAAATTTGGTTGACAATTTGCAGATGAAACTTAGTAAATTTGAAATTGAGAGATCCACCGAAAACTATATTGTGAAAATGAAAGTTATTTCAGATATAACCTTATTTTTTGAGAATTTTGTAAAGGAATTGAAGAGAAAAAATATAAAATATACTTTATAAAGATAGGTAGGTGGGAAAGGTATGGTGGTTAAAGAGGAAATTGAGATTAATGCTCCTGCCGAGGTTGTATATAACGTTGCAAGTCAAACTGAAAAATTCCCGGAATTTATCCCTGATGTTAAAGTAATAAAAATATTGGATAAAAAGGATAATCAACAGCAAACCTATTGGGAAGCTAACATAGATGGTATTATGTTTAAATGGGAAGAATTGGAGGTTTTCAATCCAGAGGATTTGTCTGTTGAATATAAACTTATAAAGGGGGATGTTGATAAATTCGAGGGATATTGGAAAGTTAATTCTTTATCCAATGATAAATCTAAGCTTAGTTTGTATCTTGATTTTGATGTTAATATTCCTATGTTAGCTAATCTTATTATGCCGACGATAAGGTTTAAAGTCAAGAAAAATGTCCAGTCTATGTTGAAAGCTATTAAAGAAAGATCTGAAAAGTTATATAATGAAAGTAGGTAATTTATTATGAAAGGTCCTTTTGCTTTTTTTATCCACCCGCTCAACTTTGAAGATTTGTATCGTGTTGTTCCACAGATTAAGGGAAAAAGCGAAGAATTTATCCAAAGTGTAATTAAGTTTATCGAACCTTTTGTTGCGGTTGAAATGGAAATAGAAACTGCTACGAAAGAAAAAGTTTTTGGAATGTTTATTGTTATTCCTTTGTTTTCAAACCAGTTTCTTGAAGATGAAAAATTAGCGATGAATAAGTTGATTAAGGGTAGTAAGCTTGCCATTAGGTTTGGTGCAAAAATTGTTGGCCTTGGAGCTTTTACTTCTATCGTTGGTAAAGCTGGTATGAATTTAGTTAAAAACTTTGACGGGATACTTAATTTTACATCTGGTGCTTCTTATACTGTTGCTTCTTCTTTGGAAGTCCTTGATATGGTTATTTTTGAAAGGAATTTAAATAAGAAAAAGTTAAATGTTAGTATTGTTGGAGCTACTGGTGCTATTGGTAAAGCAATAACTAAGCTAATATATAAAGATTTTAATAAAATCTTTGCTGTGGCACGAAATAAATCAAGATTAATGGCTTTGAAAAATGAGATCAAATCTGATAATTTAGTCATATCTACTGATATAAAAGAATCTTGTTTAAAATCTGATATAGTTATAACTGCTACTTCTAATCCTACCCATATAATATTTCCTGATTATTTAAAGCCTAATTCTATAGTTTGCGATATTTCTATGCCTCATAATACATCGATAGAAGTATTTGAGAAAAGAAAAGATGTGTTAGTTATAGAGGGAGGAATTATTGAACTTCCTTCTGAACCTATATTTAAAAAATTGTTTAATGATTTATCGTGGAATGATATAATTGGTTTTCCTGAAAACAATGTGTTAGCATGTATGGCTGAAACTATCATCTTAACTGCTGAGGAAAGATATGAAAACTATAGCATTGGCAGGAACATTGATGAAAATAAAATAAGGGATATTTCTATTTTGGCAAAGAAGCATGGTTTTAAAGTGAAAAAAAGGGAAATTAATTTTACTCCTCGATGAATCTATTATAAGTAATATGTAACGGCACCGTAAAATGTGCTCAAAACTGTGTATAAGGAATTTTCAATGTTGTTTGTGTTTTTTAGATTCATTTTGTAATCATTGAAATCTAAAATTACGCGATTTGTTATATTATCTCTGGTCATTATCTTTGTTATTAATTCGGTGTGTATTTCATTTTTAATGAATTGGTTTTTGTTATCTTGTTGGTTTTTTAGGAAATTAAGCCTTATAATTTGTGAGTAAACGAAATCTGGGTTTTCGTATGTTGTAGCTACTGGGAATCCTGCGATGGTATTTAAAAGTGTATCCAAATTCTTAGCAAATGAATCAAAATTTTTATCGTTCATTTGGATATTATTGATGAACATTGAAAACTTTGTGGTATCTGGATAAGATAAAATTATATTCCTTAGTTTGCTAAGCATGTATTGTTTATTTTGTTTGTAGTTAGGGTCATTTTTGTCTAAGGAGTTATATATTTTGGACCACAGGTTTAATCGTATCCAAAATGTTCTGTCTTTTGGCATGTCAGGGCTTTTTTGGATAACCCATGGCGAAACCTTTTGTCCCATTCTTCGTATAACTTCTAATGTTGAAATAACAACATTTTTATCAGGGTTATCAAGTGAATTTATTAATTCATTATTGTATTGTTTCATTATTAACAAAGTTTTTAATTGTTGTTTTGTATTGTTGTATTCAATGGTATTCATTTTATTTTGATTTATCAAATCTAATAAAATGGAGCTAAGGGAATAGATTTGTAGAAAGAAGAAGCAGTCCCCATTTTTTAAATCTCCTGTTTTTATTGCTTTTTTTAAATATGATGATAATATTCCTACATATGTGTTATAAAGATTTTGAGATATGCTTTTTATTAACTCGTTTTTATCTACGTTATGCTTGTAACCTTCCATTACCATTTCCTCTATCAAGTTCTTTAAGTCATTATCTTGGTTATTCATTAGGAACAAGTAAAAATTGTTGGGGTCTTTTTGAGAAAGATTCAGAAGATGTAACATCTTTAATGTTTTATCCGCTTCTTGTTTTGAGTTAATGGGCATTGGTTTTATGAATTCATTTATTGTTGCTAAAACACTACTAATTGATTCTAAGATTTTTTTCCAGTTATCTATATTGTTGTTTAGGAAATTATTTTGCAAAAAGTAATTAACGAATTCGTTTATTTCTGGAAAATTCGAAAAAGATTGAGAGAATTTCAACAGAAAATCATTTAGTTCTTTTAGCAAGAATGTATCAATAAAGGGTTTATTATTAATGATTGTCAGTAGATTTTTAGTTTCTAAGAATAGATTTACTAATGTTTTTTGGTCGGGTAATTGTTCAGCTTTTGCTACCCATGCTGCTTGGCCAACAAAATTATCACCTAAGAATTCGAATACTTTTGTTGGTATTGGTGTAGAGAAATTGCTGATTAGTTGATTTGTCATTATTTGATTATTTGGTCCAAAAATGAATTCTTTTAGTGGGTCATTTTTTTTGGTCATTAATTCATTTATTTTTTGTAAATATTTATTATCGAAAATAACGTTACCATTTGATGCTAATGAAAAGTATAAACCTGCCGCTAAGAGATACTCAAAATCTGGGATTAAATATTGACTAAATGTTCCTATTAAAGGTGAATAATAGTCTTCAGAGGAATAGGTATTTAATTTGTTGGATAGGTTTACAGTATCGCTAAATTTGGTAGATATTTCGTGTGGGATGATGAAAAGATTATTCTGGGATTTTAGGTAAAAGTTGAAAAGTGTTTTAGAATCTATTTTTTTTTCCATTCTTAACTCCCTCCTATAAAATTTAATTATTTTTTTTTATCCTACCTTTCTTGTTATGTAAAAAAAATGTAAAAAAGAGAAATTAAAATTAAATGAAGGAAAGTGAAAGGAAAGATGAAAATCTATAGAAAAAGGGATAAATTTAAAAAGAGGGAGGTTTTTATGTATATTTTTGACGGGAACTTGCTTAAGTTGAAAGTTGAAGAAGGTTATGAATTAGTTGAGCATCCTGGAGCAAGTGCTTGCATTATATATTTTGATAATAAAATACTCTTGGTAAGACAATATAGAAAAGCATTAAAAGAATATACGTGGGAAATTCCTGCAGGTAAGATAGATAAATCTGATGAGAACCCAAAATCTACTGTCCTTAGAGAGGTTTTTGAAGAAACCGGAATAAATTTGAATGAATCTAAATTGATTTATTTGGGTAAAATTTATACTACTCCTGGTTTTTCAAATGAAATAATTCATATCTTTTTTTATAAGTTGGAAGAAAATCAAGATTTAAAACCGCAGCAATTAGATGAAATTTCAGAAGTGAAATTTTTCTCCAAAAGTGAGTTCTTTGATTTAGTGCGTAATAACGAAATAAAGGATGCGAAGACCTTGAGTTCCATTTCTATGGCCATCGCCCATAATTTAATTTAAATAGCTTTCAACTGGTTTTTAACTGGTTTCAGCAAAAAGCCCCACTACCAAATCCCTATACCTAATAATAGAATGATTAAGAGATCATTCTTAAAAAAGTAAGAAGACGTTGAAGATTAATGTTGTTAAAATATGTTGAAAGGGATCAGATTTTTAGAAAATCTGTAAAGATAAGACCTGTTGAGGAGATTATTAACATTCAAATATTTCGTCCACTCGCTCATTTCTTGCTCATTTATATCAAAGATCTTTCTATAAAACCTGAATGGATTGTTATTTTTCATACGCTTATCGTTATAATTTCAGCATTTATTCTCTTTTATTCTAACAGTTATTTTGAGAATTTTTTAGTTTTTGTTTTATTACAATTTAAAACTGTTTTAGATAATTTGGATGGTCAATTGGCTAGGTATAAAGAAATTCAGTCTATTTTAGGAAGATACTTGGATACTATCATGGATTATTTGGGTAATTTAGCTATTTTTTTATCTATTGGATTGAAGCATAACGAAATTATCCTTTGTTTAATAAGTTTTTATGTATTGACGTGGGTTTTGTCTTATGATTTCAATTTGGAGAGATTATATAAAGGTTTAGGGATTGAACAAAAATACCAAAAATTAAATGCTTTGGAGAGATTTTTTAAACTTTTATATGATTTTCTACTTGGTTACCAGGATTATTTAATAATTGTCTTTGAGAAGTTTCTTTGGGTAAAGAAGGGGAGGAAAGATGATTTTTGGAAGAGGGAATATTTGTATTTTACTGCGAATATGGGGCTTAGCACTCAACTTTTTGTTTTGGGTGTTTTTACCCTTTTTGGTCTTGAAAAATTTTACCTTTATTTACCTTTCTTTTGTGCTTTCATTATTATTATGTTGATTATTTATCGCTTGTTTAGATAAGCGATTTATGAAAGATTATTTTGTTTAGAAAAGGATGTGAGGATATTTTTATTGAACTAAATCAATAGGAAATAAGATGAAGGAGAGTTAAGGACCATGATTGAGGAAAAAAGTTTATCTTTTTGGATAAATAGAGAGGATACGATAGCATTAGAGGATGGTATAGAGATAAAAGAGATGTGGGTTGCGATGGGGCCGCAGCACCCATCAACACACGGAATATTGCAACTTTTGGTTAAGCTTGATGGAGAAGTTATACTTGAATTGAAACCTGTTATTGGTTATTTACACAGAAGTATGGAAAGAATTGCTGAAAGCTTGACTTATGTGCAGGGGGTTCATATAACTGATAGGCAGGATTATATTTCCGCGATGAATATGAATTTACCGATTTGTTTAGCTGTTGATGAGCTTTTGGGTGTGGTTCCTTCTCGTAAAGCTCAAGCGTTAAGGGTTTTGGCTGTTGAATTAAACAGATTAGCAAGTCATCTTTTGTGGTATGGGTTAATTGCTCTTGATGCGGGTGCTGTTACTCCTTTTCTTTGGGCTTTCGAATTAAGAGAATATGTTCTTTCCATATTTGAAAAATTGGTTGGTGCAAGATTGACTTTGCATTATATTAGGCCGACAGGGGTTGCTTATGATATTGCTGATAGTGTTCTAAACGATGTTAGGGATTTTTTAGTTTTATTGAAGAGGAAATTGCCGGATTTGCATGGTATTTTAACAGAAAATCCTATATTTGTTAGTAGGATGGAGGATGTTGGGTATATTCCTCAGGATTTAGCGATAAGTTATGGTGCGTCGGGACCAGTTTTGAGAGCTTCAGGTGTTAGGTGGGATCTAAGAAGAGCTGAACCTTATCTTATTTACGATGAGCTTGATTTTGAAATACCGGTTGAAACTGCTGGAGATAACATGGCAAGGTATTTAGTTAGGATGAAGGAAATAGAAGAGACGATTAAGATACTTGAGCAAGTTGTTAAGATTTTGGAAGATCCTTTTGTTAGGACTCAACCTCATATAGATATAAGAGTGGGATGGAGAGTTGATGTACCACCGGGGCAGGTTTATGTAAAGACTGAATCTCCAAGAGGAGAATACGGTGTTTTTGTTGTTTCTGATGGTTATGATAAACCTTACAGAGTAAAGTATAGAAGTGCTGCTTTTTCTAATCTTTCTCTTTTGCCAGAGGTTTCTAAAGGTCAATTAATTCAGGATATGATTGTTACATTAGGAACCCTTGATATAGTGTTGGGAGAGATTGATAGATGAGAGCTTTCTTAGTGTTTATTTCTGGAAAGGTCCAGGGTGTGGGAATGAGGTATTTTATAAGAAAAAATGCGTTGGCAAATAATATTAGTGGTTATGCTAAAAATTTGCCAGATTCCAGGGTTGAAGCGTTGCTGATTGGTCAAGAACAAAAGATTAATGAATTATTGATGTTAATAAAAGAAGAATCCCCGGGTTTTGTTAAGGATGTTGTTGTTAAGGAAGTAGAAGTGCCAGAGGAATGGTTGGGAAAATTTGAAATTCTGTGATAAATAATTTACCCATTATTTATCAAAAAATTAATAGTATAAAGGATGTTAGAGAAGAGGACTTTGAGGATTTATTCAATGAAATTTATGGGCTGATAAATAAAAATTTTGAGCATGGTAATTTATGGATATCCTTTTATTCTTATTACAATCTTTTTTCCTCTATTTTGAATAGGTTTGGTAATAAGGATAGTGTGATTTGTAAATATTTTTTTATTTTGTCTGAAATTCAAAAAATCGTAAAGAAGATTGATTTTAATCAGCAAATAGAGATTTTGTTAAACAATCCTTTTAATAAGGATGATTTTCTGCAAAGACTGGAAAAAATTTTTGGAAAAACGGATTACACTAAGTTAAGAGATGAGATAGAAAAAATCAATCTGGGTATTCCTAATTTTAATGAAGATATACTGAACCAAGTTTTTGTTTCTTTGTCAATCCACGATTCTTTGAAGATTGTTAAGATTCTGTATAAAAAATTTGGGAAAGCTGATTTGGATAAATTATCAAGAATTATCCTTGAAAAAATTGAGATTATGGATAAAAGTGAGATTACTGATGTTATATCTGATATAGTTGATTTTGGTGTAAAGAATAAAGATGATGACTTTGTTCAATTTTTCTTGCAAAACCTACTTGTTTCGATTATTATTAAGTTAGATAAAAAGTATGATTTTAGTGATGCTTTTAATAAAACTTTCGTTGTTTCTACTTATGAGAATATTAGTAGGTATTTTAGGTTAGTTGGGAATTTTGGGTTATCTTCTTGTGTTTATTTGCTTGCTGCTGTAGAGAATTGGAAGCTAAAAAATTATGGGTATTGTGCTTCTTGTATTTATAAAATATCCAGGATGGTTTATAATGAGCAATTAAGTATTTTTCTGTTATTTATTGCTATTAGGATTGCTTCGATGGAGGTATCTTTTGAAAGGGAGATAAAGGTATGGAAAGCTGAATTAAATAATCGTTGTGTTAGTTTTAATTTTAATTTTTCTTGTCGAAAATTTTTTGGGGATTTGTTATCTTCATTATGTGATGAAAAATTACTTTTGCTTCTTAATTCTAAAATAGATGAATTTTGTTTTTTTGTTGATAAAATCGTAAGGAATAGTTTTATTGATTCTTGGGTGAATATGAATTAATGGATAGAATATTGCTTACAAGACCACAATCAGAAGAGAATAAAGAGTTGAAGAAAATTTTGGAAAAGGAGTATGATGTTTTAATTGATATAGTTGAAGTTGTAAGGATTCAAGTTCTTTATGATAATTTGAATAGTGCTATGGAAATTATCGATAAATTTGATTATATAGGTTTTACTAGTCAAAATGGAGTAAAGATTTTTTTTGATTTTATAAAGGATAGAAATTTTTTTGTTAGAGATAAGGAATTTATTGCAATAGGTTCTATGACTGCTAAAAAGATAAAAGAGCTTTTCGGAATTCAAAAAGAAATAATTATTCCTGATAAGTATGATTCAGAGTCTTTAAGAAGAAAATTAAGTTATTTTACGAATAAGAACATTTTAATTTTAAGATCTATGTTGTCTTTACCTATTGATTTACCTAACGTTAAGGAGGTATATATTTATACTTTGGTACCTGTTTGTAGTGGTGAAAAAAATTTAGGTAGTTATGATTACGTTGTTTTAACGAGTTCTTTTATAACTAAGGTATTTTTCGAGAATTTTGTAGTTGATACTAAATTTTTTGTTCCCATTGGACCTACTACTTATAATGTGTTAGTTAAATATGTTGAAAAATCAAAAATATTGAATTTTCCTGATAATTATACCATAAGAAATGCGATAGAAAGAATAAGAAGTGTTTAATTTTGAATATTCAATTTTTTACAAATGCAGTAAAATTTTAACAATTGTAACAAAAGAAATGTTGTTTATTAATACAAATTTTTTATAAAGTAAGTGATAGAAGGAAATGAGGACGTGAAAAGGTATGTTTAACAACATAGGTGCGATAGGTGGAGGTTTTATAGGAGGAGGCTTTGGAATAGGCGCGGGCTTTGGGATAGGTGCAGGTTTTGGAGTAGGTGCAGGGTTCGGAATTCAAGATAGATTTGCACTAAATAACCCATTGTTGCAAGGTTTGTTAGGAGGTTTGGTTGGAGGATTACTTGGAGGTTTATTAGGAGGATTATTAGGTTCATTGTTATCAAATCCGTTAGGTCAAATGGGGCAAAATCCGTGTTCCCCATTTTCTATGGGATTTCCGCAAATGCCTGGTATGGGTGGAATGCCTGGAATGATGCCTCCTATGGGTGGAATGCCTCCAGCATTTGGTAATCCTGGTTGTTGCCAACCACAAGGTGCAAACCAACAAATGATAATCTTATTAATAATCATTTTATTAATGTTATTACTACAACAACAAAATCAAGGGCAACAACAATTTGGACAAGGTGGATTTAATTTTAACTTTAGTGCAATAAGTGGTTCCTTTGGTTTTCCTGCAGGTGGAAGATTAATATAAATTAATTTGCTAACATTGAATTTGTTAAAGAGGGGGATTTTATCCCCCTTTTTTATTTTTGTTGGAAATTTTATTTTTGTTGGAAAAGAAAAGGATAGTTAACCGGTTTAAAAGAAAAATATAAGAGTAAAAGGAGTAGGTCATTATGATTAAGATAAAAGGAAAAAAAGGAAAAAGTATTGTGGATTTATTGAAGGAAAGTAATTTCAATATTGATGATTTTATTGTTGCTTCTGTCAATGGTAAACTGGTTGATTTATCCTTTGTATTATCTGAGGATATTGATGTAGAAGTTTATGATAAGAATGATCCTGTATCGTTAGAAGTTTTGAGACACAGTGCAGCACATTTAATGGCTCAAGCAATTAAAAGAATATACAAAGATAAGGCAAAGATAACAATAGGTCCTCCTGTTGATATTGGCTTTTATTATGATATAGATTTTGAAAATCCGATATCTGAGGATGACCTGTTAAATATTGAAGAAGAAATGAAAAAGATTGTTCAGGAAGATTTGGTTATTACAAGGGAAGAAATTACTAAGGAAGATGCTATAGAATTGTTTAAGAAACTTGGAGAGGATTACAAAGTTTTGATGTTAAAAGAAGATATACCGGAAAGTGTTGTTTCGATTTATCGACAGGGAGAGTTTGTTGATTTGTGTAGGGGACCTCATGTTAGTTCAACCGGTAAAATCAAGTTTTTTAAGCTTTTGTCTGTCAGTGGAGCTTATTGGAAAGGTGATGAAAAAAATAAGATGTTGCAAAGAATATATGGAACTGCTTTCTTTACAGAAGAAGAATTGAAAAAATTTTTAGAAAGAAGAGAGGAAGCTAAGAAAAGGGATCATCGTGTTCTTGGTAGGCAGTTAGAATTATTTGAGATAGACCCTTTGATTGGTGGGGGTTTAGTCATTTGGTTGCCGAAGGGAGAAAAAATAAGGTATGTTATTGAAGAATTTTTGAGGAGAAAATTAGAAAAGGCCGGTTATTTATTTGTCAGAACCCCCCATATAGCTAATGCAGAATTATGGAGGATTAGTGGGCATTTGTCTGTTTATAACAAATACATGTTTCCTATTATGAAGACTGAGGAAGATTTAGAATTTGCTGTTAAGCCTATGAATTGTCCTTTTCATATAAAGATATTTGAAAGTAAAACAAGAAGTTATAAGGATTTACCTTTGAGGATCGCTGAATATGGGACGGTTTATAGGTATGAGAAATCGGGTGTCTTACATGGTTTGCTTAGGGTAAGAGGGTTTACACAGGATGATGCTCATATATTTTGCACGCCCGATCAAGTGGAAAGTGAAATAACTGCTCTAATAAGTTTGACTAAAGAAATATTAGAAAAGTTTGGCTTTGAAGATTATAAGGTATATTTGAGTACACGTCCTGACGAGTTTGTTGGTAGTATGGATTTATGGGATGAAGCGGAGAATGCTTTAAAAAATGCTCTGGAGAAATCAGGTGTTAAGTATACTGTAAATGAGGGTGAAGGTGCTTTTTATGGTCCTAAGATAGATGTGGAGATTACTGATGCTTTGGGTAGGACTTGGCAATGTTCTACAATTCAGCTTGATTTTAATCTGCCGCTTAGATTCGGGATTAGTTATATCGGACCTGATAATTCAAAGCATACGCCTGTAATGATTCACAGAGCAATATTGGGATCATTTGAGAGGTTTTTGGGAATTTTGATAGAGCATTATAACGGAGAGTTTCCTATTTGGTTAGCTCCTGTGCAAGTTGCTGTTTTACCTGTATCTCAGAAGTTTAATGAGTATGCATTCGAGGTTTATAATTATTTAATTAGTAGAAATATAAGGGTTGAAGTTTTTGATGATGCAGAAAAGCTTGGGTATAAGATAAGGTATGCTGAAACTCAAAAAATTCCTTTGATGATTATTATAGGTCAGAAGGAAGTGGAAAATTCGGTTATTTCTGTTAGGCAGAAAGGCGTTGGTGATTTGGGACAGATGAAGATTGACGATTTTATTTCTAAGTTTTTCTATGTTTGAAGAATTGGAGTTACCTGGGATAGGTAAGAAATATATTGTAAAGACTGCTGAGTGGGAAATAAATATTATTGTTCAGGATACTGGTAATAAGCAGATTTATTTTAATCGGGATGATGAGATTTTTTTTGAAGTTACTTTGACTCCTGATGAAGCAAAGAAGATTGGTTTAATTCTTACTGAAGCTATATATCAGACTATTAGTAAAGATAAGATTGAGTATATTCAGAAGAGTTTGATTTTTGAGTGGATAAAGATTCCTGATAGTAGTATCTTTGTGGGGAAATCTATATCTGATTTGGAGATAAGAAAGAAGACAGGTGTTTCTGTTGTTGCCGTGTATAGGAATAATGAGTTAATACCTAATCCGGATCCTTACGATTTTAAGTTTTTGCCCAATGATGTTATTGTATGTATAGGTAATAGGAATCAATTAGTTTTGTTGGAGAAGTACATTAAGGAGGTTTAATTATGAAGTTTTATGAGGTTAGTATGGATAAAAAAGCTGTTGTTGTTAGGATGGATAGGGATGATGAGGTTATTTCTTCTTTAGAATTGCTTGTTGGAAAATTAGGTATAGAGTCTGGTTTTTTTTACGGTATAGGTGCTGTTAAGGATGTTGTTATTTCTTATTTTGATTTGCAATCAAAGAGTTATATTGATAAGGAAATGAAAGAGGAGTTGGAAGTTGTTAGTTTAATAGGTAATATTTCCTATATTTATGGTGAGAGCAAGCCTGTTATACATGCTCATATATCTTTATCGGATAGGGAGATGAGGTTGTTTGGGGGTCATTTAAAAAGAGCAGTTGTTAGTGTTACTTTAGAAGTGGTTATTTTTACGATATCCGATAGGATAGAGCGTGTAAAAGATAATGATTTTGGGTTGTTTTTGTGGAAGCCTTAATTAGTGTTGGGTCTTTTTTTCTAAAATTCTAACTTTACATAAATATTATCCTTAGAATTTTTCTATTTATATTGCATTATGTTGTGGTAAGTAGAGTAATTAACATTTAATAATTATGTTTTTGTAAGTAATTTGTGGATTTTTAAATTTATAAAATTTATTGATAAAAATCAATGAATTTTAGTATAAAAAATAGAGGTAGGTTAGGGTGGGAGGTAAAAAATATATTAGTGGAGCCCCTAAAAGGGGCGGCCGAGAAGAAAAAAAATAGGGGTAATCAATAGGATCCCTAAAAAGCTGCTGCAAAGCAGTATTTTTTGGAAAACTCAAAAATGATTCAAATACTGTGGAGGGTTTGATCCTGGCCCAGGATGAACGCTGACGGGACGCCTAACACATGCAAGTCGAGCGATCGGCTTACCGGGGTAACCTGGTAAGTACGGAGCGGCGAACGGGCGAGTAACGCGTGGCTAACCTACCCACAGGAGGGGGATAACCCCGGGAAACTGGGGCTAATACCCCATAAGCCTACGGGTCGCTATGACTTGTAGGAAAAGGAGCAATCCGCCTGTGGAGGGGGCTGCGTCCTATCAGCTAGTTGGTGAGGTAATGGCTCACCAAGGCTACGATGGGTAGCCGGCCTGAGAGGGTGGTCGGCCGCAAGGGGACTGAGACACGGCCCCTATCCCTACGGGGGGCAGCAGTGGGGAATTGTAGGCAATGCCCGAAAGGGTGACCACGCGATCCCGTGTGCAGGAAGAAGCCCTTCGGGGTGTAAACTGCTGTCAGGGGGGACGATAATGACTGTACCCCCAGAGGAAAGGACGGCTAACTACGTGCCAGCAGCCGCGGTAATACGTAGGTCCTAAGCGTTATCCGGATTCACTGGGCGTAAAGGGTCCGTAGGCGGCTGGGTAAGTCGGTTGGTAAAGCCCGGTTCTCAAGACCGGTACTCCTTCCGATACTGCTCGGCTCGAGGGCAGGAGAAAACAGGGGAATTCCCGGTGTAGCGGTGAAATGCGTAGATATCGGGAGGAACACCAGTGAGGAAGCTGCCTGTTTGGCCTGTTCCTGACGCTGAGGGACGAAAGCCAGGGGAGCAAACCGGATTAGATACCCGGGTAGTCCTGGCTGTAAACGATGAGTGCTAGGTGTGGGGTGTAACACTCCGTGCCGCAGGTAACCCATTAAGCACTCCGCCTGGGTAGTACGGGCGCAAGCCTGAAACTCAAAGGAATTGACGGGGACCAGCACAAGCGGTGGAGCATGTGGTTTAATTCGATGCAACGCGAAGAACCTTACCAGGGTTTGACATGCTAGCATAAGCCCTTGCTGAAAGGTGAGGGTGGATGTGGGGCAACTCACATCGGCTAGCACAGGTACTGCATGGCTGTCGTCAGCTCGTGCCGTGAGGTGTCTGCTTAAGTGCGGTAACGAGCGCAACCCTTGCCCTTAGTTGCTACATTAACGGTGGGCACTCTAAGGGGACTGCCGGCGACGAGTCGGAGGAAGGAGGGGATGACGTCAAGTCCTCATGGTCTTTATGCCCTGGGCTACACACGTGCTACAATGCCGGGTACAGAGGGAAGCGAAGTCGCGAGATGGAGCAAATCCCAGAAAACCCGGCTCAGTTCAGATTGCAGGCTGCAACTCGCCTGCATGAAGCCGGAATCGCTAGTAATCGCGGATCAGCCACGCCGCGGTGAATACGTTCCCTGGTCTTGTACACACCGCCCGTCACGCCACCCAAGTCGCTCATTTCTGAAGGCCTGATAAGGGCTTAGGAAATGGGTGGTGAGGAGGGCGAAGTCGTAACAAGGTAGCCGTACCGGAAGGTGCGGCTGGATCACCTCCTTTCTAAAGGATTAATTTATCAAACCTATTTTGTTAGCTATCCTCATTAAAATAGAGATAGGGATAAGTGAATAGTAAGTAATCATAATTTAGTAAGGGTCCGTAATGGATGGCTTGGCGCAAGGAGAATTAAGGACGGTTCCTTAACCGCCGAAATGCTCGGGGAGCTGGTAAGGAAGCTGTGATCCGGGCGTCTCCGAAGGGGAAACCTGCCCTTCTTAGGGCTTAAACAACGTCCCGAAGTGAAACATCTCAGTAGGGACAGGAAAAGAAATCAAAATGAGATTCCCTTAGTAGCGGCGAGCGAACGGGGAAAAGCCTAAACCGTTACTATGTTAAAGGTGGCAGCCGTTGTAGTAGCGGGGTCGTGGGATACTACCGGAAAGCTCTGCCAAGCTTTCGGGTTTAATCTATTATTTAGCAGAAGAGGTCTGGAATGGCCTGCCATAGAGGGTGAAAGCCCCGTATGCGAAAAATAATAGATTAACCTGGGTAGTATTCCCAAGTAGCACGGGACACGTGGAATCCTGTGTGAATCTGGGGGGACCATCCTCCAAGGCTAAATACTCCTTGCGACCGATAGTGAACAAGTACCGTGAGGGAAAGCTGAAAAGTACCCCGGGTAGGGGAGTGAAATAGGACCTGAAATTGCGGACCTACAAACCGTTCGAGAGTTGCTTACGGGATGGTAAGCACTTGAGAGCGTGCCTTTTGCCTAATGAGCCTGCGAGTTGTCGTCAGTGGCAAGGCTAAGGGGTGTTATACCTGGAGCCGTAGCGAAAGCGAATGGTCTGAATAGGGCCAATAGTCGCTGGCGGCAGACCCGAAACGGGACGATCTATCCCTGCTCAGTGTGAACGACGGCCAAAACCGTCGGGAGGCGCGAACGGGTCGGTGTTGCAAAACCGTCCGATGAGGTGGGGATAGCGGTGAAAAGCCAATCGCGTTCCGTGATAGCTGGTTCTCCCCGAAATGCGTCTAGGCGCAGCGTCCCGTTTAAACTTAGCGGGGGTAGAGCACTGTTGAGGCTAGGGGGTTAACAGCCTACCAAACCTCGACAAACTCCGAATACCGCTAAGGTGAAGGGGCAGTGAGACTGCGAGCGATAAGGTCCGTGGTCAAGAGGGAATGAGCCCAGACCATCAGCTAAGGCCCCCAAATCCAGGCTAAGTGTAGAAGGAAGTGTTTCTCCGGAGACAGCCAGGAGGTTAGCTTAGAAGCAGCTATCCTTTAAAGAGTGCGTAATAGCTCACTGGTCGAGGAGAAACGCGCCGAAGATTCATCGGGGCTTAAGCCTGGTGCCGAAGCTATGGGCTTGCAAACATAGGTTTGCAAGCGGTAGGGGAGCGTTCCACACTATCAAGCTTAGAGCGTAAGCTCGGGTGACAGAGTGTGGAAGTGCGAATGCAGGCATGAGTAGCGTAAAGACAGGTGAGAATCCTGTCCGCCGCAAGTCCAAGGTTTCCAACGCAACGTTCGTCGGCGTTGGGTTAGGCGGGACCTAAGGTCAACCCGAAAGGGGTAGCCGAATGGACAGACGGTTAATATTCCGTCCCCTATACTTACCGCTGAAGTTTCGGTTGCGGCGTTAGTTAAGCCTTACGGGCAGGTGGTATGCTCGGTGGGTAGGCGCAAGCCGAACCAGGACGTCCCTTCGGGGACTACTAGGTAAGCTAACGTCCAAGAAAAGACCGAAATGGATGGTAAGTATAGCCCGTACCGGAAACCGACACTGGTGGACGGGCAGAGTATGCTAAGGCGCGCGTGAGAACCCTCCCTAAGGAACTCGGCAAATTGGCCCCGTAACTTCGGGAGAAGGGGTGCCTCCTGCACGCAAGTGCAGAGGTCGCAGCTAAGCGGTCCTGGCGACTGTTTATCAAAAACACAGGTTTCTGCTAAGCCGTAAGGCGATGTATAGGGGCTGACGCCTGCCCGGTGCCCGAAGGTTACGGTGAGGGCTTAGCGGAGTTCTCTCCGCGAAGGTCTGATCCTAAGCCCGGGTAAACGGCGGCCGTAACTATAGAACCGTCTGTAGTTACGTAAAAAAATCCGGCTATATGCTGGGAAGTCCGAGTATACCTACTTACTCGCCACTAGCCAGTTTTGGCGAAGAAGGTGGCAGTAAAAATAGTAGGTCGCGGACAATCAGCAGGAAAGATATTATTCTTCCCAAAGTAATTAAATTATGCTTAAAATAAAGGAAATACCAACCAATATAGGTTATTATATAGCAGGTTTTGTTGATGGAGAAGGTAGTTTTATGGTGGTCTTTAGACCACGCGAAGATTATAAGAATAAATGGAAAATAACTCCAGTGTTTAATGTATCTCAAAAAGATCCTACAGTGCTTGCATTAATGAAAAGATATCTTAAATGTGGAGTGTTACGACAAAGAAAAGACGGAGTATGGTATTACGAAGTAAACAATATCAACTCTATAAGAGAAAATGTTATACCTTTTTTCAATAGGTTTGGTTTCCTATCAGCTACCAAAAAAAATGATTTCTCTAAATTCAAAAAAATAGTAGAAATTTTAACTTCGTCTAAAAAACTAACCAAAGAACAATTAAAGGAGATTCTAAAACTGAGAAAAAAAATAAAAAGTAAGTATACTGACGAAGAAATTTTGAATAGTTGGGAAGAATAATATATCCTCAGAGACCATACGCCGGAGTTGCAGAGGTAATTCTGCAACAAGATATGGTCCGATCTGCACAGCGATGTGCAGAGCTATACCGAAAGGTATAGCCGCCATAGGCAAAAACCTATGGTCAGTACCCGAAAAGGGGAAAGTAACAGAATGAACGGTCCTAAGGTAACTAATCGTTGCCTGAAATTAGCTATATGCGGGAAAGCCCTGTCTCTGCTTTGTGCAGAGGGAGGATAAAATCCTCCAAGAGCCCACGGTACTATTCTTTATAGAATAGTAAAAATCCGATGGGATTGGGTAACCCGCAGGAAACCCTCTTATAAAAGAGGGGATCCTCAGAGACTATACGCTAATATCTTTTGCTCCTTCACCAACGAAGGAGGGAAAAATGAAGCTAACAAAAGATTGGATAGTCGGATTTGTGGATGGAGAAGGATGTTTTCATGTATCAATCAATCAAAAAAAAGATCTAAAAAATGGTTTTCAGGTTTTACCAGAGTTTGTAATAGTTCAACATAAGAGAGATATAAAAGTGTTATATGCAATAAAAAAATTCTTCGGATTTGGCATCGTTAAAAAAAATCATGATGATAGATGGTGTTATGTAGTAAGAAAATTGGAACATTTAGAAAAAATATGCGACTTCTTTACAAAAAATCCTCTTAAAACAATAAAAAATGTAAATTTCATAAAATTCAGAAAAGTAATAAATAAAATTAAAAGAAAAGATCATTTAACAGTTGATGGTTTAGTTGAAATAATAGATATCGTAAATTCGATGAATACTCAAAAAAGAGAAAAATTAATAGAGTTAAAGAAACAACTCCTTTGTGGTGAAGAAAGAGGACCGGGAGCAAAAGATAAGATATAGTCCACTCCTTAACGAAAGTTAAGGATAAAGTGAGCGAAGTTCCTTGCCACGTAAGTTGTGGCCTGCATGAAAGGCGTAACGACTGGGACTCTGTCTCGGGGAGGGGCACGGTGAAATTGCACACCCTGTGAAGATGCAGGGTAGCAGCAGCTAGACGGAAAGACCCTGTGAAGCTTTACTGTAGCCTGGTACTGTGTTTTTGGCTGCCTTGTACAGGATAGGTGGGAGGCTGGGATGTGTCGACGCCAGTCGGCACGGAGCCGCCCTTGGGATACCACCCTTGGTAGCTGGAAACACTAACGCCGAAGTGCGGACAATGCCAGGTGGGCAGTTTCACTGGGGCAGTGGCCTCCTAAAAGGTAATGGAGGCGTCCAAAGCTCGCCTCAGCCCGGTCGGAAATCGGGTGTTGAGTGCAAAGGCATAAGGCGGGTTTACTGTGAGAGGGACACCTCGAGCAGTTGCGAAAGCAGGGCTTAGTGATCCGGCGGCACCGCATGGAAGGGCCGTCGCTCAGCGGATAAAAGTTACTCCGGGGATAACTAACAGTTGTCCCGTAGATTGGGAAACCAATCTACAAGAACGCGGCTTATATCGAGGGAGCCCTCCTGCTTGAAAAAAAGCGTGGGGTAATCTCGAGGGAAGCCAAAGGAGTGTAAATAATGATCCTTAAAGAACAAAGATTAATCATATGGGGAACTTTACTAGGTGACGCGTACTTACAAAAAACAGGTAAAAAAAATGCAAGACTTAAAATAGAACACTCAGCAAAACAAAAAGATTACATTTTCTGGAAATATGAAAAATTAAAAAACTTAGCGCAAGACAAACCAAAGTTAATAAAAAGGTTTAATCCTAAATTTCAAAAAGAATACTATTACTATAGATTTCAAACTCATTCATCACCTATATTAGGTAAATATAAAAGATGGTTTTATAAAGAAGGAAAAAAAGTGGTACCAGAAAATGTAAAAACCATCCTAAAGCATCCACTGGTTTTAGCAGTGTGGTTTATGGATGATGGAAGTATAGATACCAAAAATAAATGTCTCGAAATATATCTACCAAAATATGATAAAGAAGGTATAGAAAAATTGCTAAAAGCTTTAGAAGAAATACATAATTTAAAACCTAAAAACAGGTTTAAAAAAGGATATCCGGTGTTAGTATTTTGTAGTAAAGAAAGAGATAAGTTGATAGAAATAATAAGAGATTATGTTATAGAGAGTATAAGATATAAAATCTCCTTTGGCCCTGTAACGACTGGAGGCGTGTAGCCGAAGGACTTACCAAAAGGTAAGTCAAAACGCCGCGCTCCTTGCTAATAGGTTAGCAGGGATGAAGATATAGTCTACCCTCAGGGAAACCTGAGATAAAGGTGAACAGGCTTGTGGCGCCCAAGAGTTCATATCGACGGCGCCGTTCGGCACCTCGATGTCGGCTCAGATTTGGGCCTCTACAGGGGTAACCCTGTAGGTACATCCGGCTTATAACGGGGGAGCCCTAACGACTGGAAATCCCAGGATCGAGGGTAATCCCGTGGGAAGTCAAAGGAGTTAAAAATGTTACCAGAACCAATTCATTCTGTCATTATTGGTAGCCTTCTTGGTGACGGTTGTTTGGAACGCAATGGCCGAGGATGGCGTATGCGTATTGATCACCAATTTAAAGTTAGGGAATATGTAGAATGGAAGTATAAATTGCTGCAGCCAATAGTTAATGGATTTCCAAAAGCAGTAAAAGTCTGGGACAAGCGCACACATAAATACTATGAACACATAAGGCTGGATACTAAAACTTTATCTGAATTGAGTTGGTATGCAGAAGCTTTCTATGTGAACAACAAAAAAAGGGTACCTCCAAATATCAAAAACATATTGGTTAATGTATTAGCTTTAGCAATATGGTATATGGATGATGGACATCTTCGTAAAGATTGCAAAGCATTGAGATTAAATACCCAATCATTCAATCTAAAAGAAGTTGAGCAATTATCGGAGGTGTTAAAAAGTAATTTTGGTATTAAAAGTAGAATTCATAGAGTTTGCAAGTTGCAGTGGGTGATTTATATACCAGCTAAGGAAGCAAATTATTTTTGTGATCTTATTCGTCACTATGTACCTCCGGTAATGAAATATAAACTCCTTTGACCCTGTAAC
The DNA here is from genome assembly GCA_030549815.1 of bacterium. Classification (GTDB taxonomy): domain Bacteria; phylum DRYD01; class DRYD01; order DRYD01; family DRYD01; genus DRYD01. The sequence continues at coordinate 162,495 of JAUQQQ010000001.1, read as the reverse complement.
GACTGGAGGCGCGTAGCCGAAGGACTTACCAAAAGGTAAGTCAAAACGCCGGACCCCTGGAAAAATCAGGGTGATGATATAGTCTGCGCCATCGGAAACGATGGAGAAACGTGCATCGCATCCTGGGGCTGGAGAAGGTCCCAAGGGTCGGGCTGCTCGCCCGTTAAAGCGGTACGTGAGCTGGGTTCAGAGCGTCGTGAGACAGCTCGGTCCCTATCTGCTGCTGCCGCAGGAGACTTGAGGGGAGTCGCTCCTAGTACGAGAGGACCGGAGCGAACGCACCGCTGGTGTACCGGCTGTTAAGCCGTTAGCAGCGCCGGGTAGCCATGTGCGGACGTGATAACCGCTGAAAGCATCTAAGCGGGAAGCACACCCCAAGATAAGGTCTCCCACCGCGCCAAGCGGGTAAGGTCCCGGGTAGAATACCCGGTATATAGGCCGGAGCTGGAAGCTCAGAAATGGGTGAAGGTGACCGGTACTAATCGACCGAGGCATTACAATCCCTAACTTTTACCCCTTATTATTTTATTAATTTTTTTATTTTTTATTAAAAAATTTTTCTCCAAAATCTGGAAAGCTTATTTGTAAATAAATAAAACCTCGCTTTTCCGTGAATACTAAAAAAATATCTAATTAATCTATTTTCTGAAAATTTATCTTCTTTTTTATTATTTTCAAGTTTCTGAAAGAAATTATTTTTATAGATTAAGCAAAGATATTTAACTCCGTATTTTTCTACTTTTTATGATTTCACTTTACTAAGTTACCAATATTACCGAGAAGATGATATTTTCTTGTTCAGAATAAAAAATACTTGAAATTTTAGCTTATGAAGTTTTGCTAACTAAAAGCAAAGGAAAAACAAAATATCCTTTGTTTCATGCAATTATTTTTAGAATCCCGAAATCAGCTTTCAAGATAAATAATAACTTTTCTTATTTTATCTTCGATCGAGATTCTACTTACAAAGTTAAAATTTAGAAAAGATTGTTAATGAAGTAAAATCTAATCTTGAGTTCGTCAAAGATTACAGAAACTAAATCTTTATTTACGAAAGTCCAAAAAATGCTTTTTAAAGCATTTTTTGAAACAAAAGGAAGAGATAAGGAAATAAAGAAAAAACAAGGCAAAAACGAGCAAAACAGGCAAGAAAATATGAAAGAATTAAAAACAAAAGAAAGAATGCCATAAACAAGATTATTGCTTTTTTAAAGCTATACTTTGAACTTAATTCAAGAGTATGCTGCAGATGAAGTCTCACGCGTCTCAAGATTTGTAAGGCTTGTAAGGCTGTAACGACACAAACTCACACTTGTGGAGAAGAATATTCACTGTTTACTTGGATCTAACCCCTATTTAAGTTACCCTTTTGGTAAGTAATTTCTTCAAAACTAAAATTAGATCAATAAATGTATATTAATGTTAATGAAAATTTTTTATAGGAGGAAAATTTTTGTTTTTGTATAAAATTATTATCCTACGAGAATTATTTGAAAAATTTGAAAATTGGAGGTAGGGAATGAGTCAGGAAAAATCTAAAGAAGAAAAATCTAAAGAAAAAAGATTTAGAGGAAAAGTCGCTGCTTTCCTACACGACCCCATTTATAAAGCTTTTGATATTAGAGGCCACAAAAAAGAAGCGGAGAGGATAATGGAAAAAGTAGGTTTGGTTGAATACATAGAAAATAAACCTAAAGCTCCTGATACTGTAGGACATGAAAAAGAAGCGGAAAGTAAACAAGAAGAGGTAGGTTTAGGTGAATACATAGAAAATAAACCTAAAGCTCCGGATATTGTAGAACATGAAAAAGAAGCGAAAAACAAACAAGAAGAGGTAGGTTTGGGAGAATACACAGAAAATAAATTTATTGATTACGCTGATCATATTGCTTCTGCAATGAGTAGAATTGTTGTAAAGGATTTTTCTAATAATGAACAAATAAAAGTAGATTTTAAAGATACTGAATTTATTGATATTCTTGACGAAAACAAAAAAATAAATATTAAACATTATTTTAGTAAGGAAAAAGTAAAAGAAGATTATGAAAAAATTATTGATACTGTAAAAGATTTTAATAAGGACAAGCAGGATAAGTATGATGCTGCATATGAGGCTGCGTATTGGTTTTTATGGCGTTTTGTCCCACTTATAGATGGGATCGAATATTTACCGGCTGATACCAGAGCTCCCAATCATTCGATATACGATCACCTTGTTCAAACCAGTGCCGTTTATGCTTGTATCACCGATAATAAGGTTCCTGCATTCCTTTTGTTCACTATAAATCCTGTTCAAGACTTCATAAAGGTAGCAAGAAAAACCTCAGATCTGTGGAGTGGTAGTTATATTCTTTCTTATCTAACTTTTAAAGCAATGGAATTTATAATTGATGAATACGGACCTGATCATATTATTTATCCAAATCTCCTTTTTCAACCACTCGTAGATAAAAAAATAATCGAAAAATTGAAAGATTATGTAAAAGATGATGTTAATAAATTACAATATAACGAAGAAAAATTGATGATAGCGAACTTTCCAAATAGATTTTTGGCTATCATTCCTTTTGATGTTAATATTGCTTCAAAAGTTGAGGAAAGTTTCAAAAACGCCATACACGAACTATCTGAATTTATATCACAAAAACTCGGATTTACCTCTTATGAAAAAATAGAGGAACATTTGCTGTCTTACTTCCAAATTTATTGGGCTATCCTACCTTGGACTGATGAATTGGATATTAATTCAGAAACTAAGACATCACATGAGAAAGCCATACAAGACTATAGATTTTTGGTAAGTTTATCTAATGATAATGAATTACTTGAAATCGTGAAATTTTTAACAGAAAATCCTGCTTATAAAACTACAACTAAGTTGGGATCTGTTTATTCATTGCTTTTGGTTTTGGTTGAAAAGTTGTTAGCTGCAAGAAAAAGTTTTAGAAATCCAATCAAAAACTTATTTTATGAATCAGATGAACGCAAATGCACTCTATGTGGAGAGTTTAACGCAATAATAAAAATTCAAGATTTATGTAAAGAAAATAGAAATTACAGAAGTTTAATAAATTTAATACAAGAAAATGAGCATTTGTGTGGTGTTTGTATTACTAAACGCCTGTTCCCTCTCTTTGCTGATGAAAAATTGGGTATCAAATTAAAGTTTCCATCTACATCTGAAATGGCATCAATCGGAACGAAGATTATCAATCAAAATATTGACCCAGATTTTATCAAAAAAATTCAAGAGATTCAACAAAAAATTAATCAGAATTCATTTTCTGTTCCTAAACTGAAATGCAATCCTCTTTTTAATATAGATGGGCAGTGGTTGATTAAGGAAAACTATGATAAGAAAAGAATAAAAAGAGAATACGGTGTGGAGGTGGATGAAGATAAACTAAAAGAAATAAAAGGAGACCTTGAAAAGTATCAAATAAATCCTTCTCGATATTATGCTATATTGATGATGGATGGGGACCGAATAGGCAAATGGCTAAAAGGAGAATTTAATTTAACTATTGAACAATCAATTCATCTAAAGGTGGTAGAGGCTATTAGAAAAATTTGTCCTGATATTATCTATAAGAAGCATCCTAATAGTCCTTCAATACACCAGTTATTTAGTAGGAGGCTATCTCATTTCGCTTTAGAAGAAGTCAAAAAGGTGGTTGAGGATGAGTTTTATGGTAAAGTGGTTTATGCTGGTGGAGACGATGTGCTGGCTTTACTACCTATCGATTCTGTATTTGCCTGTGCTTATAAATTGCAAGAAAGTTTCAAATCTACACTATCTTCCAAAGCTACTGCAAGCACAGGAATAACTATCGTTCATTATAAATATCCCCTATATCTGGCAATCGAAGAAGCAAGATTAACAGAAAAATTGGCAAAAAATGAATTCAATGGAAATTCTTTCTGCATAAAGGTTATAAAAAACTCAGGAGAAATCAGAATTACTGGTGGAAAATGGAGGCTAATACCACGTTTATTAAATATTATCAAAATGTTTAGAGAGGGAGAAGTCTCCTCAAGATTTGCTTATAAAATTCTTCAATTGGTAGAAGAACAAATAGAGTGTGATACCTGTTTATTTAATATCGAATTAAAAAGAATATTTTATAATTCAAGTAAGGGGGATAAGAGTAATTTTGATTATATTAAATCTACTTTTGATTTCTTTTTAGAAGATATTAAAGATAATAGAAAATCGATGGTTTATTTTGCTAACTTTTTAGTTATTGCTCGGTTTTTGGCAAGCGAAATAAGAGCTGATGATTTTTTGAAATTTGATGAAAGTTATTTCAAGGAAGATTACAAGGTAGGTGTTGAAGGATGATAAAATTTTGTATAGAGCCTTTTGATGTATTATTTTTTGGTGGGGGGAAACCTTTTAATATCGGGTCAGTTGTTCAGAGTATAGAGTTCCCTTTTCCTCATACTTTTGCCGGTGCTATCTCTTCAATCTTCCAGGATCTTCCTGGTATCAACGAAAATAAAATTCTAAAAAATGTTTATGGTCCTTTTTTAATAAAGGGTGAAACTTTATATTTCCCTTTTCCTGCCAATATCGTAAAATCAAAAAATAATAATACCTTTCATTGCTTGTCTTTACTTGATGAAAATAAACAAATTTTAGTAAAATCTAATTATACAAATAAAATTTATGAACCTAAAATTAATGAATCTTGTTTGTTTTATAAAGGTCCTGATGAGGTAGAAAATTTCAATGGATTCTTATCTTTGAAAGGTCTAGAAAAATGGTTGGAAAATGAGGATATAGACAGTAGTTATGTGGCTCACTACAGTGAAATTTTTGAAAAAGAAGGAAGAATTGGAATTAAGATTGATAACCAAACAAATACCGTCAAAGACGATGATGCTCTTTATAGAATAGTTTTTAGTAGGCTAAAAAATGGATGGAAATTCGTGTTTTTTGTCGAATTTGATTTCGATAATAAGAATAATAGCAATATTAAAAGCAGATTCGAAGGTGAAAATGAGTTAGTGGAGTATCTTAGAAAAGTGGGAGTTATAAAATTAGGAGGAGAAATGAGAACCGCTTCCTTTAATGTAGAACTAGAAAATTTTAAAGATTATTTTGAACAAAAAATAGAATTAAAAAAAGATAATATTTATAGAATTTTATTTTTAACTTATTTTACTCTTGATGAAAATTCTTCATTTGACTCTTTAAGTTGCGAAAACAATAATAATTTTGATATAATTGCAGTAGCGAGTAGGGGACTTTGTAATTTGGCAATTAATTCCAAAGTATTGCAGCTAACTAATTTTACCAAGCGCGCTTTGAAACCAGGAAGCGTATTCTATGTTAAACCTAAACAAGATTGCATTATTGATGTTGTTACGTTTTTTAATAAACCTAAAAATTTTATCGGATCAAATTTAGGTATAATTGCAAAAGAAGGAGGTAATTAATATGTTTAATGAGAAGGGATTAATATTGTTTCATTGTTTGACTCCTATTCATATGGGTGCTGGTCAAAGTGTGTCTTATGTAGATAATGTGGTTCAAAGGGAAAAGCATACGGGATTCCCTACTCTCTGGGCAAGTGGAATTAAAGGAGTTCTAAGAGCTCTTTGTATGAGGATTAACAATGAAATTATAAAAAAGGAGAAGGTTAAGGAGATATTTGGTCCTGAAAATGATGCTGAAGAAAGAGCCTCTATCATTTCTATAACTGACGCAAAAATACTATTTTATCCCGTAAGATCTGTAAAAGGAATTTTTGCTTACATAACCTGCCCTTTCGTTATTAAAAAATTCTTTAACGAATTGAAAATTTTAGGAATTCTACAGAAATACCAATTATTTCAAAATTCGAAATTAGAAAAATTAGAACTGAAAGATGATGAAGTTATTGTTGACAAACAATCAGATATTAAAATTGAAAATGATGCTGTTGGATTAGAAGAGTTTAGCTTTAAGGTAGAAAATAAGAATAATTTAAATGATTTTGATTCTTTTGAAATAATTTTCAATTCTAATGGATTAGATTTTGATTTTATTAAAAGACATTTAGCTATTGTTTCAGATGATGTTTTTTCGGATTTTGTTAAGTATTCTGTTGAGATAAGGACGAGGATAAGAATAAATCAGGAGACGGGAACTGTGGAAAATAAAGCTCTTTTCACAGAAGAACTTATCCCCGCAGAAAGCATATTCTATTCTTTTATCTTCGCTAATAAAAGAGATCAACAAAATGGAAAACAAAATAAACAACAAAATGAACAACAAAATGAAAGAGTGTTACAAAAAATAGAAGAGGTCTTAAATAATGTAAACGGAATCTTGCAGTTAGGTGGAGACGAAACTCTTGGAAAGGGTATAGTTAAAGCTATTCTTATTAATGGAGAGGTGCAGAAAAATGGACAATCAAAATAATAATCAAAAATCCATTAATCAAAAATCGTTAACAGATGAACAAAAGGCTATTAAAATTATAAACGATGAATTTAGAGAACAAAAAGAATTTCATATTTCTCGAAATTTACCATTTTATATTATTCAAAATGGCTTTTTCCCAACTTTTTATTTTCTCAAAGAGAAAAAAAAGAAAGAAAAGAAAGATGGAGAAGCTGGGAAAATAATTAGAATACTTGAACTATGGCTCAAAGAAAAAGGACTGATTAAACAAGAACAAGAAAATGAATTGAAGGAAATCTTACTAAGTAATAATTATATTAAAAAAAGAAGGATAACGATGGAAGCCTTGTTTATCGCTAATCTTATTAAAAGGATTGCCGACATTAAATTCTAAAACTTTGGAGGAGTGATAAATGAAGAAAGTAGATTTTAATCTAAAGATAATTACTCCGTTGTTTATGGGGGGAGCTTCTAAACAACCTGAATTGAGAACACAGTCTTTTAACGGTGTTATAAGATACTGGTTTAGATTGCTTGGAGGCACAAAAGAACTTGAAAATAAACTTTTTGGAACCGCTGGCAGTACCTCACAAAAAGGAATGGTAAAAATCCAAATTGAAGAAAATAACTTCAAACCACAAAAATTTGAAAAATATTTCAACGATAAAGGGTATGTTATCCAGGGTAATGGAATTAATTATATCGGTTTTTCTCTTGATCAAAGGTTTAAAAATGAAAAAAATGAAAACAAGGAGCAAAGAGAGTTTATAGTTCAGGATCAGTATCAGGATTTTAAAATCACATTTCATTTTCATCCTTTTTTAAAAGAGGATGAAATAAAGGTTTTTTTAAGTTCTTTTTGGTGTTCTTTGTATTTGGGTAATTTTGGAAGTAGAAGTAGAAGAGGATTCGGTTCTATTATATCAACTAATAACCCTAATTTTAACGAAATTCTCAAAGATTTCAAATTAAAATTTGTTATTGATGAAGATGTTGGTCAGTGGTATAAAAAACAGTTGGAATATATTAAAACGGTTTATGAGTGGAAACCTTTTGAAAATACACCTTCTGTCTTCCATAACCTGAATATCTATATTGTTGATTTTTCGAAAAATGTGAAAGAATGGGTGGATGATGTTCAGAAAGGAAGGAATGGAAGATATCTAATTAAAGAGTGGAAAAAGGGTAATAAGTGGCAAGAGTTGGATTTTATGGGGTTCCTACTTGCTGCTTTTAGAAGCTATTATAAACCTGATTACGATAATGTTAAAGGTTTACTATTGGGAAGAAAACAAAATTTTAAAGTAGAGAGAATGATTTTCGGATTGCCTTTGAATTTTTATTTTAGTAGTATCAAAAAAACCAAAGAATTTTCATCTGTTAGACGACCTTCACCTTTGATTTTTAAGATAGTTCAATTTAATAATAAAAATTACGGTTTATTTTTAACTTTTATTCCTAATAGTTCACATCAGTTCAATTTTTTGGAGGAAAACAAGATTATAGATTATAATGTGGAACATCCTGATTTTACGGCTCTTGAAAATTTTATTAAGAGTTTGGAGAAATTTAAAATAATACGCAAAGTTTTATGAATATGGAAAAATTTTGTTTTGGTCCAAGTAATTTTTGGTTTTCGGTTAAATTTAGAATTCAAGAAGTTGTAAAATTATGTATGTATAATGCAAATAAACAATTTGAATTAAGGACACAATCGTTTAACGGTGTTATACGACATTGGCTTAGATTGTTAGTCGCTAATAAAGATATAGAAAATAAAATATTTGGTATAGCAAACAAGAATGAATCAAGGAAAGGAAGTGTTAAGATTGAAATAGGTAATCAAACAAAAATAAATTTATCTACTATCTTTGATATTTGTTTTTATTTTAACCCTTTGCTTCAAAAAGATTATATAAAGATTTTTTTATGTGCTTTTTGGTGTTCATTATTTATTGGTAATTTTGGGGCAAAAACAAGAATAGGTTGTGGTTCCTTAATTCCAATAGAAGCACCAAATCAAATTATCGAAGATTTTGACCTTAAATTCACCTTTGGTAGTGAAATTCAAAATGAGGATCAGTTAATCAAGTGGTATAAAGATCAGCTTGATAAAATAAAAAAAGTAGTGGAAAATAAAAAGGTAAATATAGATGCACCAATAATTTTTAAGAATCTGTGTGGATATTTGTTAGGAAATAATAAACATCAAAATTTTTTATCAAGTTTAAAAAAGTCTAAAGAATCTAAATGGAATAGAAAAACGGTAAATTACATTTTTCTCAAAAAAATCTTGGTTAATAAAAATGAATACTGGATAATTTGGGGATTTAAAGATGTTCTTAAAGAAAACCATTTATGGGATGATTTTCAACAAAAAGTTAAAGGATTAAAAAATATTGTTAAATATGGGGAGTGATGAAAGATGACATCAAAATTGAGATTAAGAAATCAAGAAATTGCTGAAATGTGCTTAAGTGAAATAAAAGAAATCAAAAAAGATGCCAAGGGTAATAATGAAAAATTAGATAAATATCTCACTGCTATAAGAAGATTACCTTCTACTATTGTATCTAACGGTCTAATTTCTGCAATGGCTTTTTACAAATCTAAACAAGAAAAAAGAAAGGTATATAAGATTGTATCAGAATTATTGAAGAAGCAAAAATTATTAAATTTCAAGGAAAATGAAGATTTATTAGATTTTTTGGTTAGAATTGATGCAAATACTTTGAGGTTTGTTAGTAGTCAGGTCTTGCTTATTGCTACCTGGTTAAAACGAATCGCTGAAGTAGAATTAAGGGAGGAAGAATAATATGAATCATAAAGATCATAAAGGAAAAACACACAGTAAGGAAAATAAACATAACCAAAATAAAGAAATCTTTGTAAATAGACATTTTGAAGGTATCTGGAAAGATTTAAGCGAACAAAAAGGAAATAATCTAAATTTTTCTTTGTTATTGGAAAAATTTATTCCTTTATCTGAAAAAGATGGAAATATTGTTTTCGATAATAGAGTAAAAAAAGACTTTTTCAAAAAAATATCTAAATTGAGTATTAAAAAGGAAGATTTTGATAGATTACCATTTTACAAGGATATAGATAACATTTGTAATGGTTTAAAAAATCAGGGGTATTTAAAAATTTTTGACAAAGAATTAAAGACCAAGACTCGCTTAATTTGTGGTTTAGGCTCTTCCAGTGTCCTTGAAACCTCTATAACCTTGCATCGAACTTATGGTATCCCTTACATACCATCAACATCTATTAAAGGTGTTTGCAGAAGTGTAGCCTTTTGGAAAATCTTTGAAAAATATGGTCTTAATGTAAGTGAAAAATTTAATGATCAATTAAGCGAGGTTAAAGATGAAGGTGATTTGGAGATTCAGTTTTACCAATTGCTATTTGGTGCTCAAGATTTTAAGGGGCTTTTGCTGTTTCTCGATGCTTTCCCTTCTATAAATCAAAATCTATTTGATATTGATGTTATGAATGTTCATTATCCATCATATTACTCTGAACAAGTAGAATATCCAGTTGAATCCGACAATCCTAATCCAATCTTTTTTATCACTGTAAAGAAAGGGATTGGATTTAGATTTGTTGTTTTCTTTGATCGACACAGGTGGGACAATATTAAAAGTAAAATTAAGAATAAATCCAATAATAATCTAAGCGATGATGAAATTTGGAAGAAAATAGATCATAAAACTGTTGAGAAAGTGGATGATTTTATAAAAGAAGGAGAGGAGAAAGAAGGAAGTATAAAACAGCTATTAGAGAAAGCTTTAGGATTTTATGGTGTTGGTTCGAAAACAAGACTGAGTTATGGATTATTCACTGTTGGGCAGTAATCCTTACCATTTCCTCTTCTTCCTCTGTTTTTATGACAAAAACATTGATTTTACTTTTACTTGTTGAGATTAAAAGTTCATTATTTTTGTTTTTTTCTTCATTTAATTCAATTCCTATTTTTTTCAATTTTTCACAAACTAAATTTCTTAATAGCCAGCTATTTTCTCCAATTCCTCCTGTAAATACGATACCATCTAAATTTTCAAGCAAAACATAGTATGATCCGATGTATTTTACTAACCTATGGACGAAAGCGTTCATAGTTAATACTGCATCATCATTACCTGCTTTATATTTTTCTTCTAATTCTATAAAATTTTTAACATTTGCCATTGCTGTAAATCCACATTTTGAATAAAAGTCGAAAGGTTTAAAGCCATTTTGGATGAGATGAAAAACGACCCCTATATCCATATCCCCACTTCTTTTTTGCATTATCAGCCCTTCTAAAGGTGAGAATCCCATAGATGTTTCTATGCTTTTGTTTTCTTTTATTGCACATATACTACATCCTGCACCCAAATGTAAAACGATTAAATCAACTTTTTCTTTGTTTAAAATCTCTTTCATTTTTCGAACTATGTAGGAATAGGAAATTCCATGAAAGCCATACCTCTTTACTCCACTTCTAAAGAAATCTAAACTTATTCCATATACTTTGGCATAAGAAGGAATGGAATTATGAAAATATGTATCAAATAATGCATAGTGTAGTTTTTCCTTGAAAGTTGACCTCAACTTTTTTATACCTTTTAAAGCTAATTCGTTATGTAAGGGATTAATCTTTGCAAGATATTCCAAAGTTTTTATGGTTTCATCATTTATAAGGAAAGGATTTTTGTAGTCTAAACCATGAACAACTCTATGAACAAAAACATCTACTTTATTGTCTATGAAGAGGTTAATATTTTCTTCTATTGCATTTTCAATATTGTCAAATGAGGTAATGTTTTTTTTGTTTATTAATTCATAAAGGGATTTGTTTACGGCGAAGATAGCTATTTTTAATGAGGAACTACCATAGTTTAGGGCTGAATATATCTTCATATTCTTCTTTATCTATCCCGTTTTCATAAGCAAATTTTAAAGCATCGATTTGTAAATTTTTGAGTTTATCAATGTATTTTGCTCCTTTGTTTTTAATTTTCTCAGTTCTTTTGATTGTGTCGATTGCTATACTAAATCTATCTATTTGGTTTATAATTGCTAATTGCATAGGAGTGGTAATGCCTCCTCGTCCCCTTAGGAAAGGAACAAGATGATAAGCATCTATCCCAATTTTTCTGTTTTCTCTGTATCCCCTTACATGTAGATTTCTGTGATTGTTTCTCCTATATGTTAATCTATGTATTAGCCAAGGGTAACCATGAAAGTTAAAGATTATGGGTTTATCTACTGTAAAGTAGAGGTCGAATTCGTCATCTTTTAAGCCATCTGGATGCTCGCTTTCTGGTGTTAATCTGAATAAATTTACCACATTGACAAATCTAATTTTTACTTCTTGGAATAATTCTTTAATTATGAATGAGGCTGCCAATGCTTCTTTAGTTGGTATATCTCCACAAGATGCTATTACTACATCTGGCTCTTCGGGGTCGCTAATAAAATCAAAGGTCCCTATACCTTTTATAAAGTGCTTATCTGCTACTTCGATTGGTAAATATTGGGTATGAACTTGTTTATCGCAAATGATTATATTTATTCTATTTGTGGTTTGTAAGCAATGATAGACGCATGAAATGAGGGTATTTGAATCACAGGGGAAGTATAATCTTACTATTTTTGGCCATTTATCAACGATAGCGTTGATGAATCCTGGATCTTGATGAGTAAATCCATTATGATCTTGTCTCCAAACAACAGAAGTCAAGAGGATATTTAAAGAGCTTATTGGTTGTCTGAAAGGGACATCTGAGGAAATATCTATCCATTTGCCAAATTGATTAACCATTGATGAAATGATTGGTGCAAAACCTTCGTAGGTGCTTAAGAATCCGTGCCTTCCTGTTAGAATGTATCCTTCTAACATACCTTCTACAGAGTGTTCAGATAATAATTCTATTGTTCTACCAAATTCATTTAAGAATCCTTCATCATTGTCTTGTGGTAATTTTTCGAGTACCCATTTTTTTCCGAATTCGAACACTTTTGACAGTCTGTTTGATGCGGTTTCATCAGGTCCAAAAACTAAAAAATTACTTGGATTTTCTTTTATGACATCTTTTAAAAATGTCCCTAATGCCATTGTATTTGAATGTTTTTTCACTGCTGGTTTATCGATATCTATTGCGTAATTTTTAATTTCTGGCAATTTCAAAGGTTTTCTTATTCTTCCTCCATTTGAGTATATGTTTTCACCGATTTTTTTGTTTGGTATTAATGATAGTAAATAATCTTTGGGTTTTCCGTTGTTTTCGAATAAATTTTGTGGTTCATAACTTTTAAGCCACTGTTCTAAAAGTCTTAATTCTTCTTTATCTTTTTTGCAATTTTGTAGGGGTACTTGATGTGATCTCCAATAGCCTTCGATGAAATGCTCTTTTACTTTTTTAGGAGCAGTCCAACCTTTTGGGGTTTTTAAAATTATCATCGGAAACCTTGCAAAAAATGCTTTATTTTTATTTCTTGCATCCTCTTGAATAGTTTTTATTTTTTCAATGCAATAATCCATTGCTTTTATCATTTGAGTATGTATTTCATCGTTGTATTCTACAATTATTGGGTCATAACCATATCCTTTGAAAAGATTGATTAGATCATTATTATCAATACGGGCTAATATGGTTGGGTTATTAATTTTGTATCCGTTTAAGGAGAGTATTGGAAGAACAGCTCCGTCTGTTATTGGGTTTATAAACTTATTTAAATGCCATGAGGTTGCTAATGGTCCGGTTTCTGCTTCTCCATCACCGACAATCGATATAACCAGAAGGTTTGGATTATCTAAAACTGCTCCAAAGGAATGGGAAAGGGTATATCCTAATTCTCCTCCTTCTTGTATTGTGCCGGGTAATTCAGGTGTGCAATGGCTTCCAAGGCCACCCGGATATGAAAAGGATCTAAACAAGTTTTTCATTCCTTCCTCGTCTTGACTAAATTGAGGATAATATTTTGATAAAGTTCCTTCTAAATAGAGTGGAGAGATATAACCTGGTGCTCCATGCCCAGGACCTACTACTATCATACAATCTAATTCCTTGTTTTCTAATTCAAAATTTTTAACTATCCTATTACAATGTGTATAGATGAAACTTATGTTTGGGCTTGCACCCCAGTGTCCAAGTAACCTACTCTTTATATGTCCAAAATCTAATTCCTCTTTTAATAAAGGATTTTCCCTTAAGTATATCATTCCAACGCTTAGAAAGCAATAAGCTTTGAAGAAACTGTCCAATAATTTTTCATCGATAGAGTTTTTTATTAACATTCACTCCACCTCCCTTATTTCCATTCTATACAGATCAAGTAATACTATTTTTTTCAATGTATTATAAATGCAAGAATTTATAGAAGGTAAATAATATACTTGGGAATACAGGTTGATATCTTCATCAAAAAATATTGTCTTTACATTATATTCAGGAATGGTTACCAACCTTATTTTTTTGAAATCCAGATCTATTAGAAATATTTTATTTTCGTGATTAAAGACGGAAGAAATTTTGCCTTTCAATTTTTCATATTCTTTTTCAAAACCAGTAAATGACATAGATTGACTTTGACCAGTTAAAAGGTTTAAAATTCTTATCATTGAATATTCTGTATCCGCAACAAAAAGAAGATTGTTTTTTATATGAATATTATTTATGTTTCCCCATATTGTTTGTTTCCATACTCCATCTGTTGGTTTTGGTGTTTGTTTGGTTTTTTGACCACTACTATTGTAGTATTCAATATTCTTTAGATTAAAATGTTTTAGAATATGTATTGTATTGTGATCCCAAACGACGATATTTGAACTATCTATTCTTATTTTTTTTAGGTCAAGGTTTTTTAATTTTTCGAAACTCGATTCTAAATCTAATTCAAGGACTGTATCTATAGAATCATTATTGAAATTGTATTCTTTAAATACGATATTATTGTCGGGTAATAGTAAAGATAGAATTATTTTATTGTGATCGACAATTATTGTATCGATCGATTTTATTAAGTTTTTATCCTTAATTTCCAGAATTTTGTGAGCTTTGTTTATCTCAAGTAAATATAGATATATTCTTGATTGTAAGGAATCGTTCTTTAAAACGGTTAATAAACTACCTTTCCTAAAATCACTTACTATAAAATCTTTTGTTGAATAGTGTAAATTATGAGGTATAAAATTTAATGTGTTTGTTAAGTTAATACTTATATCTTTTATATCTTGGGGAGTGATTTCATTCTGTATGCAGTAGTCTATTGTATTTTCATTTTTGTATATGTAAGCTACATCATATTTAGCAAAAGGATTGATTATTTCTAACGAATTATTTTCATTTGTTAAAACGGTGTTTTCATTTATGTTAAAATTAAAGAAGTCTGTTATTTGATATATGGGAAATGGCAAGTTGTATATTAAATACTCTTCATAATGTTTTATTTTATGGGGAATTATGCAAATGATTTTTATACTTTCGTTTTGTTTATTTTTTTGTAAAGCAAAGTGGTTGATAAAATTGAATAGTAGTCTTATGTTAGGTGAGGAATAATTAAGGATAAGGGTGTTGTTTTGTATAACTTGATCGAAAGGAACTATTGTATTTAGTGGGATTGCTTTTAATTCAGCTAAATCATCGATTTTTTTTATGTTTTTATTTGTCATAAAATATCTCTACCCATCTTTTGAATGTATTTTTTTGTCCTATCAGGATGAATTCTTTATCGGATCTTGATATTTCTATTGTTTTGTTTGATTCTAATAGGAACTTATCTTGTCCATCGTTTATTACAATTGCAGTTTTCTTGTCTTTATTAGTAATAGATATTTTTTTATTTTTTAACAAGTGCGGGCGATGTTTTAAAGAGTGTGGAGCTATAAATGATAAACCTATTAAATCCTTAAAACCATTATCTATATATACTCCATTCAAAGAAAGAAAATATCCTGTTGCTCCAAAAGTGGTAAAAACAATTATCCCATCGCAAATTTCCTCTATTTCTTTATCCTCTATTCTATAACTTAACCTTATTGTTTTGTATTGGTTGTATGGCTTAATAACAACATCACCTATAAAAGGTTCTTCATTGGCTAACCAAAAATACCCCTCAACAAAATTTTCTTCTTCATAATCATTCTTTATTATATCCATTATATTGATTTTATCTTCTAAAAAATCGAACAATAAATTTTTGGGATAAAAACAATAAAAACCTTTATTACCAAAATTGAAAGAAATGGTGTGTATTTTTTGAGTTTCTAATGTTTTTGCTAATATTGATAATGAAGAGAAAAGGCTACCATCTCCCCCTAAATTAATCAAGAAAATATTTTTTATGTTTTTCATTTTTTTCATTGCTTCTAAAAATAAAGAAACTTCTCTTCTATTTGTAATATCCACAGGTTTTAAGCATTTACAAATTTTTTTCAGCTTGGTATAAAAATTCTTTACAGTGATGATATCAACGTTTATCGAATTATAAAAGACCGCTACTTGCTCAATATCCATAAACTACCTTCATAAGAAAAAATATGTTTAGTAGGAAACAGAAAAATGAGTTGAACCTTTTGAATTTTTGATAAAATCTATAATGTTTTCATTACGGTAATTCTTACATAATTTTTTTACAAAATTACTTTCTATTTTATCTATTAGTTTATTATCTATTTCTTCGAAAATATTTTGTAGTTTTATATTAGCTTGAACAATAAACTTGTTATTCGATATTTTTATTGCTGTACCTATTACTTTTTTACCATTATAGGTTTTTTCAAAGTTTTGAGGGTTTTCAAAACAATCGAATTTCTTTATAGCAACATAATTTATTTTTTCAGATTTTTCTGTTTTTATATTTTTATCCTTTATATTTTCAAATTCTATAGAACTCCACAACAGATTGTTAATAAACGAATGGATAAACGATAATTTGTTTTCTTTTGGTAAATTAATGAAATTTTTTAATGATGAAATTAGGCAAAGGGTTAGGTCTCTTTTAGGATAATGGAAAACTGCTTTTCCTCCTGTTATCCTTCTAATGAAAAACCATTTATCAAAAATTTTCAATATTTCTTCGCTTACGCTTTTCTGAGAATATCCGAGTGTCACAGTATGATTAGAGAACTGATAAAATCTAACTATTACACTATTTTCGGAAACTAATCTTTCAAAATTGTTAAAAAGATATTCATCTATTTTCATATTCAGTATACCGCTAAAACTTTCTCTTTTTAATAAAATAACGTTAGTAGAGAGTAACATATGCTTCTTCATCATAATATAAATCCCTTTCCAATTTATATGTTTGATTTGGGTCAAACAAGGGTTTTGCTTTTTCAACTAATTCTAACCTATGGAATGCCGAGTTATACCAGGGTTTTTCTGGTTTAGATAACTTAACTCCTGCTTCTGTAAATACTCTATATCCTTTTGAAACTATATCATCAGGGTTTAGTTCATATAATTGGAATTTATCGAGTATATCCGTAATAACAAATCCCATTTCATACAAGTTTCTATGTATTTTATACCATTTGCTATAAGATGCTTCTATGTGTGTTAGACCGAAATAAAGGACACCTTTTTCTTTTAGCATTGAACATCCCCTTGAAATGAATAGTGTTATTCCTTGGACAGTTTCGACAGGGTCTGTTAAAAATACATCAAATGAATTAAGAAGATCTTTTTCAACTTTCCATTCAACATTATAAACTATTGCTTCGAGGTTTTTCAGATTTAGATCTCTTGCTTTTTGATTTATGTAATTTACTAATCTTTCGTCTGCTTCAAGAACTACAACTTTATTAGGTAAGTTGCTTAAAGATAAAGCTATAGAAGTTAAATCGTCATCTCCTATTAAGACTATGTCTTTATTTTCCAAATCACCTTTATTATACATAAAAGCGATCCTGTTAATTACTGTTTCAAGATTAACTACTCCTTGATCGAATTCAGGTATAGCTGCGGGTCTGTCTTTTATTACTTCTTTAAATTGATTAGCTAAATCTTGAAAAGCATTTGAATTTATACCTTTTCCTCCACATTCTTTACATCTAACATCTACATATTCTTTTTTCAGGACTGATTTTAGTATTTTTTTACCTTCTTCTGTTAGATTAAAATATTTACCGTCGTAATTGATAACATTTTCCTGTAGCAACTTTTTTATAGCAGCTATTGTATTTGCTGCTGTATCAAAAGATTCTAATAACAGATCCCAGTATGTTTTAGAGGAAGCAGATAGAGACCTTAATATTATGTATTCTGTTTTGTTCAATACTTTGCAATTAATTTCCATAAATTTACCCCCTTATGTATTTTTTGACTTTTATTTCATCTATTAGTTTAGAAATATCTGTAGTTGCTTTTTTATTTTCTTCTATTTTTTCTTTAGCAGGATTAATTTCTTTACCATACCTTCCTTTTAATCTATCCTCAAAAGTTGGAAGGTTTATTTTATAAAATACTCCTAATGGTATTCTATCTCCCCATTCTTGAGATTTTATTATAGCTTGTACTATTTTTTGTTGAACTTCTTCATAATTATTGGGGTCTTTTACAACTCCATCATACCCAGATTCTTCTAACTTATACAACCTTTTTGAATTATTAACAACTTCTTCAAAGTATTCTTTCGTATGTATATCATTATAACTGGGGCATGGTTGAAGAATATCGACCAAACTTAATCCTTTGTGTAGTATTGCTTGCTTTATTGTTTCTTTAAGATGTTTAACGTCGTATGCATAGGAGCGTGCAACAAAAGTGTATCCACTGGATATTGCTACGACTAAAGGATTTATTGCATCATTTATATTTGGCAAAGGTAACGATTTTGTTTTCATTCCAAGTTTTAGTGTGGGAGAAGCTTGTCCTTTGGTTAATCCGTAAACTCCGTTATTGAAAACTAAGCAAGTTATGTCAATATTTCTTCTTCCTGCATTCAAAAAATGTCCTGCTCCTATTCCGTAGGTATTTCCATCTCCTCCTGTAACGATAACAGTAAGCTCAGGATTTGCTAATTTTATACCTGTGGCAAAGGGAATATCTCTTCCATGTAATGTATGGATTCCTGCAACATTTACAAAATGTGGAGTTTTACCTGAACAACCTATTCCCGAAACTAACACCACTTTATTTAATTCTAATTGAAGATCTACTAATGCTGACATTAGAGCATTTAGTATTCCAAAATCACCGCACCCTGGGCACCAATCACTTTGGTAATCGGTTTTTAGATCACTAATCTTATAAGCCATAAATACACCTTCCTTCCTATACTCCGGATTTACAAATAATTCTTTCTGTATCTAAATTAATAGCATCAATAATTCCTTTAAATATTTCTTCTCTTGCGAAAGGTCTTCCATTCCATTTTAATATTCTCTTGTTTATTTCTATTCCTGTTTCTTTTCTTATTAAATTACATAATTGTCCAGAGTAATTCATTTCAATTCCTATTAACATCTTTGCTTTTTTCAGAATTGGTAAAACTGATTCTGTTGGAAATGGTTTTAACATTATTATTTGAAGAAAATTAACTTTGTAGTATTTGTTTATTTCATCTAAGACATCTAAAACGGGTCCTTTAACTGATCCCCATCCCACGCAGGTATATTCTGCATCTTCTGGCCCATAAAGCTTATATTTTAAATTATCAGGAACTTCTTTTTTTATCAATTCCATTTTTTTCATTCTTTTATCAAACATAATTGTCCTGTTGTTAGATTCTTCACATATATGTCCATATTCATCATGTTCATCACCTGTGTTCCAGAAAACCCCTTGCCCTAAGAAGATTCGTGGAGAAATTCCATCTTCTGTTATTTTAAATCTTTTATATTTTCCTTCTTTTTCTAATATTTCTTTCAATTCCTGATCATTTAATACTTTTCCTCTATCGATTTTTACTTTTGATATGTCGAATGCTGGAACAGTTTGAATGCTGTTAGCTATTGCTTTATCTGAAAGAAAAACAACTGGTAATTGATATTTTTCTGCTAAATTAAAGCTTTCTGCTGCTAAATAAAAGCTTTCTTCTATATCACCGGGACTAATGACTATTCTTGGGAATTCTGAATGTCCTGCATGTAGAGCGAATTCTAAATCTCCTTGTTCGTGTCTTGTTGGTAATCCTGTTGAAGGTCCTCCTCGTTGATAATTAAATATAACCACTGGGACTTCGTTTATACCTGCCCATCCTTGAGCTTCTGCCATTAAACTGAACCCTGGACCTGATGTTGAAGTAGCAGCTCTTACTCCTGCTAATGACGCTCCTATTGCCATACATATTGCTGCTATCTCATCTTCTGTTTGAACAACAACAACGTTATACTCGGGATGTGCTTCTAAATACTCACTTTCATCACTTGCAGGCGTTATAGGGTAATAAGTTTGAAATCTGCAACCTCCTGCTATTTTACCTATTGCTGTTGCTGTTGTCCCCGAGGTTAAAACCAAATTATCATTGTTTTCAATTACTCTTAATTCATAGTTTGATTTTTCTGCAAAGGAATTGGATTTTATATAGTCGTATGTTAAAGATGCAGCGAAAACGTTCATATCGAGTAACTTAGCTCTTCTACCAATAAAAACTGTCTCTAACACTTTTTTTAGATAGTCAATATCCAAATTGAGTATTGCTAACGAGGCAGCAACTGTAATAACATTCCTCATTATTTGTAGTTTGGAATACTCTTTTTCTTTTTGAAATTTTGTTGCAGTTTCTTTTATTATATCGTTAAAAGGAACGGGAACTAAAAAAAATCTTGTTGGATCCAATTCTATGTTAATTTCTTTGTCAAATATTATTATTCCATTTTCTACTACATTATGTTTATGTAAATTTAATGTTTCTTTTTCAAAGGTGGCTAAGATATCTATATTGTCACTGTGTGATCTAATTGGTTTGTCGGATATACTAATTGGGTAGTAGCTGTGTGCTCCTTTTATGTTTGAATGATATTCTCTTTTACCATATACATACAATCCTATGGATGCGCAGGTTTTGGCGAAAGTTGTGGCAGAGGAGTCAACACCACTTCCTTGTGGTCCCCCAATTAACCATGTAAAGTTATTAACTTTTTTCATAACAACTTGCCCCTTCCTTTGTTAGAATTAAGTTCATCTAAAATTAATTCGTGTTGAAATTTTTATCTTATCTATTATATTATTATACATAGAATCTCAAAACCCTTTTATCTTTTTTAGAAGTTTAAAAAATAAGAGTACAAAATAACAAAAGCTTCGTAAAAGGATAATAGACAAAAAGCGAGGAATTGGAATTGAAAATGAGGTTTTAGTTAGGGAAATTGTAAATGAGTGTTTAAATTTGTTTAATTACAGTTTGGCAAACTTGCTGGTGGAAATGTTTGAAAGTAAGGTTTGTGAAAAATACAATGAAAGCAAGCATTTCTTGTTATGAAATAAAAAGCCATTCAATCAATTTTAATGAAAATTCATTTTATTAGATTAAAAAATAAATAGTGGTTGATAAAAAGATAGAAAAAACTAAGCTATCTATTCTATCTAAAACACCGCCGTGTCCTAAAATTATTTTTCCAGACTCTTTTATATTTGTAACTCTTTTAATTAAAGATTCAAAAAGATCACCAAATGCACACAGGAAAGCTATCGTAATTATTATTGCTAATATCTTGTATTGACCCAGTGTAAATAAATCAAGTTTATCAGCTAAAATTACACCAATTATAATACTAAATAAAACTCCCCCCAAATATCCTTCAAAAGTTTTAGAGGGACTTATGTTATTAAAAAACGGAGTTCTTCCTACTGTTTTACCAACAAAATAGGCAAAAATATCATGCGAATAATTTGTAACAACTATCAGCAATAATAATAAACCGTTCTTAATTTCAAACAAAATGAAAGACAAAGTTAGTGCCCCTATAAAGTAAAAGAATAAAAAAAACTCTTTAACTATCTTGTCTAAAACTATCTCGTTATTAAATTCTTTACTATTCATTATGTTTTTTATTATCATAATGAGCATTACAATGATGATGCTTAAAATAAATGGAAATGCTATTGAATAATTAAAGTACGAAAGATTGGATATTAACTCATATTTATAAAGATAAATCAAAACTATTCCATCTATCCACAAAGTTAAAGAAATCCACAGGATTGAATCAATTATATTTGGAAATATCCTCCTTAATTCAATCACAGAAATTACTTGGAAACTTATAACTAATAAATAAAAGAGATATTTGTTTCCGATAACTGAATAAATGAATAGGCTCCCTAATAATAAACTGGTTATTATTCTGAAGATAAATTTAGGTAAGTCTTTTATCATTATTCATGTTTTGGCAACATTGCTGGAAAGAGGATAACTTCTCTTATTGAGTTTTGGTTTGTCATGATCATAACGATTCTGTCAATTCCGAAGCCAAGTCCTCCCGTTGGAGGTAAACCGTATTTTAAAGCGTTTATGTAATCTTCATCATATTCGTGTGCTTCTTCTTCTCCTGTTTCCTTCAATTCTCTTTGTTGTAAAAATCTTTTTTCTTGTTCAAATGGATCATTTAATTCACTAAACGCGTTTGCAATTTCAAAATTGGCAACGAATAATTCAAACCTTTCAACATACATTGGGTTGTCGAACTTAGAAATTGCTAAAGGTGAAATCTCTACAGGGTAATCTAAAACAAAAGTAGGATTAATAAGTTCTGGTTTTACTAATTCATCAAAAGCTTTATCTATAACATGGCTAATAACTTTATTTGTTATATGTAATTCTTTTGCAATTTTTTCCAAGTAATCTTTATCTTTTCGTATTTTTTCTATATCGACTCCTTTTTTGTATAGTTCTTCTGGGAAAGAAATTCTTTTGAATGGGGTATTGAAATCTAAAGTTTTTCCTTGATATTCTATTACTGTGGTATTGAATAAAGATTTTACCATTTCGGATATCATTTTTTCTGTTAAATCTATCATATCAGATAAATCTGCGAAAGCTTTGTATAGTTCTAAGATTGTAAATTCTGGATTATGTCTTGTTGATATTCCTTCATTTCTAAAGACTTTTCCTAATTCATATACTTTTTCAAAGTTTCCCACGATCAATCTTTTTAGGTATAATTCTGGTGCTATTCGTAGAAACATTTCAACTCCTAATGCGTTATGAAAAGTTTTAAATGGTTTTGCCAATGCACCCGTGGGTATTATGTTTAACATGGGGGTTTCAACTTCTATAAACCCTAAATTATCTAAAAATGATCTCATGAATTTTATTATCTTGTTTCTTACTAAAAAATTATGTTTTACTTGAGGATTAATGAATAGGTCTAAGTATCTTTGTCTATATCTTATTTCTGGATTTTTTAATCCGTGCCATTTTTCAGGAAGCTCTAATAAGCACTTTGATAGGAAATGATAATTTTTTACATGAATTGTTAATTCATTTGTTTTGGTTCTAAATAAATATCCTTCTACTATAATCCAGTCACCGTTATCTATTAGATCTTTAAATATGTCAAATTTTTCGTTTAGTTCGTCTTTTTTCAGGTATATTTGGATTTTTTCTTCTTGCCCTAAGAGGTCTGCGAATATGCTTTTACCGTGGTGTCTTGTATTTAATACTCTTCCTCCTACGATGTAGTTATCGGAAGGTAATTCCGAAACATCTTTGTATTTGTTTTTTAGTTGATCTACGCTTGTATTGGGTCTAATTTTGAGAGGGTATCCGAATGGATTAATATTAAGATTTTTTAAGCTTTCCAAATGTTTTTCTCTATAGTTTTCCATATTTTTTTCCTCCCTTTACATTTTCTATTTTTATAATTTTCAAAAATTACCTTTCCAAAATTTTTTAATCTTTTTATTGTTTTGTGAATAATAATTAAATAATTGCTGAATTTAACATTTTTTTTTTAAATTATTATTGTATTTTTATTGTTTTTAAGGTTACAAACAAAGATGAGATTAAAACAAAAGGAGGTGCTTTTAGATGGAAGTTAATAAAATCAATCAAAAATTTGAAATATTATCTGTAGAGAAAAAAGGTTTAAATGATTTTGTTGAGATAAAAGAGAAAAGCATGCTTATTAAAGGGCCGAAAGGTAAAAAAGAAGTAAGTATTGAGGCGGATAGATATGAAAGAAGCACTCTTGATTCTTTTGCAAAGGGTATGTTAAAAGGAACTCTTACCTTGGCGTCGGGCAT
Organism: bacterium; assembly: GCA_030549815.1. GTDB lineage: Bacteria > DRYD01 > DRYD01 > DRYD01 > DRYD01 > DRYD01. The sequence goes on along the minus strand of JAUQQQ010000001.1, from coordinate 138,924 downwards.
TTATTATCCATTTTTAGTTATGGGATATGGTGCTTTTAGTGGAGCTATAAATAGTTACCTTGCAGCTAAGGATGTTGGCGTTGACAAAGAAAATAGAATGAAAGTAGCTTGTTTGGGTGGAGTTCTTAAGGGATTGGATGGAGTAAAACATGGTGTTATAGATTTCTTTAATATTGCATTATTGACAACTGCTGGAGCTATGTTAGGGGGTCCTATAGGCGGAATATTAGGAGCCACAATAGGAGGAGGTATATATAATATTGTTAAAGATAAAATTATGCAAATGGCTGAAAAAAAGAAATAGAGGTCCTTAATAAGTTCATTTCTATTAGAAGGGTAGTTAATGGTTTTATAGAAAAAAATAATTGAAATATTTAATGTAATAGGGGGAAGTTTATGGCTGTAATTCATGTAGGACAGAATACTTTTGAAAATGAAGTTTTAAATAGTCCTGTTCCTGTATTGGTCGATTTTTGGGCTCCATGGTGTATGCCCTGTAAAATGCTTGAACCAATCTTCGAAGAAGTTGCTAAAGAATATCAAGGAAAAGTGAAATTCGTCAAAATTAATACCGACGATAATATAGAAATAGCACAAAGATATTACATAAGTGGAATACCAACCTTACTACTTTTCAAAAATGGAAAAGTTGTTAATAATATTGTTGGCTTTATATCTAAAAAAGAATTAATTAAATTTCTGGAAGATAATATATAAATGAAACAGGGGGCTAAAAATGAATAGAAGTTTATTTTTTTTATTAACATTATTCTTTTTTTTATCTTTTACTGTTTTTGCTGAAGATGATTATGAAGATGATTACTATTCTTTTATTAGCAGTCTTTTTGAATTTTCAAAAAATGAAATATATATTTCACAGTCTGTAGTTAGGGATCAAAAAACATATAAGGTCGCTCTTTTAATGGGGCAGGAAAATCAGGTTGTAAAATCTTTTGTTGACAATTTTGTAAATTATTACGGAAAAAATGATTGTGATGTTATTGGTATTAAAGATATTAGAAAATATGATTTAATGAAATATGATGTTGTTATTTCTATAGCGAGTGAAGGTGCTAATCTATCAAAGGAAAATTTTAATAGGAAAGCTTTAAATATATGGTGTTTGGTTTTATCTCCCGAGGTTATCGGTGTACCTTCAGGAGTAGTGGTATTTTACCCTTATCCAGATTTTCTATTAGTGTTTAGAGACATAAAAAATAGATATCCTGATAAAAATAATGTTGGTATAATATACAACTTAGGAGGGTATAGTGTTAAGTATGCGGTGGATGTTGGTAAAAAAGAAGGACTGAACGTTTATCCTATAAATGTTAATAATTACAATGTGGATAAGATAGATGAAATTTTGGATAAATTTGATGTTATATTTTTACTACCTGATGTATTTGTACTTGACGAAGACAATCTTTTGAAACTAATTTATTATTGTAAAAGAAAAGACAAATTGTTAATTTCAACTCAGAAAATTCTGTTAAACTATGGAGTTGATATAGTTTATGCTCTTGATTATGGGAATTTAGCTTTTGAAGTTATTGATTTTATTAAAAATTATGGACTAAAGAAGATAAAGTATGAAAATGTTTTTCCAGAAAAGTTTGTTATCATTGAAAAGAATTATCAAAGATAATTTTGGGAGGGATTGAAGTTGGTTATAAAGTTGAGAACATTAATTTTTATTTTATCGTTTTTTCTTATATGTATAAAAAGCTCTTTTTCTGAGATAGATGATAAGGAATATATAATGGAGGAGACAGAATTTATAAATACTGTTCAAAGTTCTACAAAATACACAAAGAGTGTATTAGAGTCAGCTGCTACTATATCTTTAGTTCAGCCTTTGGAGCTAAGATTTTTTTATTACCCTGATTTAAAAACGTTGCTAAACTTTTCTCCAGGTTTGTATGTTATAGATAACGGTACTTACTGGTCCCTGGGAAATAGAGGTATACAAATACCGGGCTCAATAAACTCCAGATCTTTATTCTTATTTGATGGATACCAAATAAACAATTATTTCTCTGGATATCCTATTAATATTCCTTCTAATTATGTACATGCTTTGGAGATAGTCCATGGATATTCAAATGTGTACTTTGGAAGCAATTCATTACTTGCTACAATAAATCTAATACCATCCTTTAAGTACTATAAAGATGATTATTATAAGGATACTGTTTTCAAAACCTATAGTTATTTTAGTTTCTATGATAATAAAATCAATAACAACAATGGATTCATGATTAATAAAAAAATTGGTAATTATTATTTTAGTTTGTCGTGGGATTTTGTTAATTACAAAGGTAGAGAAATTTTCTTTCCTGAGAAAAAATCATAAATGATTTTACATTGCCTAATTTTGGTTTTGTAATAGATGATAGATTATACTATTCTGATAGATCTTACTCTTCTAATTTTGCTCTTTACTTGTATAATGAAGCGGAAAAATTTGGATATATAGATTATCAATCGAGGTATCATTTTCCATCCCGCGGGTATTTTTATCTTATAAATAGCCCTTATTCGTTTGGGAATGATAGAAATAGGTTTATTTTTTATGAAAGAAAGTTTAACCTTTCATCTAATTCAAAAATAATAACAAAGTTATCTTATTATTCTTATGGTGTACATCAGGAAGCTGTTTATGAACCGAATTTTTCAAATATGATTCTTGGTTACTGGGGTATGGCAGTGTCTTCGCTTAAAAATAACATTTTTTCCGTAGAAAATGATTTTTATTATAAATTTAAAAAAGGGGAATTGTTGATGGGTTTAGAATGGAAAAGATCGAGTTTTTCATTTAATACCTATGAATCTTTATACTCAGATTTGAACCCTTTAGAAAGGAATATTGTAATTGAATTTGTAAATGGGAAAAGATACTTTAACCTTTTTTCCTTGTATTTTCATATGGATTATTATTTGAAGGACGATTTAATTTTAGCTTTAGGGGCAAGATATGATGATTATTCCAATATGTATAAAAACTTTTCCCAGGTAACTAGCACAGGATATGTTTTTCAAATAAAAAATATCTATGCGAAACCAGCAGTTATTCCAAATATAGGTATAATTAAGAAAATTAAGGATAATAAAGCTATAAAGTTGATATATTCCCAAAATATAAGATTCCCATTTTTCAATGAAGTTATTGAAAATGGAACGTGGAGTTATTATCTTGCACCCAACGAAGACATATCAATATTTCCGGAAAGACATAGAACACTGGAGTTAATATACTATTCTGAATATAAAAAAAGAAACGTTAATAGTTATTTTACTTTTTCTGTATTTTCTACAAAGATAACTAATCTAATAAATGAGTATAGTGCTTTAGCGGATACTACAGGTGATGCTTCTTATGATGAAAGTGTGCTTGTATTTAAAAGTTATGGAAATTTAGAAAGTACAGGGGCTTTTTTAGATTATGTTTATCAGTTTTCTCATAGAAAATTTATTAGATTTTCTGCTTCATATTCTAACGTTAGAGTAACTAAGGGAATTCCTGGTATATTTGAATACTTGCCAAATTCCCCTAAATTATTGCTACTTGCAAAATATGGACAAAATATTACAAATAATTTATCTGTTGCTTTTGAATTAAAATATACTTCAGATGTTTTAGTTGATGATTACAGGAGGTTAATAAATAGTGATGGTTGGGCTTGGTTGGTAAGTCAAGGTGTTTTTCCAGAACCAGAGAAAAAAATAAAATCATATTGGCTCGCAAATTTAACCTTACGTTATTATATCGACCAAAATAAATATTTTACTCTTTACGTTAATAACTTATTTAATACAAAATATGATTGTCCACTTAGTTTAGATTTATCTCGTCCTATGACAAGGTATCCTGGCTATAAAAAGAGTATTTTTCTGGGATTAAACTGGAGTTTTTAGTTTCTTGTTAATTTTTTGACAAAATAACGTAAATGCTAAAAAAGTTAGAAAAGATAAAAATAAAATGTAAAAAAAATGTTAAAAATAATGTAAAAAAAGCTCAGGAAAGCATGTAAAAATTTTGTAAAACAATTCGAAGTTTTATACCTTTTCTAAACTATTTTTTTATATTATTAATAGGAGGTGATTTATATGTGCAAGATAAAAGGATTAGGACATAACATGTGTGCAATGAAGACGCATTTTAAGATGAACAAGAATAATGTCCATTTCTCGTTTAAGCAAAAAATAAAAGATAAGTTTGTTAGCAGCAATAATTTCAATTTTAAGAACATTAATTTTAATAGCATGCATATTTCTAACAGCAGCTTTTCAAACATAATGCAAGCATCTTTTAATTCTTTTAATTTCAACAATATAGTTAATAATTTGAATGTTAATAATATTGCGAATGCTGGTTTTAACGCTATATCATCTTTTTCTTTTGGAGCAAACTTCTTAAATAACTCATTTAATTCCCTTGTTTCTAACATGAGTGGATTTTATCAATCTACCATGAACTTTGCTTCAAATTTTTCAATGAGCTTTTCTAACTTCGTAAGTAATTTTGGTGATAGTTGGGGATATTTCCATAGTGATTATTCTGAAATGACAGTTTTGGCATACCGAGGTGGAGGTAGTTGGTCATCACCCCTTTACCGAGGTGGAAGTACTTTGGTTTAATTTACTTACAGGGTAATATAATTGCTTTAATGAGCAATAAGAAAGGGTGGGCATGCCCTCCCTTTGAAGAAGAAAAAATATGTTTGCTTCGGTGAAGAACAAAAATCCATGTATTACAGTGTAGAGGTGTTAACATTAAGCTCTATAATCTCTATGATATTAGTGCTACCAATTAACTGGCCTACTTCCTCTTTTATTTTTAATGTATTTAAAGTGTGTTTCATAAGGTCTGCATTAAACGAATTGATTACAATGTTTAACTTTTCAGGTTTCTTTTTTACAAATATCTTGAATTTTTTTAAAACTTTTGGTATTAATTCATAATCCATAACTATTTTACTAAAATCTTCAATTAAATATTTTTGGTTTTCATCCAATGTGTTGATATTTGTTTTGTTGATTGATTTTATTTCTATAAATTGTTGACCATGTTCCATAATAGGTATATTAAACATTTCGATGATTCCAATTATTGTTCTAATTAATTTTTGTTCATTTTGTGAATATGTTGGCCCACATATATAAAAAATTTCGTTTGAAACTGAAAGGGTTATTCTTCTATCGGCAGCTCCGTCAATTATTATTTCGCTGATTTCTAAATTTTCGGCAAATTTTAGAAAAGTTTTAAGTTGTGTAATTGAAGAAGGACCTGCTACCTGAACTATATCGTTTTCTTTCATTCGGTATATCTCCAATTTACCTAAAAACTGATTTTCTATAGGTAACTCTGATATTTTTTCTGATTTTGTAGGTTTTAGATTGCTATAAGTACAAACAGATGAACCTTCTTTTACGAATATGGATGGTTTTTTTATTCCAAAAATATGATCAATTGCTTCTCCATCCCATCCTATACTCGTTATTAAATACTTTTCTTTTTCTTTTATGTATTTATTAAGAAAGGTTGTTTTTCCAACATTTTTACATAACCCAATGAATCCTACTACTTTTTTCATACTATTCTAATAACCTTTCCACGTTTTCTGAATATTCTTCAGGGATTAGCTTTTGTATTTGTAAAAAATAGAAGATTACCAATGGCAAATCTTCCTTTATTTCATCTAAAAGCGAGGGATTATTTTTGAATATATATTCATGTAATTTTTGAAGTACTTGATAGTAACTTTTAAATGCTTCACCAAACATTATGTCTAATATAGTCCTAAATACAATATCTTCATCTTCTAAGATTAATATGTTAGAAATTATTTCAGCATTTATTAAGAGTTTATTCATTTCGTTCTTATAAAATTCATAAAGCTCTTCACTGGTTACCATATTTTTTTTTATGTTGTTAATGAGAGTTTCCCAGAATTTGTAAAAATTTGTTTCCTTTACCTCTTGGAATATTATTTTAAATTCTAAAACTTTTAATTCAAGGAGTTTTTTGTAGATTTCTTTTTCATTATTCTCTTCTAACGCTTTATTTATTTGGTTTATAATACTTTTTGCTTCCTTAATTATATTTTGTAATTCTTCATTAGTTTCTTGATTTTCTAATTTTTCTATAAGAAAATTTATGTCTTGTAAAATAATATAAATATTTTCTTTCATAGATTATAAGGGATTGATTGTACAAGTGGGGTCTTTATAAGATAATTTTTGATATTTATCAAAAGATCTAAACATACATCCGCCTTTACATTCTTCAAAATACATACAATTGTTACATTTAGGATCAGCTTCAATTTTGTTGAGCTCTTTTTCTACATTTTCTTTCCATATTTCTTTGAATTTTTTTTCCTTTATATTACCTAATGAAAATTTGCTACCATATTTAATAAACATTCCTGAAGGTAGGATATTACCGTAAGGATCTAAGTAAATAGTTGTCTTACCACATCCACATCCAAAATTGTTATACAAACCGTTTTTACCGAATTTTAGGGGAATATTAAAAAATTCTATCTCTATTTTTGTTCTTTCTTTCATGTTATTAATCATCCTTTGAATTTTTTCTAATTCTTGGTTTGTAAGGAATGATTCAGGATGTTCTTGTGCTCTTCCTACGTTGTAAATTGGATAGAATACTAATCCGTCAGCACTGTATTGCTCTGCAAAACTTAGAAAATTAGGTAAAAAACTATAGTTTTGTTTGTTAAGAACAAATGAAAATCTAATAAAAGTATCATTTTCTTTTTTATAATTGATTATTAATTGTAAATTGTTCTTTAGATTTTCAAATAGATTTTTTCCTCTTACATTGGTGTATTCTTTTGAATTTACTGCCTCCACAGATATTTTGAATTCCTGAATTTTTATATTCTCTTTTTGCATTGTTTCTATGATTTGCTTTGCGTTTATACTGCTTAGTGATGTGGAAATGGAAATATTCATTTTATTCTGATTTGCTTTTTTTAGTATTTCTATGAATTCTTTTTTCAAGAATGGTTCTCCTCCTCCAAATGAAACGTAAAATACACCATTTTCTTTTATTTCATCTAAAAATTCCATAATTTTTTCCGGTGATAATTCTGAATTTTTTTCTTCTTCACTTTTTTTACCAGAATTAGAGAAACAGTGCCTACATTTTAGATGACATTCGTATGTAAGAGCAATATGAACTTTTAAAGGAGCAGAAATGAATTTATTATTCAAAAAAAATTCCAAATCAGAGTTTTCTAAAAAAACAACGTTAGAATTATAGTCCTTATCTATCATTTCTATTGACTGTATTAGTTGTAAGAAACTTTTAAAATTAAGATAACTAAATCTATGTGAAAAATATTTGTAATAAAGTGTTTCTAGGTCAACGTTAGAAGATACATTAAGAATTATGTTAGTTCCGTCTTGATCTATCGGTATGTATTCTTTTCTTTCTGTATCATATATAAGGCTTCCAAAATGTTCTATCCTTCCTATAAATCTCATTCTTTATTCCTTTTTATCAATTTTATCAATTATTAACCTTAAATCTTCTATTTTTTTTATTTTTACTTCTTCATTAATTTCAAAAGTTGTATTGGGATTAATCGGAATTCCTTCCCATAATACACCATCAACATTAATGAATAAACTATTACCCTTTATATCAACCACTTTTCCAGTATCAGAAACAAAATTTATCTGAACTTTTTTTACTGAAAACACAGAGTAAATTATATATCCAAAAATTAATAAAATCATCAATGTGGTTATTGTTATTATTCCTATTGGTAAAGGATAATAAATATCAGTTTTTTTGAATAACATGACCGAACCAAGAAGGAAAGTTATTAAACCAACTATAAAAAGAATTCCATGAGATTGAAATTTAAGCTCTAATAACATTACGATAAATGAGAAAATTACCAGGATTATACCAAGTATGTTAGCTGATATAATTCCTAAACCAAATAATCCCAAACTTAAACAGATTATACCTACAATTAGAGGAACAAGTAGCCCTGGATTGTTCAATTCAATAATTATTGCCCAAAAGCCAATAGTTAAAAGAAAATAAGCAATGGAAGGATTAGAGATAAAAAGAAAGAACTTCTCTATCATGTTTGTAGACTCTTTGATGTATTCTATCCTTTCAAAATTAACTAATTTTATTGCTACTTGGGTATCCAAGTTTATTTGTTTGTTCTTTATTTTTTCAAATATTTCATTAGGGTCCTTTGCTATAAAATCTATTATATTTTTGGTCAATGCTTCTTTTTCTGTATAGCTCACTGAATTAGTAATAGTTTCTTTTATTGCTTCGTAGTTTTTATTTCTTCTTTGACATAAGTTTCTTGTAAAAGCTAATAGATCTTGAATAACTTTATTTTGAAGTGTGGGATCTTGGACCAATGGTGTGGAAGCTCCTGTATTTGTTGATTCTGACATTACTGCTACATGACCTCCTATTAGGATAAACATTGCCGCTGAGGCTGCTCTGCTTCCCTTTGGATAAACATAGGTTATTATAGGATGATTCGAGTTATAAAAAAGTTTTATTATTTCTGTCATTGATGACAATAATCCACCTTCACTGTCTATTGTTATTAAGTAAAAATCAATGTCTTTATTTTTGCATTTTTCGAATTTATTGTTTAAATACCAAGTAGTTGCAGGTGTTATAGGACCGGATATTTCTAATACGATTACTTTAATTACTTTTTTGTCTATTTTTTTTGTAATTGATGGTAAGATATTTGGTTGAGATGGGTTTATTGGAGTTATTTTACAAAATGATAAGGATAATATAAATAAGATGAATAGGGTAGGGATTCTTAAATTACAGTTAAGCATTTTTGTTTATTTTTAAGAAAGATAAAGCTATAGCGATTGCATCTGTTATATCGTCTATTATTGTTTTCTTTTCCATTTTTATTTGTCCATTAAAAAAATTCAAAATTTCTTCTTGTATTTCCTTTTTGTTAGCATTTCCTTTATTAGTTATTATTTTTTTTACTTGACTGGGATTTATGAGGAATAATGGAATTTTATTTTGAGTGCAAGCCAAATTTATTACTCCTATTGCTTGACTTACTTCAAAGGCAGTTTTTTTATTCATATAGTAATATAATCTTTCGACGATTACAGTTTGTGGTTTGTATTTTTTTATTAGTTTTTTTGTATATTCATAAATTTCTTTTATTCTTTTACTTTGTTCATTTGAATTTATAGGCATCAATCCATATTCTATTAATTTAGGTTCCAGCTTTTTCTTGTTTGTTTTTTTTAATATTGCAAAACCTACTCTTGTTGTTCCTGCATCTATACCTATTACTATTTCTTCTTTATGCTTCATATTTTTTGTAATTGATAATTTCTTCTAACTTTTTGTTTATTTCTTGCATTTCTTCTAATTTTATTACTCCTTCATTAATTTTTTCTTTTATCGATTCTAAGATTTCACTATTAAAATTATTGATATATTCTAAAAAAAGTTGTGCTATGTTAAGAAAATGTTCATGTATGTCGATAGCAGCTTCATCCATTGCTAATATGACATTTTTTACTTCTTCACTCAAATTTTCATTGTTTTCATCATCTTCTTTTTTTTCTAAAGTCTCTTGTAGCATTTCTTCTATTTGTTCTATATCTGTTCTAATTCCTTCTTCTAATTCTTTTAGTTTGTATTTTTCTCTTATTTCCTCTATTTTTTGATTGTTTTTTATTTCTTCATCTACTTTTTGAAGGTAATGAAGTATGTTAGAAAAATGTTCTGTTATAGAAGTCCTTTTTTCTGACATTTTTGTTTTCTCCTTTTACTATCTATTCAATAGTAGTTTTTTGGATTTATTGTAAAATTCCTTCATAAAAAGAATATTTTTGATTAAGGGGAATAAAATTTTTATATAGGAAAAATTATTGATAAAGAGCAATATTTTTAATGATATTTTTTTACATTGATTTTTTTGATAAAATTTTGTTTTCACGAAATATTGAAAATACTAAATTAATGGAAGGTATATTTTAGGAAATCTGGAGTTTTCTAAAATTTCTTTCTTAATTTTTTGAATTTTTAGATTTTTAAAAGAAGGAGTAAAAGATAGTTTATTTAATACTTATATTGTAAGTAAAGTACTACTATATAGGAGGTGAAAGGTAGATGCCAAAAGGAAAGACAGCTCCAAAAGTCGTCAGCAAGAAGGAATTAGTAGAAGCAATGGTTAAGTGGGTCGAAAAGAATAAGGGAATGCAAGTAACTAAGAAAGAAACAGAAACCTTATTAAAAGCTTTCTTAGAAACTGTAGTCGAATTCCTCAAAAAAGGACACAAAGTTCAATTGGTTCCATATGGAAGCTGGGAAGTTAGACAAAGATCTTCAAGAAAAGGAAGAAACCCAAGAACTGGACAAGAAATAAACATACCAGCAAGAAAAGTCCCTGTTTTCAAAGTTGGTAAAAGAATGAAAGAATCTGTATAACGGTTACTTTTTATTTACGATGAATCTGAAGGGGAGGATTACCTCCCCTTTATTTTTTTATTAATTTTGAAAGGTTAAAGTATAAAATCTTAAAATTATATAAGGAGAAACTCTCAAGAATAAAATGCTAAAAAAGGTTAATCCGTTTTGGAAAAAATTTCTGCAAGATCTTGGTTTCGATGAAGATGTAAAAAATTTTGTAAAAAAAATAAAACCACCATGGAAGTATATCTGGCTCATTTTATTCTTTACTTTATTATTCAATTTTACCACTGTTATTCAGCCTTTAATTCTGGCTAAATTATTTGAATTGATAAATTCTGAAAAAAGTATTTGGCTTCTGAATTTAATTGTTTTGGGAGGTATTCTTTTGTTTCTAATAAGAGGTGTTTCCCAGTATTTTCAAGGTTATTTATTGGCAAAAGCTTCTCAGGAGGTATTGACAGAAAAAAGAAAGGAATTTATAGAAATCGTTTTTAAACAACCTGTTTATGTTCTTGAAAGAAATCATAGTGGACATTTAGTGTCTGTTGTTATTTCTAATATTGCTGCTATTGTTTCTGATTTACCTGGATTGATAATTGGTTATATTAATAGTATTATAACCCTTATTTTTTCTCTATCTTGGATTTTCTATAAAGATGTAACACTTGGCTTTATGACTATTTTTACATTACCCGCTTTAACTTTTGTTTTAAAACACTTTTTTAAAAAAGTTGAAAATATAGCTGAATTAATTCAACAAAAGATTTCTCATCTTATTACTGGAATGAATGAAGTATTTAGGTATATGAGAGTGGTAAAAGTGTTTAATCGAGAAGAGTTTGAAAAACAAAGAGTTTTTAAACTAATTGATGAGTATAAAAATCTACAATTGAGGTTAGCCAGGATTTCAATGTTGCAAAAACCTGCTGCAGAATTCGTTGCATCTTTGTCTTTGATTGTTATAACATGGTATAGTGGGTATCTTGTTATAAAGGGTGTTTTAAAACCTTTTGATGTTATAGCTTACTGGGGATATGTTGCTATCTCTGTTTCTCCTATTACTAACCTTTCTGCTTCTCTTTTTAATACTCGTGTTATTTTTGGATATATAAAGGAGTTTATGAAAACATTATCTTCTTTGAATATTAATGAATTTGATAATTCACTTTATGAATACAATCAGGACATAGTTTTTAGGGGAAAGATAACATTTGATTCTGTTAGTTTTGGATATGATGAAAATAAAATTCTGGATAAAGTTAGTTTTACTATTTATCCTGGGCAAAAGGTTGCTATTATTGGTAAAAGTGGCATAGGTAAAAGCACTCTTATTTCTTTGCTCGTAAAATTCTATAAACCTATTGAAGGTAAAATATATATCGATGATATTGATATAGAAAAAATAAACCCAAATATTCTTAGAAAAAATATTTCTATTTTAACACAGGAAATCTATCTTTTTAATGATAGTATTTTTAAAAATATAGAATATTCTAAGCAGGGAGCTTCTATGGATGAAATTGTTGAAGCTTGCAAGAAAGCTGAAATACATGACGAAATAATGTCAAAAAAAGAGGGATATAACTATGTTGTTATGGAAGATGGGAAAGGTTTGTCAGGAGGACAAAGACAAAGGATAGCTTTGGCTCGACTTTTCCTAAAAGATTCTCCCATTGTTATTCTTGATGAACCTACATCTGCTCTCGATAAAATCAATACGGAAAAAATAGTTAAATCTATATTTACTTATTTTAAGGATAAAACAGTTATAATAATTTCTCACACAATAGATGTGATAAAAGAAGTTGATAGGGTATTTACTATCCAGGACGGAAAAATTATAGAGCAAGATAAGTCTTTATTACAATCCAAATCTTGATCTTAAAATAAACAGGGTTTTGGTTAATAATGTTAAATAGTATAATTGATGGGTATAATTTTTAATATATCGAATGATATATTAGTATGGGTTTCTTCTCTTTTAATACTTGCGATTTATAGTTTTCTTTATAGAGATAATTTTTACTATAAAATAGCGGAGCATCTGTTTGTAGGAGTTTCTGCAGGATATTGGTTTGTTCTTACTTATTGGAGCTTCATATACCCTAATGTTTTCCAAGCTTTTTCCAATATAATTATTTCTAATTCTATACGTAGTGAAATGATAAGTAATCAGGTAAATCCATTGGTTATTTTTAATGTTGATTTACCTTTTGCAGTTAGTAAATCTCTGGAATTTGGATTTGCTAACGTTAATATTTTTAGTATATTAAATATTCTAATACCTGCACTACTAGGAATTATGGTTTTACTTAAATTGGTTCCTTCAATAGGTTGGGTAAGTAGAATACCTATTGCTTTTATGGTTGGAGTTACTGCTGGTATTACAATTTATTCCATAGGTATTGCCGATGTCATTAAGCAAATAAGCTCTACGATAGCACCGTTTATTTATTTCAACGAAAAAGGTTTGGATTGGTGGACAACTATATCTGATTTGCTAATAATAATAGGAGTTTTGAGTAGTTTATTGTATTTCTATTTTTCTACTGAGTTTAAGGGAGGCGTGAATTATATAGTGAGAATAGGTATTATGTTTTTAATGATAGCTTTTGGTGTGGCTTTTGGATATACTGTTATGGCAAGAATATCATTGGCAATCCAAATGTTTGATATCCTCATAAACAAATGGTTAGGAATAAAATTGATTTAATAACAGTTCCCAATCCTTTACTAAGACAGAAATCTAAAGAAGTAAAGATTTCTGAAATTAAAAAGAAAGAATTTATCGAATTTTTGAAGATTATGGCTAAAGTAATGGATGACTATGATGGTATAGGATTGTCAGCTATTCAACTCGGAGTACCTAAGAAAGTTTTTATAATAAAAAAAGACTTTGAAAAAGAAGGTTTTGATAAGAATGATTCTCTAAGTGAAGTTATTGTGTATATTAATCCTCAAATATTGGATTATTCACAAGAAAAGGAAGAGGGATGGGAGGGATGTTTGAGTATTCCTAACATAGAATGCTTAGTTGAAAGAAGTAAAAGAATAAAAGTTAAATATTTGGATGTTTATGGAAATGAAATTATTGAAGAGTTGGATCAATTAAGAGCTATTGTTTTTCAGCATGAATATGACCATACCCAGGGTGTATTAATAATTGATAAAGCAAAAGAAATAAAGGAAGCAGGTGATTGATTTATGTCAATGGCTTTGAAAGAAATAAAAAATAGAATAAAGGCTGCTAACAATATTCGTCAAATTACAAAAGCAATGAAATTAATCGCCAGTATAAAATTGAAAAAAATTCAAAAAACTTTTTTCCCTTTTAAAACCTACCTTAGTTCTATTAAAGAAATATTGAACCTATTACTAAGAAACCATGATTTTCTGATAATGATGAATAGTTTAGAATATTTTAAAGAGAGAAATGCAGATAAAACAATCGTTGTGATTATTTCATCTGACAAAGGATTATGTGGTGCTTATAATACTAATCTTTTTAATTTCTTTGAAAAAAAGTATAATAAGAATAAAGTAAAGCTAATAACGGTTGGTAAAAAAGCTTATTTTTACTTTTCTAAAAGAAATTATACTATATTGGGTAATTTTGAGAAGATACCTGATGTGCCTACTTTTGAATTTTGTAGGAAAATAAATGAATTTGTTATCAGTGCTTATAAGGATAATAAGGATGCTAATTCTGTTGAAGTTGTGTATACAAAGTTTATTAATTCTATTCGTTATCAACCTGATGTAGAAAAAGTTTTACCCCTTTTGAATCTTAAAAGTGATGATAAAGAGAAAATCGAGAAAACTGTTGATCATTTTTTATTTGAACCTTCTTTAGAAGTAATAGGAAATTATATAATAGAGTTATATGTTGATAGTTTGATATACAAGTTATTGGTTGAGGCAAAACTGTCTGAGTTTAGTGCTCGGTTTTCTGCAATGAATACTGCAACAGATAATGCCGAAAAATTAATAAAAGATTTGAAATTGCTATTCTTTAAACAAAGACAAGAATCGATAACTAAGGAATTGTTAGAAATTTCTGCTGGAGTAGAGGCTTTGAAATAGTTAATTGAATGTATTTTCTCAATTTATTTTCTAAAATTAAGAATCGTATAGCTATTTATAAAGCTAAACTCCCTATATTAAGAAATATTATTTTAATTTCATTTATTTCTGGAATTATTTACTATTTTTACCTTCTTCTTTTCTTTGATATAAAACCTAATTCTATAGCCAAATTTAATATTGTATTATTCAAAGATTATGAGGGAGTTATAGATGAAAAGCAATATTTAGAAAAGATTCAAGATGTTTATAAAATAAAGGAGTACGATATTGATAATAATATCGCAGAAAAAGTTATTTATGATGTAAATAATTTTTTTGATTTCCAAATTGAATTGTTAAAAAAAGTAAAGAGTAATCAAAAAGTTAAAATATTGGAAAATAATCAAAATGTAGGGGACTTAAAACTATTGAAAGAAATTAATGTGGAAGATATAGAATTAATTCGAAGGATAGTATTAGAAATGTTGGAAATAGAATATAAAAAAGGAATTACTTTGTCTGAAATCCCTTTTATTTTATCAAAAATTGAAGAACAATTGGATATATATCTAAAAGAAGCAAAAAATAGTAAATACTTGCAAAAATACAAAGAAGCAGTTATTCTTAACTTAGCAAAGTTAATATTACCAAATAAATTTGTAAATATTACAAAAACTTTAGAAAAACATATTGAAATGATTAATAAGATACCCAGGATTTATAGTTTAAAAAAGGGATCTGTTATAGTTAAAAAGGGACAAAATATTAGTGATGAAGCTTTCAAGATAATAAATGAAACTAAAACAAAGGATTATTATAGACAAAAGTTTCTTTTATCTTCTATTTTTGTTTCTATTTTCTTCTTCTTATTTTTATCGTTTATTTATTCGATTAAGATAAAAGTAAGCAATATAGAGATTTACTATCTTAGTTTTTTGCTGTTTTTTAGTTTAATTTTTATTGTTTTGATTGATAAGCCATTTTTTTATTTAATTCCTTTTTGGACAACTTTTTTCTTTGCTTTCTTTGTGGGTGGTTTTGTTTTATATTCTATAGTTTTTATATGTTCCCTAATTTTATATAATATTGCTTATTATCAAATTTTTGGTAATATACTTTCTTATGATCTACTTTTATTTTTTGTTATCACTTTTTTATTCTTCTTTTATTTTGTTTATAAAAATGAAAATAATAGGTTAGGTATTCTTTTGAATAGGTTGGATATTGGTTTTATGTTGTGGGTAATAATATTTTTTATTGTGGAGTTTTCATTTATGTTTTTACTTAAGTTAATAGATAATTTTGTAGTTTATTTTTCTTTCTCTATTGTCTCAGTTATGTTTTCGTTTATTCTTACTTACTTTTTTGTATTATTAGCGGGTGTTGGTATTGAAGGTATAGGAATAAATAGGATGAGGTGGTTGTTAGATTTGAATAATCCCCTTTTATCTGAATTTTCTAAAGCTGCACCTGGAACTTTTAATCACAGTTTAAGAGTGTCAGAATTATCTGAATCATGTGCTTTGGCGATCGGGGCTAATCCTATACTTGTTAAAATTGGTGCTCTATATCACGATATAGGAAAAATGTTAAGACCAAAATATTTTGTCGAAAATTTGGTTGAGGGAGAAAAAAATCCCCATGATGAAAAAGAACCTTTTCTAAGTGCTTCGATAATCAAGGCTCATGTTTCTGAAGGAGTAAAAATTGCCCAAAGATACAATTTACCACCTATAATATCAGAATTTATAAAAACTCATCATGGAACTACTACTATTCTCTATTTCTTTGTCAAAGCAAAAAAATTACAAAATACTGCTAAAAAATATTCGTTTGATGTAAGAGAGGAGGATTTTAAATATCCTGGGCCAAAACCATATACTAAAGAAATGGTTATTCTTATGATTTGTGATAGTGTTGAAGCTGCATCTAGAACTCTATCTGAATACTCTTTTTCTTCTATTGAAAAATTAACTGAAAATATTATTAGTAGGCTACAACAAGAGGGACAATTCTCTGATGTTGATCTTACTTTTAAAGAATTAAGTATTATAAAGGACACATTAATAAAGAATCTTTATATATCTTATCATACCAGAATTAATTACCCTAAGTATGCCAAAAAAACAGCTTATAGTTAATACAAAAAACTCAAAAATAAAAAGTATTTGTAGTAAGGTTTTTAGATTTTTTAAGAATTACTTTCCTATTCAAAAAATAGTTATAATTGACTTTGTTGAACCACGAACTATAAGAAGATTAAAAAAACAAATATGGGGTATTAATGTGTTTACAGACACTATAACATTGATTTATGATGATTCTGTGCAAATATATTTGTGTTTGGATATTATTAGACAAAATGCAAAAAAGATAAAGCATCCATTCTATAAAGAATTGTCACTTGTATTAATCCATTCTTTACTTCATGCTGTTGGTAAAGATGAAAGTGAGGCTAAAAAAATTCAAGATATGATTTTTAATGATTTCTATGGAGAAAAGTAAATATGTCGGATAAATTTAGAAGAAATAAACTTAGTTCAAGTTTATTAGAAAGTTTTTCTAATGCTGTTAATGGTTTGTTTGAAGCTTTTTATCAAGAAAGAAACTTGAGGATACATCTGATTTTTGCTTTATTCGTTATTTTATCTACATTTTTTTTAAGTTTAACTACTTGGGAATTAGTTATTATATTAATCGTTGTTGCTCTTGTTTTTATAACTGAGTTGTTTAATACTTCAATTGAGATATTGTCTGATAAGGTTGAAAGTAATAAAGATGAAAGAATAAAGATGGTGAAGGACATATCTGCTGCTGCTGTCCTTATTTCTGCTGTCCTTTCTGTAATTGTTGGTATTATTATATTTTCTAAGAAAATTTCTTCTAATACTCCGTTGTTGATCCAGAAGATTTCTGCTTTACCTGAATATGTATATTTATTCGTTTTTGTCTTTGTTTTACTTTCTTCGATGTTTGTTAAGATATTATATATGAGGATTAAGGGTAGGGGAGATAATATCCAGGGTGGGATAATAAGTGTTCATTCTGCTTTAGCTTTCTCTACTTTTACGTTTATAGCTATTCATAATTGGAATGACTACGTTTCTATCTTTATGTCTTTGGTTTTGGCACTTCTTGTTGCTCAAAGTAGATTAGAAGCAAAAATCCATACTTTGCAAGAGATTATTAATGGTGCTATATTCGGGATTATTATTACTTATGTGTTGATTAATTTAATTAGATTGTTTGGAGGGTAAATGGAGTTTTTTAAAAATTTAGTTTTTACGTTTTTATTGATATTTTTGAATGGTTTTTTTGTTTTAACTGAATTTGCACTTGTTTCTTCAAATCCTTTGAAGCTAAAAAAAATTAGGTTTTCGTTGCCGTATAATCAGTATTTAAAAATGGACCACTATTTAGCAACTTGTCAAGTGGGTATTACTTTAGCTAGTTTAATATTAGGTTGGTTGGCTGAGCCTACTTTTGCCGATGTCCTTGAAAAAATTTTTATTAATATCTTAAAAGTAGAAAGTATTGCATTCTTTTCTTCTCATTTTTTAGCTATTGTTTTTGCGTTTATTTTAATAACTTTTTTACATTTAATATTGGGTGAGCAGGTGCCAAAATTGATCGGTGTTTATAACTCCGAAAGAGTAATAATATTTTCTTCTTTAATGCTTGAATTTTTTAGTTTTCTGTTTTTGCCTATAACATTTGTTGTTAAAGTTGTTCAAAATAAAGTTGCTCTTCTTTTTGGGGTTGATACGTCTGAGCATAAAGAAATAAAGTATACGATTGATGAAATAAAGGATATTATCAAGGGAATTAAAGATTCGGGACAGATGAATGAAAATTTATACAATTTTGTTAATTCAGTACTTGAACTTGGTAATTATAAAGTTAAAGATGTTATGGTCCATCGAACTGATGTGATATTTCTTAATTATAACGACAGGATTGAAAATGTTATCGATGTTGTTGTTAATACTTTACACAGTAGGTATCCTGTTTATAAAGACAATGTGGATAATGTTGTTGGAATATTACATATTAAGGATGTTTTTTTAGCAATAAGAAAGAAAGTTTTTACAGTTGGAGAAATCATAAGTTTAATTAACAGAAAGGTTCTTTTTATTCCTGAGAATTCGGATTTATTTTCTGCTTTGAATCAAATGAAAAAAGAACATGTTTTAATGGCTGTTGTGGTTGATGAGTTTGGTGGAAATAAAGGAGTGATTACTTTTGATGATATACTTGGTAAAGTAACTGGGACAATACTTGATGAATTTGACCTTGATAAGACAAAAATAATGAAAGTTAAAGACGGATACGTCATTTCTACTGATGCTTATGTATATGAATTACCTGAAGAAATAAGAGATGTTTTTGATCAAAAAAATTCATTGATTTCTTCTTTTATATATGATATTATGAAAGGGAAAAAACCTAAAAAGGATGAAATTATAACATATAAGGGGTATAAAATAAAGATATTGGAAGTAAAAGGAAATGCAGTAAAGTATATTAAAATTTATACAAAATAAATGGGTGAAATAGAAAACCAGAGTATAATAATCATTTTTACAGTAATAATAGGCATTCTGTCTTTGCTTTTTAGAACTATATACTATTACTTTGTCTTCTGCTCTCCGTATATATTGAAAAGTTATTCTCATTTAGTTGATGATACCGAAACAGTAAACATTTTTCTTCAAAAGAGACAAGAATATATTTATGTTGTTCTACTATTATTTATTTTATTCTTATTAGTGTTTTTTTCTTCTTCATTGTATTTTTTTAGTAATAAAATTGTAGTTGCTTTTTTATTAATATTCGGTTATTTGGCTGCTTGGGTTTTTATCGATACTGTTGTTAAGGATATTTTGTTTATTCGTATTAATAGGTTTTTAAGATTTTTGGACGTGGTGTTCGGATTTATGAAAATCTTTTCTTTTCTTATCCCATTATCAAAAATTTTAGGAAATTTTGTTAATCTCATTTTGAGAATTTTTGAACAAGATATAGATTTAAGTAAGAAATACTTTGCTGAGGCGATTGTTTTCTTAGATGATTTTAATTGGGATGACTATAGAATGGAGATAATCGAAAAATTCCTATCTATTGATGATACTTTGGTAAGAGAAATAATGGTTCCAAGGGTTGATATTGTCGCTCTTGAATCTAATAAGACAATTTCTGAGATAAGCAGTGTGGTTATGAAATATGGATATTCTAAATATCCTGTTTATGAAGAAAGCATTGATAATATTATTGGAGTTGTCTTCCTTAAGGATATTCTTAAATACGTATTGACTAACCAAGGATATATAAGGCTAAAAGATATTGCCAGAATTCCTTTGATTGTACCTGAATCAAAAAATGTATATGAATTATTGGAAATAATGAAACAAAATAGATCTTCTATTGCTATTGTTGTTGATGAATATGGCGGAACAAGCGGAATAGTTACTATTACTGATCTAATACAGGAATTATTGGGTAAAATTCATGATGAACATGATAAGGAAATAGAAGAAGAAAATATTCAAAAAATTTCTGATTTTGAGTATATTGTTAATCCTAAGATAGATATTTATACTTTGGAAGAATTTTTGGGATTTGAATTCCCTGATAAAGATGAAAGAGAATATACTACATTATCAGGGCTTATATACACAAAATTAGGAAGGATACCTCAGGAAGGCGAAATTATTAATATTGATAATATAGTTTTAAAAATACTTGAAATAAAGAAAAATAGAATAAATAAAGTATTAATAAGGATGGAGTAAAAGTATGGAAAATAAGATGGAAAATAAAAACATTGAAGAAATATTGCTGATGGTGCAAGTTTTGCCCCCATTCATCTCATCAAAAATAGAGAAGCATCCAAGAATTTCAGAAATCATAGAAATAGTAATGGATGTGGGAAGGACTCCTGAAATTAGATTTCCAGACGATTTTGAAATAATCTCTTCAAGAGAAATAATGTATGACGATATAGAGTATGTTGTCAAGAGGATAGGGGAGTTTGGAAAAGATAATAGGGCGGGTATTCCCAGAACTTTACATAGGATATCTGCCATAAGAAATCGAAATGGAGTTATTGTTGGACTAACATGTAGAGTTGGTAGGGCAGTTTATGGTGCTGCAGATGTAATCCTTGATTACATAAAAACAGGTAAAAGCTTACTTTTACTTGGAAAACCCGGAGTTGGTAAAACTACTATCCTTAGAGAAACAGCAAGAATAATAAATGATGAATTGAAAAAAAGAGTTGTTATTGTTGATACATCTAATGAGATTGGTGGGGATGGAGACATACCACATCCTGCTATAGGTAGAGCAAGGAGGATGCAGGTTACTACACCCGAACTTCAGCATAAAGTAATGATAGAAGCTGTGGAAAACCATATGCCAGAAGTGATAATAATAGATGAAATGGGAACACAGGAGGAAGCCTATGCAGCAAGAACTATCGCCGAAAGAGGAGTACAGTTGATAGCTACTGCACATGGTAGGAACTTGGAAAATCTTATTCTTAATCCAACTCTTTCTGATTTAGTTGGAGGTATCCAGGCCGTTATTTTAAGTGACGAAGAAGCAAGAAGAAGAGGAACTCAAAAAACAGTATTGGAAAGAAAAAATCCTCCAACGTTTGATATCCTTGTAGAAATAGTTGATAGAGACATGTTTGCTATATATTCCAATGTTGCATTGGCTGTAGATCTTATACTTAAAGGATACCCTATTAAACCTGAAATAAGGGTTAGGGAAAACAATGGGTATAAAGTTATACAAAAAGAATATATGTATGGTAAGGAAGAACGAAAAGAATCTTTTGAAAAAAAAATAACGATTGATTTAAAAAATGATAGAAAAGAAAAAGTTGAAAAGGAAGAAAAATTTGAGAAACTTGAAGAGAAAAGATATAAGATATATCCTTTTGCCATAAGTGTTGATAGATTACAACGGGCAATTTCAGATCTCGATTTACCCATAGATATAGTCTTTGACCTCCATCAGGCAGATTTTATCATTACTCTTAAATCTAAAAAGCAAGAAATAGAGAAAAGAATTCATAAAAATCCTTCACTTCAACAATTGCTTAAAAATATAATGATAGTTAGAAGTAATACTTTTGCTCAAATATCAAAGATATTGGATAGATATTTTGAAGGAAGTAATTATGATATAAACCAAATAGTCCAAGAAATTGAAGAAAAGATTAAGATTATGTATGAGCAAAATTTGGAAAAAATAGAGTTAGAACCTCAAAGCCAGGAGATAAGAAAAATACAACATGAGTTAGTGGAAAAATATGGATTGTTTTCGAAAAGTGAAGGAGAGGAACCTTACAGGCGAGTCGTTATATACAGAAACAAATAGATTTTTCTTAAATTTTTCCTAAATTCTCCTTAAATTCTCGTTAAATTTTTCTTGTAGTAGAAATTCTTACTTTAAAAAATTTTTAGGATCCGATTTTGGAAGGTCTATCCTTGTTCAAGTAAAGATAGAAGAAAATATGAATGCTCTGAATATTCTGAAAAGATTTTGAAGATTTTCATTTAAAAATAATTTTTTGGGGTTCAGAAAGAGTTTAAATCTAGTGGAAGTAGGTTGAAGATTTGTTATTTCTAAATATTAATATATTAAAAAGAATTTTTCCATATGTTAAAGATAATTATTCAATATTAATTATTTCTTCGAAAAATTTTATCATGAAGTTTTCTACTTTTATTTTTTCTTGTTTTCCTGTTTCCATATTTTTTATCGTTATTTCATCTTCTTTTATTTCTTCTTCTCCCATAAACAAGGTATAATTTGCTTTCATTTTATCGGCAATTTTCAGAGCTTTTGACAATTTTTCAAATTTCATCAAGTTTACTTCTATTGAATTTTTCTTGCCAGCTATTTTATTAATTATTCTTGTATATATACCTGTTATTATTTTATCTGCTTCATTTGTTAGGGAAACCAGGTTAATCTTGATGTTTTCACCTAAAAATTTGTTGATGTTTTGTTTTTCTTTTAGTATATTGGTTAATCTTTCAAGGCCACCTGCAAATCCTATAGCTGGCATATCGTATTTACCTTCACTTATCTGATTAACCAAGTAATCGTATCTACCCCCACCTGCTAAATCAACACCTTCAAATTTAACTTCAAAAACTGTCCTATTATAATAATCCAAGCCTCTAACTAAATAATGGTTTTCTATTAGTGGTACATTATAAAATTTCAAAATATTAGTTAATTCTTTGTGGTGTTTATCACAATTTTGACAAAGGTATTCTATAGATTTTGGTGCTTCTTTTGAGATTAGTTTACAATTAGGGTTTTTGCAATCTAAGATTCTTAATGGATTTTCTTCTAATCTCCTCTGGCAGTCATTACATAAATTTTCTTTGTGCTTGGAAAAGTATTCATAAAGTTTTTGTCTGTATTGAGGACGGCAATCCTTACAACCTATGCTGTTTACATGAATTTCTACATCTAAATTGAATGACTGGTATAGTTTATAGATTGAGAAAATAAGCTCAAAATCTGCAATATAATTTTCTATTCCGAGATATTCTACTCCAAATTGCGTGGCTTGTCTGTATCTATCCTTTTGAGGTTTCTCATACCTGAATATACTTCCTACATAATAGAGTTTTATAATTTGTTGTTGGAGCAAATTGTTTTGGATGATTGCTCTTACAACTGGTGCTGTTATTTCAGGCCTTAATGCTAAATGTCTTCCCTTCTTATCCTGGAATTCATACATTTCTTTACTAACGATATCACTAACCACCCCAGCCGATCTCTTGAAAAGATCTACACTTTCAAAAATGGGAGTTTCTATAGGTTTGTAACCTAAGATTTCAAAAAAGTTGGATATTTTTTCTACGATTATTTTTCTTAAACTACTTTCTGGGTGGATGTAATCGTTTGTTCCTTTTGGCCTTTCTACCATAATATATAAATTACTACAAAATCAAAGTTTAACCTGTTTAAACTATCTTTGTTTAATTTTTTACTAACTATGACAAAGTTTTTACTCCCTTTATTCCTAACCACCCTTCTTTTTCTGCAAATTCTTTTATTTCTATTTGGTTAGTTTTTATAATCTCTAAAAATTCATCTTTATTTTCTATTTTTACGCCAGAAAGAATACATTCTTTGAATTTGCTTTGTAGTATGCTATTATTTTTATCTTTAAAGGCAGATAAAGGGACGTTTGAAACTAAAAGGTCGACCTCCTTTACGATTTTCATCGAATTACCATTGAGTATAAAAATATTACTTATTTTGTTTATTTTACAATTTTGCCTTATTTCCAAGCAGTAATTGAAGAATATATCTATTGCTATTATTTTTTTTATATTGATCATAGATAAAGCTAAAGAGAGGATACCATTACCAGCGCCGAAATCTACAGCTGTTTCGTAATTTTTTTCTATTCTATCTATAAATTCTAAACAAATGATTGTTGTTGGGTGGTTATCTATACCGAATGCCCCAAAAAGAGTATCCAAATAAATAAAACGTTCTTCATTTTCTTGTTTTTCGAATATTGGTTTAAACTTGAACTTACCTACTTCTAACTTAGATAATCTTAATCTTTTCCACTCTTCCATAGATAATTCTTTTTCTGATACTAATTCTATGGTCGGAAAATTTTTCTTGAATCTATCTATTATCTCTTTTGTATCTCTTATAAACAATTCACATTGAAAGATTACATAATTTGGACTGATTTCTATTATTTCTAAATTTTTTGAGCCTTCGAGGATAAAAAAAGATATAAGCTTTTTTGTAAAAAAGTAAGGTTCTATTTTAAAGCGAAGAATTTTTACATTCATTATTACCTTAATTTAGAACATTTGTCCTATACCGACTGATATTTTTGATTTTTCATTGGATATAGCGTAATCTAATCTTATAGAACCGATTTGAGGTAGTATGAATCTTATACCAACACCGTAATTAAATCCCATTTTATCTAAGCTTATTTTTTGGTTTGGTAAGAATGCTCCTCCCCAATCTATAAATGCTGCTCCATAGAAGTTTTCTAACTTCTTACTTATTGGAAATCTATATTCTAAGTTTATAAGGAATGCTTTATTTCCTATGAATCTATTGAAATCATATCCTCTCAATGTATCTGATCCTCCCAAGGTATATTGATATACAAAAGGCGTTTTATCTGTTGCTAAACCAAAAAATCCCCTTATAGCCAATACTCTTTCTTTTTTGAAATTGAAGTATTTCCTGTATTCTCCTGAAATTCTTGAAAAACTACTTAAATTTCCTTGGTTTTTTATTGCATGGTCTGTTGATAAGGTATATAATACTCCTCTTGTTGGATAAAATTCATCATCTCTGTTATCTTTTGTTAAAGAGGTACCTAACGAAATATAATCACCTTTTGTTGATGGTAAAACGTAAGGATTTTCCTGTGTTGGAGTAGGAGATGTTTTAAAAGTTAAAAATGAAAGATTAAAGTTGTAAGTCATGTTTCTATCTATTAATCTTTTACCAAAAAAGAAACCATAGTTTCTTCTATAATCTTTGTATAAAGCAATAGTTTGAGGATTTGTATTAACAAGGGCTCTTTGTTGGAACAATTCAGTAGATTGTATATTAAACCCATAAAATCTATTGTTTGGTAAAGTATAAGGATCCGAAAAAGATAGTGATATGCTATTTATTAAAGTACCTCTTTCCCAGCTTGTGTATATTTGTTGTCCTTTGCCTTTGTAGTTTATTTCTGACACTGATAAACTTCCTGCCAATCCTCCTCGATTGCTTCCAGGTAGTCCTCCGAAGCCGACTCCCAGGACTAATTGTCCTGTTTGTTGTTCTTCTACTTTGATAACGAGTATGACTTTACCAGGTTCACTTCCTCCTCTAAAATCAGGCTCAACATTTTTAAAGTATCCTCCCAATTGCATTTTCCTAAGTGCTCTCTTTAACTTGTATGAATTTATTACTTTACCTTTTTCTAATTCTAACATTTTTTCAATAACATATTTTTTGGTTTTTGTATTTCCTTCAACTTCTATATCTTCTAATATTGCCTCAAAGATTTCTATATTTAATATATTATTTTCATAATCTATGTCTGATCTAATATCTGCTAACATATATCCTTCTTCTTGGTAGTATTCATATATCTTGTTAAGAGTGTTTTCTAATTGTTCTTTCTTTAATGGTTCATTAGGTTTAATTTCTACTAATTTTTGTAGTTTTTCTGTTTTTATCACTTTATTGCCGATTATGTTTATTTTTTTAGGGTAGAATGCTTCTTGAATGTAAAATATTAGTGTTCCATCATCTTTTATTTGTAAATCTGATACGTGATTTTTAACACCAACAAACCCTAATTTATTGTATTCTTCGTTGATTAAAATAATGTCTTCTCTTATGACATTATAGTTTAGAACCTTACCGGGTCTTGTGTTTATTATTTCAATTAAATCGAGAGATGAAAGTATTTTGTTACCGATGAATTGGATTGTTTTAACTTGAGGATTTTCTAAAAGATAAAAAACTAAATTGACTTTTTCTTTATCTACTGGTTCAAAATTTACTTCGATATCTGAAAAATAGCCAGTTTCGTAGATCCTATTGATTGCATTTTTTATTTCTTCTACGCTTATTTTTGTATTTTCTTTTATGTTGATGTTTTCTAATATTGTGCTTGTTGGTATATTTTTATTACCCTTAATAATAATTTTTTCTACTGCTATTTCATAAATTTCTTTATTTGTTTGTTCTTTTTCTCGATTATTTGAATTTTGGTATATTTCATTTTTTATTTCACTTTGTTTTGTATCATTTGCTATTAACCTATGAGGATTATGTAAGTTTTTGGAAAAAGCTGTTTTACAGGTTAATATTAATAACAAAGCAATCAAAATTATTAAATATTTTCTCATATTATAACTATTATCTTTTTTCTTATTTCAACCTCCTTATTTTTAATTAAATCAGAATCATCTACAATTAATAAAAATCAGGATATTATAAGGCACAACTGGCAGATGATAAAGCTAAAGAAAGCTACATATAACGCTGTCAAAAGAGATTCTAAAAACAAGGACTATACCATCATCTACTTCCAGATAGTTGGTAGTTTACTAAAACTATATTAAGTTATAAAATTGACACCTTCATCAATGTAAGGATCATAAACATATTTTACTATTAGATTCCCTAAATTATATCCTGCTTCTTTTACTAACTTTTCTAATGTTTCTTTTTTATTTACAAATATTTCTTCTGGTAACAAAGATTTTTTTATATGTGCCGATACATTATTTTCAACAACAGAGGCAGAAATTGTAACAGGGCCAATTTTAGGAGCATTTACCGTTATCTCAAAACTAAATCTATTCCTTTCTATTGTCTTCAACTCTTTATCAACATAATAAAATATTTTCATTTCTACAGTTGTCGGATATCCGTTTATAATAGCAGGAACTATATTAAAGAAAACTTTCTCCTCATTTAAACTGCCGTTTATTATTCCCATACCTTTCAAAATAAATCCTAATTTTTCTAAATTATTTTTCAATGGGCTATCTTGTAACATTGATACTGCCTTGTCTATCCTGGATATCAATCCTTTTAAATTTTTTGATGTTATTTCATTTAAGTTTCTTATTCTTTCACTGTCTTTCTTATCTTGTCCTTTTAGTATGTTGGATACCAATGTTTGAATTATACCTAAAACAACGGGATTAGCATTGGTTTGGTTTAAAGTTAAATAAGAATGTATTGAGTAGAGTATATTGGCTAAAAATTGATTGTTGTTAAGGAATTCTGCGATTATTTTGACGTTATAATTATTTAAAGGTATGTTCATTGATTTAAGAAAAGCTGCAGATTCTAAGAATACTTTAGAATTCGTGGAAGCAAAAGGCAAAAGTGATTTATAATTCTCTGCGTTTAAAGGAAGATTATATTTAAACAAAGCTTTTGCTATTTCCACTGAATTGTCAGTGACCGGCAATTTTAAACTAAGTAAATGAGAATTAACAATATCCGGGGAAATTTTGTAGAATATAGAAGAGCGATTTATTGATATGAACCTGAAATTCCATATATCATTTTCTTTCCCTATAACTTGTAATCTAAAACTATCACCTGGTCTGATATATACATTATTTGGCATTTTAGCTTTGACGTTATGATTACCTATTCTTATCATTGCTTCACCGTTTGGTTTTCTTTCCAAAAGTTGGGCATTCAAGATTTTATCTTTCGGAAAATTTACCTCTGTTTGAACGTTTAGATTTCCACCAATTTTTGTTGAATTAATAGCGTTATTAACATTATTTACTTTACTCATAACCATTTTTTATTTCAATATTTTTTATAAGATTTCCTTCATTTCTTCTATCGATTTTATTATTTTTTTATTGTAATCCTCATTTTGGTTATTAAAAATGTTTATTACGTGTTTCCAATGTTTGGAAGTATTGGGAAATTTGGAAGAAGTTTTTAAATATCTTGTTAAATTGGGGAAAAGCCTGCTTGCAAAGGCACCATTCAAAAATATTCTTTCAATTATCCTATCTCTTACTCCCTCATCTACTCTTATGTTAAATCTCCAACAAAGATCACTTCTGCTTAAAATTTTTATTTTGGATTTTGTTGATAAACCTATATTTTCCCTGAAATATTTGTTATTAGCTTTCTTTTTTTCCATTATTTCAAAGAACGTAAGTTTTTGCCCATTTCTAAGTGTTACCTCAAAATCTTCTTTATTTAAAATTTTTTCAACTATTTTATCTATGTAATTAATATCATTTTTATGTAGTTCAGAATTATAACACAGGAAAGATTGATTTTTGAGACTAACTTTTTGTAAATTTAAATAAGTTTTGAAAATTTTATCTACTCTATTGACCAAAAAGGAAGATTCATCTTTACTAATACAAAAAGGAAATTTATGTTCTATTTTCATTTTTGTAAATAGAGCAGCGCCAAAACCTAACTCTAATGGTTTAGCATAAGAAAAACTAAATACAAAACCTTCACTCTCCTTAATATTCACCAAAACGTAATCTAATACTTCATAAGTAGGAAATGTTAATGCACAATCCCATAATATGAAAACTTTGTCTTGCCAAAACATCCTTATTTTTTCCCTAATTTTTTCTACTTCCTCTTTATCCCAATCACCATAAGGAATAACACAAACAAAAATGGGAAAATTGTTATCTTTTTCTACTGTTTTAAAATCAGGGTAAAGCGTTTCAAAATCTATATCATAAAATTTTATCTTTGCTTCTGAATAAATTACACTTAATGGGAAGGTATAGCAGATATTTGCAGGAAAATATATTGTAATTCTTTCAAACTTTTCTAATTGTTTTACAATTTTTAGCAAGCAATTGGAAGCTCTTGGGCAAATGTAAATCATTAAACCCTAATCAAAATTGATACCTAAACTATTGATTTTTAAAACATTCATCTTATCCTTTTTTATTATAAAACTTTGGGTATCTATGGCAAACGGAACTATTAAAAACTCATCATTTAGCTCTTTTTGTAACTCTATCAGTAAATCTTTTTGTTCAAATGAAAGACCTTGCATGATATTATCAATTAGCTCCTCTATCTTTTTATTTGAAACACTGTAAACATTATATTTACCGTTTTTTGAATAAACAGAGTAATAATCCATATAAGGTAGGAAAGTTATACTTGTAATAATAAAATCGAAGTTTAGTGGATTTACAGAATCTTTTATTGAAGGCTCTGGGGGCTCTATTAAACCACCAAATATCTCTTTCTTTGGTAAATCCCTTTCTATATTTGCCTTTAATACTTCTGCTTGTAAGTCCTTTGTTATTATATCTTCCAGAAGATTTGAAAATAACTTACTTTTCTCATCTTTGTATGCGATTAAAACTTTGATTTTTCTGTTTATTTTGGAAGTATTTATATTTTCTTTATCCTTTGATTCATCTTCTTGTTGTAAGCAAGCGAAGTGATAAGGCAAAATATATGTCTTGTTTATTTGATAGTCTTTCAAGCTATATTTCAAAATTTTACTAACCAATTTTTCATAAATCGTAACCCTTTCTTGTTTAGATAAATTGGGATTGAAAAAGATGAAGAAAATTTCTCGGTTTGGTAAAGTTATAACTTGATATTCTGTGCTTAAACCTTTACTAAAGTAATCCTTCAAATTTGAAGGTATCTTTATTAGATCAAATTTATTTACTTCTTTTTTTAGTTTTTCAACATTTGTAAAGGTGATAAATCTAATTTCTTTGTTATTTTTAGATAAAATAAAATTGTTAGTTTCTGCTTTTTTTACAACGTAATCAGAGTATTTGGGAAATTGCGTAAAATTCTTTATTTCTTTAAATGTGTAATTTACTATTTGATCCTGAAATTTTTCCGGATTATCAAATATTACGGGGCATGGAAAATAAGGTAAAGAATAACATGTTTTGTATTTTACTTTTACATCTCCATTGTTAAGCATCTCTATTTTGTCTATGGTTTCTACTAAATTAACATACACCCATTTATTAGAAATATTATCCATGTTAAGTAATTGAATGGTTGGAATTATATTGTTAGGATCTATGTTGATGAAATTGCTTTTGGGAAAAATTATAACTGTTTTACCATCCTCTAAAAACATTTGTTTGTTATCTTTTGTTGGTATAGATTTCAATAATTTTGATGTTGGATAGCAATCATATTGGTAATCTATTAAGGGAGGGATTATTAGTTTCAAAGCTTGGCTTGTCATCCATGATGGCTTATCTATGTAGTTTAAATAATTATCACTTAAATCATCTTTTAATTCTGCTATTTTTATTGATTGTTTTTCGGGAAAAAGAAAGTAAGTTGATAATAGAAAAATAAGAAAAAACGATGCTACTATTATTATAATAACTATTCTATTTTGAAGAAAACTTTTATTTTCTAAACTTTGCTGATCCATTCTACTATTCTTTGTAATCTATCAATTCTTAAATCTGGTGGGCCGTTCCTACTCATTCCATGACTTGTACTTGCAGGGTATCTTACAAAAACTACCTCTTTCTTTAACCTCTTTAGTGTTATATATAATTGTTCTGCTTGTGAAATAGGACATCTCAAATCTCCTTCACTGTGAATTATAAGAAGCGGAGTAACAATATTTCTTGCATAATAAAGTGGGGATTGCAAAACGAGTTTCTCTGTATTATCCCAAAAATTGCCTTCCCAATATCCATCTTCCATAAATGGAAAATCTGTTGTTGATGCCATACTAACTAAATCTACAACGCTTCTATCCGTTACTGCTCTCTTGAAGATATTTGTTTTTCCAATAATCCAATTCGTCATATATCCTCCGTAGCTACCACCTGCTACTACCAATCTTTCCCTATCTATAAAATCTTTACTTATGATGAATTCTACCCCACTCATTATATCCTTGTAATCTATATTTCCCCAATCTCCTCTGATAATGGATGCAAATTTTTCTTCTCTACCTTCACTTCCTCGTGGATTGGTGTAAAAAACTACAAATCCATTGGCGCTATGAACATGGAATTCATGAAAGAAAGTGTTTCCATATTGAGCGTGTGGCCCCCCATGAATGTAAAGAAGAAGAGGATATTTCTTTGTTTCCTCAAAGTCAGGTGGTTTTAAAATCCACCCCTGTATTCTTTCTCCATCAAAACTATCATACCATACCTCTTCAGGATAACTTAAATCAATTTCTTCTATCCACTTGTTGAAACTTGTTATTTTCTCTAAAGAATTAAATTCCTCTAGTTTATCAATGTATATTTCGGTTGGATAAGTAGGAGTGTTTATGCTTAAAACTAAGAATTCTTTACCTACGTCGAAACTACTTATATCGATACTTCCTTTTGTCACTTGCAAAATTTCTTTATTTTCTACATTACATTTGTAAATGTGACAGTTACCTTTATCGCTTACCAAAAAGTATATTTCTTTCCCGTCTTTGCTAAATTTAGGAGTATCATTTATTTCTCGTGTATCTGAAAGAGTTACATTACCGACATTCCTATCTAAATTTTTCGTCAAACATTCGATTTTATTATTGCTTAAATCTATCATCCATAATTTGTTATTTTTTGGTATCCAAGGATCTTCTTCACTTTCATACCCAACGAATATTAACTTATCTTTAAAAGAGGACAGTTGGTGTTTATACCCAGGAAATGTATTTATCTTTTCAAGTTTTTTATCTTCTATTGATATGGTCCATAAATCGACGAGATAAGGAGTATTTTCTGGGTCATTACTTCTGTTTGAAAAGAATGCAACTTTATTTCCGTTTTCTATGAATACAGGTGAATAATCATCGTATTCCCCATCTGTTAATTGATAAGTGTTGCCATTTTCTTCTGCTATCCATAACTTTTGGTAGTTATCCAAAAAGCCGTATCCATCTAATTTGTAGTATATTTTTGTTATTATTCTTGGTGGATCTGATTTTCCTGTTTTTTTTCTTTCTTCTACTGCTTCTTTAGTCCATTCGTTTCCTTTAGGTCTAAAAGTGAAAACTATTTTATCAAGAACGTCGAATTCTCCGATTTTACCTTCGGGTAAATTTGTTATTTGTTGTGCTTCTCCTCCATCTACTCTTATTTTCCATATTTGTATATCGTTTTCCTTATTTCTAATAAAAAAAATATTTTTCCCATCTTTTGACCATTTGGGAAAAGAGTCGAAAACTTCTCCATATGTAAATTGAAAATATTCTCTCGTGTTTAAGTCAAGTATGTGCAAGTGTGAAAAATATTTATTTTTTTCTTTGTTGATTGATTTTACTGTAAATACACATTTTCTACCATCTGGGCTTATTGAAATATTACCTACTTCCTTTATTAATAGTAAATCCTCTATTTTTATCTTCCTTTTATCTCTCATGTTTTTTGGTAGATCTTATCAAGTATTTCTTGAGGAGATATAAGAAAATAAGGATAATCTCTTGTATCCACTTCTTTGTAATTTTCTATTAATTTCTCTACGTGCAATTCAATTATTTCTACATTTCTGTTTAGTTCTTCAAGGTATTCTTTTATAGGTTCAATAATTTGCTGATTTATTTGATTTATTTTTTGAGTCAATTCTTTCTTTATTTTTCGGTTATTTTTATCGTTTATCTGTTCTAATAATTTTTCTTTTTGTTTTACCAAATTTTTATCTATTATTAGGTCAATCTTGTTTGTTAATTTTTTAAGATCTTGAAGATTTATCAATGTTATTTTTTCTTCTGCTTCTTTTAGTAGATTATTGATTATTTTATTTAATCTTTCAGGATTTTGGTAGATAGAATATTTAAAAGCATTAAGGATACTTTTTATTTTATCAAGTTTTTCTATTTTGGTTTTTATGTTATCTTCTTCCATATTTGTGGTTTTATTTAATGGTATTGTTATGCTTATTACTGTTGTTTTAGGGATGGGTAATTTGAGTAGATTTGTTGCAACGTAGTCGCAAACAAAGTTGTAGTAAGTGCTTCCTATACCTAATATATCGGTTTTTTGGTTATATAAAAAGTATCTTCTATATATTGCCCAAGCAACTGCCTTAGGTCTTATTTGAAAATCTTTTGAAATATTATCTAAATGCATCGTTTTTCTTTCATTTTTATTTATGCCCCAAAATGGTAATTCACCTTTTTCAAGTTTTTTTATTGGATAAAATCCTATGTTTTTTCTAAATATTTCCACTCCTTCGTTGTATAACTCAAAAAAAGATTCATAATTACTGCAAATAAAATCGAAGAAATCTTTGAATTCTGGTGTTTCCGATATTTGGGAAACATAATTTACTGTAAAATTCACTTTGTATCCAAAAGATTCAAGGTATTCAGATAATATCGAGTGCCAAAATTCAGAAAAATTAGAAAAATCACCAAATTTTTTACGGTTTATTATATCCAAAAATTTCAAATAGTTTTCTTTATTTTTTTGACTCAGAAACTCTGAATATTTCTCATAACATTCTCTAATAAATCCTTTTAGCTGTTCTATATCTTCTGTATTAAGGTTTTCAAGGGTCTTGGGAAATAAAGAAAGCATACTTGAAAAAATTTTGAATTCCGCTTTATCTGAATCATTATAAACTATTGTCTTTGATAAATGACCATCCTTTAAGTTTTCATTAAATAAAAACTTTGAAAGAACACCTGGTGTAAAAATGATGGGTTGATGGGATGTAATCGAATTTTCATCAGGATTACCTGCTAAATTTATTAATAAAACTGAATTATCTGGCGGTATCTTTACTTCCTTTAACTTCTCTAAATATAGGATCATTCGTGTGTTTATATTATTCTTGAAATCTTAGAAATTTCTTTCTCTATTTTAAATAAATCAAAAACAAATTTTTCTTTGATTTCTAACAATTTATAAGGAGCGTAAACCAAATTCTCCTTTATACCTTCATAAAACTCTATCCTAAAATCGAGTTCTGTAAATTTATAAGGGTTATAAATACCGTTTTGATATCCAAGAAATGAAATGTTTTCAGTAGTTGGCACAAATTCAGCAAAATCAAATAACGTAATGTTCTCCTCTTCTTTTAAAATAATATTTTGATTTACATTGAAAAGATCTTGATAATAATCTATTATCTCTTCTGCTTCTATTTTTTGTTTAATCGAATAAACATATACCCACATTGTATTATTAAAGTTTATAACAGAGCCTCTGAAATTTTTCCCTACAATATGATCAATAAAACTTTCTCTTATAAAACTCTGCAATTTAACTCTTTGTAATACTGTTTGATAATTGTTTTTGTATTCATTAAAAATGATATTAAAATTTTCAGATTTTGCTAAATCTTCAAGTGGGGGAATATTTTCTGTTTTTTTGTAATTTGAAAACTCTTGCAGAAGGTCATTTTCAGTTATAATAAAGATCCTTTTGTTTCTTTGATTGATAATTATTTTAGTGTCCCAGAGGAAAAGACTTTCGTTAACACAAAATGGGTATTTATTGGGGTTTAATTTTAATTTGTTCAATTTTTCTTCAGATATCGTGAAAATGTTATTTTTTGTTTCTGTTATTATTAATTCTATGTTGTCAAATATTTGTGTTAGTAGTGTAGCTTCGGCTGATGAGGAATAAACTTTTATGCTTGAAGTTTGTATTTTAGTCATTTTATATCACTCCTCGAGTTCTACGTATGGTAACAGTCCGTGCCATCCGCCTTCTCTACCAAATCCACTTTCCTTGTATCCTCCAAATGGAGATGCAGGGTCAAATTGGTTATACGTGTTTGCCCATATAACTCCTGCTCTTATTTGTTTTGACATTTCTAATAATCTTGCAGGATTATTTGTCCATATCCCTGCAGATAACCCATAAAATGTATTATTTGCCCTTTCTATTGCTTCTTCAGGAGTCCTGAAAGTCATTATCGCTAATACCGGTCCAAATATTTCATCTTTTGCTATCGTGCAAGATTGTGTTACATTTGTAAAGAAAGATGGAGCAAACCAGTATCCTTTAGAAGGTAAGTTGCATTTCTTTTGGTAAAATTCGCAACCCTCTTTTAATCCTATTTCAACATATTGTTTGATTTTCTCAAGTTGCATTGAGGAGTTTATTGCTCCCATATCGGTATTTTTATCTAAGGGATCTCCTATTCTTATTGTTTTCATCCTGTCCTTTAATTTTTTTATGATTGTTTCTACGATGGATTCTTGAACTAGCAATCGTGATCCTGCGCAGCAGACATGTCCTTGATTGAAGTAAATTCCTCTAATTATTGCTTCAACGGCCTGATCTATTGGTGCATCCTCAAGGATTATATGTGGTCCTTTCCCCCCTAACTCTAACGTGACTTTTTTATTTTTTGCAGTTTTCAAGATTATTTTACCTACTTCTGTAGAGCCTGTAAATGCTATTTTCTTTATATCTGGATGTTGAACTATTAGTGATCCTGTGTATCCATCACCTGTTACTATATTCACGACTCCATCGGGTAACCCTGATTCTTGGATTATTTCTGCTAAGAATAGTGCGGATAGGGGAGTGGTTTCAGCAGGTTTTAAAACAACAGTATTACCGCAAGCTAAGGCAGGTGCTATTTTCCACGCTGCCATTAATAAAGGAAAATTCCACGGGATTATTTGTCCGACTACTCCTATCGGTCTTGCTTTCCTATTTACGAAAGCGTATTCCAATTTATCTGCCCATCCTGCATAATAGAAAAAATGTTGTGCAGCTTGAGGTATATCGAAATCTCTTGTCTCTTTTATCGGTTTCCCATTATCTAAGGTTTCTATTATTGCCAATTCCCTTGATCTTTCTTGGATTATTCTTGCGATTTTGTATATATATTTTGCTCTGTCTTTAGGTTTCATTTTGGACCAATATTTTTCATATGCTGTTTTTGCAGCTTCTACGGCTTTATTAATATCTTCTTCTGTCGCATAAGCCACATGAGTTAAAACTTCTTCGTTTGCAGGATTAATTGTGGGAAAGTATCTATTTGAAGATGGTTTTACAAAATTACCACCAATAAAAAGATCGTAGCTTTCTTTTATTTTAATAAATGATTTATCTTCAGGTGCTTTAGAATAATCCCAGACCCCAAAAAATTCTAACTCAGGAACTTCCCTTTCTTTTTGCAATTCCATTGATTCCCTAATAATCAATTCAATTTTATTCGATTCTTTAATTTCAATAGCTTGAGGGATTTCCTGATTTTGTAAAGAATCGATGATTTGATTTTTTCTTCTATTCATTTTACACCTCGACACTATTTATTTTCTGGATACATGTTTATACTTTTGAACCATTGATTTAATTTTTCTTTTCTTTCGGAGTCATTTTTAGGTAATTCTAAGGGTCTTCCTCTTCCGTCAAATATCAACCCTACAACTCCGCCCCTTACCTCTTTTGATTCTACTTTTCCTTCTTTTGATAGTTTAAATTTTTTATGCAAGTATTTTATATTTATCTTTGCATTTCCTCTTATTGGTACTACTTTTATTTCCCCTGCTAATAATTCGACATCGTATTTTTGATTTGTATCGAGATCAATAACTTCTGCTTCCATTATTTTTATGCCATCTTTTTCTTTTCCGACTGGTGCTATACATGTGCCTAAGTATACTAAACAATCTTTTTCGAATACTTCGGTTGCTGCTTTTTCATGAACTGTTGATAACACTCCTAAATGTGGCATCATAAATATGCTATCGACTGTTAATAATGTAAATCCATAAGGTTCGAATGCGTCTATCATCATCATTGCGCTTTGATTTCGTCTTGGTGCATGTGATAAAACTCCTCCACTTCCAACTATCATATCTAATTCAAACATATCTATTATTGTTTCTCCACTTTCTGTTTGACTAAAGGCGTCAGAAATACTCCTTTCTTTTTGTTTTCCTTTTAATCCGACAGCGAGTAATTTGTGTTGATCAAAAGATAGTCGCAGGGCTTCTCGACATATTGCTTGTTCTATCATTAAATCCTTAAGTAAGTAGGGTATTGTTGTTGGCCTTATCATTTTGTTTTTTATGGCATTCCTTAGTTGGACGATATTTGTGTTAAATGGTATCCATCGTAATACGTTTTCTATTCCTGCGTCTTTGAGGACTTGTGCTATTGAATAACTCATTCCGTAGTTTGCGCTGACGCTCCTATTGAATACCCATTCTTCGTCTTGTTTAATTACGGAGAAAACGTCTGTGGTTGCCCCTCCTATATCTACTCCAACTAAGTTTATATTGTTTTTTCGTGATATTTTTTGCATTATAAGTCCTACTGCTGCTGGAGTTGGCATTATTTCTACATCTACCATTTCCATTAGTTTTTTATATCCTGGTGCTTGTGCCATTACGTGCTCTAAGAATAAATCTTGGATTATTAACCTTGTGGGTTGAAGGTTTTCCTCATCTAAGGTAGGCCGTAAGTTTTCTGTTATCCTAAGTTCAACGACTTTCGATAGTATTCTTGATACTTCGTCTGTTGCTTTTTTATTTCCTGCGAAAATGACGGGTAGTTGGTAGGTTAGGCCTAGTCTTGGTTGAGGTTTTGCTGCTGCTATTAATTGAGCCATTTCAACAACGTGTTTAACTGTGCCACCATCTGTTCCTCCACTTAGTAAGATAATATCTGGTCTAAGTTCTCTTATTTTTTCTATTCTTTCGAATGGTTTTCTACCATCATTAACTGCGAAGGTATCGAGGACGATTGCTCCTCCACCTAATGCTGCTCTTTGGGCACTTTCTGCAGACATTTCTTTGACGACTCCTGCAACGACCATTTGTAAACCGCCACCTGCTGACGATGTAGAAACGTATATATCAACCCCTTCTTTACCATTATCCGGCTTTATTAAATTTTTGTAATCATCTGTTAAAATTTTCTTGTTTCTTAATTCTTGTACTTCTCTGAAAGCGTTTAATACTCCTATTGTTACGTCTTCTAATGGAGCTTCAACTGTAGTAGGTGCTTCTCCTCTGGTTGTTAATCGGTATTCTCCATTTGGTTGTTTTTCGATTAATATTGCTTTGGTAGTAGTTGAACCACAATCGGTGGCTATGATTGTTTTTATTTCATCTGGAGAAGAAAATCCCTTTGGAAGATTTGTTTTTGACATAAATGTTCCTTATGTTTTAAAGTTTAATACTCTATTTTTATACTTCTTTATCCTTTTTGTTTACCCTTCTTTCTTTAGATCGCTCCTGATTAAAATATGAAACTTTTATAACATTTTTAACAATTTTAAGGCAATTTTAACATTTTTTTAACAATTACTCCACTTGACTTTTTGAAAAAATGTGTTATATATATATATTGGAGGTGATAATGAATGAATAAAAAAGGTGTCCTATTACTAAGCACATTATTCTTTATAGTGGTTCTCATAATGATGTCAGTCGCTCTATTTGGATTAACACAAAATAATTTTAAAACTAATAAAGATTACTTTGCTCGTCAGGAAGCAATGAATAATGCGGAAGATGCTATTCAAATCCTTACTTTTCTTATAAGTCACTCTCCTGAATCTTTTATGCTTAATACACCAAGCCAATCTATAACAGGTTCGGGAAGCGGCACAAGTAGCATAAATACCATAACTTTTCCCTCTTTAAATAATCCTTCAACTAAAATAGGAAAAATCTTTAGCAACTTTGGTAATGTCACCCTGGCTTATAATATTGCTATAATAAATTTAGCAGATACAACTCAAAGTGGATGGATAATTAGGCAATCTAATGGCAATGTTCAAGGAGGAACCGGAATACCTAATGATATTTCAATTAATAATCTTGCAGGTAAAAATGGAGCTGTTGTTGTTTTTTGGAAACCTAATTTACCTATAACAGAGCGTGGAAGCGTTATATTTTTTGGTAATTCAACCAATTCTAATAACGCCTATTATGGTGATGAAGCTAACACAATATTTGTAGATTTTGATAATAATCAACTATCTTTGTCTGCTACGAATGGAAGATTGCCTTTGTACTCTTCATACAACCGCTCATTTGCAGATCAAGAAATTAATGTTAATGGTAGTAGAAAAGTTGGGCAGAATACATTGATGATAATGGCTCTTGGATACTCAAAAGTTCCAGCTTCACAAAGATATGTTATAACCTATATTAATCAATCTTTTGCTAATGCAGGGTTTTCCCTAGGTGGATCCCTGGTTTCTGAAGGATCCACTATTATCGATTCTAATTTAGAAGTCGGAACCTATGATAGTAATAGAGTTAATAATAGATTCTATTCTAATACGTTTGATATAAAACTTAATGCTGATCACAAAACTACAAAATTTTACACTGTTAAGCAAGATAGTAATGGAAATTTTCAAGCTGAATATGGCGGGCTTAGAGGAGAAGTGATTGCTAAAACTAATAGTGGTAATAGTTTCAAATATGGTAAGACAATTTATACGATGATAGATGGAACAGATCCTAATGCTATTAAATATGATCAAAATAAATACAACCAAATAAAAGACTTTATTGGTGCAGAGTTTGTAAATAAAACAATAGAATCCGGTTTTGATAGCTCGCGAAAAGCATTGATTAACGAAATTAACTCTAAATTTACTCCTGGATCATATGCACAGTTAAATGCAGGATATTATGTTTTTGTAAATGAAAATACTGTTGTATATTTCCCACCAGATGTTAGTTATACTCAAATTGATAACTATCTAAAGCAAGTTGTTAAAAGTGATGGAACTATAGACACAAGCAAAGCAAAGATAACACCAGGTGGAGTCCAAATATACAATACAAGCATTGTGGGAAATGAAATATATGCCGAAAAATGGAACCTCGTTGTTAAAAAGGATACCAAAATAGGTGATCAAATAGATGGTCAAAAAAATGATCAGGGAAAGTTTATCCATATTACTTCCTGGAAAGCTCAATATAGAAGTGATGGTAGTGTAGATGATTATAGGTTTGGAAAGATTGATGTAGGGGTTAAGATAGATAATGGTTCGGTTTTGTGGTATGACAAAGGAGCGATTGTTATTGATGGAATAGTTAAGACTGATGAGGAAGGTGGAGGAGCTTTAGTAGCTACTAAGGACTCTTCTAACGATTCTTTAAACGTAACTAACTATATTGCCCCAGTTTATTATGATAATAATGTTACTAATTATTGGCAATCATATAATTATGATAGTAAAAGTGGAACTTTAAAAACAAAAGATTATAGTGCTGTAGGTGGGCAGGTTAAACAGGGGGATATAATTGCAAGGTTTAGCCAAGTTTATCAGGGCTACCAAAACGTCGCTATCTTAGCCGATAATAACCTATACATTAACCCACTTAGTGAAGGTTTTGCAGGTGGCGGTGGAACAAGTGGAGGAACAAGTGGTGGTGGAACAAGTGGAGGAACAAGTGGTGGTGGAACAAGTGGAGGTAGTGGGTCAAACACAAATGAATTTAACACTGTTTTTAACACTGTTTATGAATATCTTAAAAATAATAGTGGTAGTATGACTTTTTCAAAAATAGATATTCAGGATGGAGATGGGCTTAATGACTTTATTCTTTTATTTTATGATAGTGTTAATACAATAAAATTGGAAGTGGAAGAAGTTAATGATGATAGCGAAAGTAAAGTAAAAATTCTGTATGTTAATATTAATATTCCTTCTGTCAACTTGCATGTAGGAAATTTGTCTAATACTGGAAATGCTTCGACGGATGAAGGTACTATAGCTGTTGATGTTTCAAGTTCATATAGTAGTATTAACAGTAGTATTACTGATTCTGATTTTGCTTCTGCTTTAAATTTTATATCTGGGCTTGTTACAGAAAATAGTGATCAATCTACTACGCAGCAGGATCAGCAACAGGGGCAGCAGCAAATGGAAAAAGAAAAGAAAAAGAGGGGGAAGGCTAACGAGCAAATATTAGGGACCGATGTTAAATTAAATGGTTTAATAATGGTTGGTGGGAATCTGAAAGCAATAACGGGTAATAACAATCGATTATGGTTTAGTGGAATGGTTGTAACTAAGGGTAATGTTGGGATAAAGGGCACGAGTAAAGTAGATTTCTTCTATGATCCTTCACTTTTCAACATTAGTTTCCTCCAAAGCGCATCTATAA
Source organism: bacterium (assembly GCA_030549815.1). Classification (GTDB taxonomy): domain Bacteria; phylum DRYD01; class DRYD01; order DRYD01; family DRYD01; genus DRYD01. The sequence goes on along the minus strand of JAUQQQ010000001.1, from coordinate 97,801 downwards.
GGTATAGAGGCTATGAATATAGGATATATGATACTTTAAGAAGATAAATTAAGAAGGTAATTAATTGTTGCTTTCAAAGGGAGCTCTCAAAGCTCCCTTTATTTTTTATTTTGGAATCAGTAGTAAACTGTTGCACTTTCAAATAAAATATAGGTAATCGCTGTTGGCTGAAGAAATAATAAAAAGGGATCTAAAATAAGGAACTAATATTTGGTAGTAGTTTTAATATATTAGTAATAGAAAACGAGGTGTGTGGAATGAAGAAATTGCCATGGGGTAGGGGTCCCGTTTGTAGGGATAAGTAGTTTTGTGGGGTAGGGGTCCCTCTATGGAGATAAGAACAGGAGGATATTATTATGTAGAAAATTGGGGGACCCCTACCCCAAAGACACATTTTGTAAAAAAGTTGGAGGAAGAAGGTAAGTATTACTTTTTATCACGTCCTCGAAGGTTCGGGAAAAGCTTGTTTGTAGATACATTGCGATGTGCATTCGAAGGGAAAAAAGAATTATTTGAAGGATTGTATTTGGAAAAGAAGTGGAATTGGGGAGAAAAGTATCCAGTGGTAAGGTTTTCATTTGATGGAGGGAAGGTAGAAAACAAAGAAGAAATGAAGAGGTATATTAAATCGATAATAAAATTTTGGAGTAAGAATTATGAAGTAGAAATAGAGGAAGAGCTATATTATTCAATGCTGTCAGAATTAATTTATAAGATAAACAAAAAGACAGGAAAAAAAGTAGTGTTGTTAATAGATGAATATGATAAGCCGATATTGGATAATATAGAGAAGAGTGGAATAGCGGAAGAAATAAGAGAAGTGTTGAAAGGATTTTATCAGACGATAAAGGGTTTAGACCAGTATTTACGTTTTGTATTTATAACAGGGATAAGTAAATTTGCAAAAGTATCACTCTTTAGTGGACTAAATCAATTAAGAGATATAAGCTTGAGTAAAGAATATGGAGATATATGTGGGTATACAGAGGAAGAATTATTAAAGGTATTTGGAGAGTTAATAGAAGGGAAGGAAGAATTAGAGAAAATAAGGGAGTGGTACAATGGGTATTATTGGTTAGGTTCAAGGATATATAATCCATTTGATGTGTTGTTGTATATGGAAAATAGAGTATATAGGTCGTATTGGTTTAAAACGGGTAATCCAGGGGAAGGGGACCCCACCCCAGAATTTTTAGTAAAAGTTATGAGGGAGAAGGGGTACTATATACCGAATTTAGAAGAAGTAGTAGTAGATGATAATGTATTAGATATGTTTGATATAGAAGAAATAAGGATAGAAGCGTTATTATTTCAAACAGGATATTTGACAATAAAAGAGATGATAGAAGAAGATTGGTTAGAGTATAGATTGTGCTATCCGAACAAAGAGGTAAAAGTAGCATTAAATAGTTATATAGGAAGTAGTATTTGGTCAGGAAAAAGTTGGGGGTAAGAGAAGTAAGGAAGATATTTGTTGATGGTAAATTGTTAGAATTGGAAAATGTATTAAATATGGAAGTGTGCCAAATATGTGGTATAGAGATGTGGGTAGATATGAGAGTTTTTATTGTGCATTGTTTTATGTGTTGTTGGTGTCAAGTGGATTAGAAGTAATAGTGGAAGATGTGACAAGTATAGGGAGAATAGATTTAACGGTGATAAATAGGGGTAAGGTGTATATAATAGAGATGAAGGTGGATAGGGAGGAAGCAATAGAACAAATAAAAGAGAAGAGATATCATGAGAAGTATAAGGATAGAGAAGAGATATATTTAGTGGGAATAGTTATAGATAGTAGGGGAAGGAGAGTGAAAAAGATGGAAGTAGAGAGATATAGGTAAGAGAAGGGGTGTGTAGGATGAAGAGATTGCCAATAGGAATAAGTAGTTTTGAAAAGATAAGGACAGGGGGATATTATTATGTAGATAAGACGAGTTTTGTAAAAAAATTAGTAGAAGGAGGAGAATATTATTTTTTATCACGTCCTCGAAGGTTCGGGAAAAGCTTGTTTGTAGATACATTGCGATGTGCATTCGAAGGGAAAAAAGAATTATTTGAAGGATTGTATTTGGAAAAGAAGTGGAATTGGGGAGAAAAGTATCCAGTGGTAAGGTTTTCATTTGATGGAGGGAAGGTAGAAAACAAAGAAGAAATGAAGAGGTATATTAAATCGATAATAAAATTTTGGAGTAAGAATTATGAAGTAGAAATAGAGGAAGAGCTATATTATTCAATGCTGTCAGAATTAATTTATAAGATAAACAAAAAGACAGGAAAAAAAGTAGTGTTGTTAATAGATGAATATGATAAGCCGATATTGGATAATATAGAGAAGAGTGGAATAGCGGAAGAAATAAGAGAAGTGTTGAAAGGATTTTATCAGACGATAAAGGGTTTAGACCAGTATTTACGTTTTGTATTTATAACAGGGATAAGTAAATTTGCAAAAGTATCACTCTTTAGTGGACTAAATCAATTAAGAGATATAAGCTTGAGTAAAGAATATGGAGATATATGTGGGTATACAGAAAGGGAATTGGAGGAAGTGTTTGGGGAAATAATAGAAAGTGAAAAAGAGTTGTTAGAAATAAGAGAGTGGTATAATGGGTATTGGTGGTTGGGAAGTAAAATATACAATCCATTCGATGTGTTATTGTATTTTCAGGAGAGAAAAAAAAGCAGTTATTGGTATGAGACAGGTAATCCAGAGGTATTGATAAAACTGATAAGAGAGAAAAAATATGAGATGCCAAATGTGGAGTTAATGATGTCAGAAGAAGATTTGAATAGAGTGGATGTAGAGAAAATAAGTATAGAAGCATTAATGTTCCAAACGGGATACTTAACAATAGACAAAGTAAAAGAAGAGTATGATAGGAATTTTTATAAATTGAGATATCCAAATAAGGAAGTACAGATAAGTTTTAATGAGAATGTGTTAAGAGAATTTGTAAGAGAGTGGAGAGGAGAAGATAGTGAGATAAATCCAATAAGGAAAGCATTGGAAAATGTTGATTTAGAAGAGATAGAATACATGATAAACAGATTGTTGGAGAATATACCATATGATTTATATGGGAGTGATGAAAAGAGTATAAAGTCGTTTTTGTATGTGTATTTATATTCAACGGGTTTTGAATGTAATGCAGAATTGCATACTAAATTAGGAAGAATTGATATAATGGTAAGAACACCAAACAGGAAGATATACATATTTGAAGTAAAGGTAGGGAAGGATGAGGAAAAAGCGATAGAACAAATAAGGGATAGGGAATATTATGGGAAGTATGCGTTGGAAGGTGAAGTAATAATATGTGGGATGAATTTTGATATGAAAAAAAGAAAAATGAATTATCGGTGGGAGAAATTATGAAAGGATTGTAAGTTGGAATAGTAAAAAAGAAGTCTATGGATGAATAAATTACCAATGGCAATAAGTAGTTTTGTGGGGTAAGGGGTCCCGTTTGTAGAAAAAATAGTTTTTTGTAAAAAAAGTAGTTTTTGTAGAGTGTGAACTTCTTCTGTAGAAGTGGAGATTAAATCAGTTAAATGAAATAAATTTAAAAGCCAAGTAAGAAAATTAAATACCGAATATGGAAGATATAGTGTAGACGATATGTGTTTGATTTTGACGATAAAGAAGGTAATAGAAGAAGATGATATTTAGAAATAGAAACGAAGTATTCCCACGTTTATCAATAACATTAACATTAAGTATTTTTCTAATGTTTTTGTAATAATACAGGCGCCCCTTTTAGATTCTTTACATCTAATTTATTTTTATTTACTTGTTGTAAAATAAATGATTCTATTTGCTTATTTATTTTACTAAACTTTTTCTTCTTGGTTTTTCTTACTTTCGGATATTATTTGTTGTGATATGTTGGATGGTGCTTCTTCGTAGTGTGATAATTTCATGTAGAATATTGCTTTACCTTGTGTTGCTGATTTAAGTTCAACTGGTAGGTCAGTGATTTCCATCCATGGTGCTTCAGCTTTTATTAACTGCCATCCTTTTCTTTCTGATGTTTCCATTCCCATTATTCTGGCTCTTTTTGTATTAAGTAATCCTATGACATCTCCCAACATACTATCGGGTACCATTATTTGTAAACTCATTATAGGCTCAAGGATTATTGGGTTTGCTTTAGACATTGCTTCTCTGAATGCCATTGCTCCTGCTATTTGGAATGCTAAATCACTTGAGTCTACTTCGTGATACTTTCCATCAAAGAGTATTGCTCTTACATCGACAACTCTATTTCCTGATAATACACCTTCTTCCATTGCATTTCTTATTCCTTTTTCGACAGATGGTATGAAGTTCTTAGGTATAACTCCACCAACAATTCTATCAACAAATTCAAAACCTTGTCCTCTTGGTAATGGTTCTAATTCTATGTGTGCTATTCCGAATTGTCCTCTACCGCCTGATTGCTTTACATACTTTCCTATGGCTTGTGCTTTACCTTTTATTGTTTCTAAGTAAGGTATTTTTCTTGGTGTTATTTCAATATTAACTTTGTATTTATTTTTTAATTTTGATACGATGTAGTCAAGATGGACATCTCCTATGGTTGAAATAACAAATTGTTTAACGTCGTGATCTCTGTATGCTTTGAAGGTAGGGTCTTCTTCTAATATTCTGTTTATAGCGGAGGATAATTTTTCTTCGTCTGCTTTAGTTTTAGGTTCAACTCCTTTTTCAAACAATGGTTCAGGATATTCTATAGGTTTTATCGGTGGATTATCTAAAGATGATAAAATATCTCCTGATAATGTTTGTTCCAATTTATAAGTTGCACAAATATCTCCTGGTAGACATTCGTTTATTGGGTTATGTTGGTCTCCTGCGATTTCCACTAAAACGGTTACTTTTTCTTTAGCATTTTTTGTTGTATTTGTTATTGTTGAATCTTTAGTTATTTTTCCACTAAAGACTCTGATGAAAGAAACTCTTCCTTTATATGGATCGGATATTGTTTTGAAGACCAGCGCAACTAAATCTTTGTCATTTGGTTTTATCGAATCTAATTCATCTGCGTTTATTGCTATTGATTCAAGATATTTTAATAGGATTTTAACTGATTCAGGGATTTTGGCACTCGTGACGAATAGTGGGAACAGTAATTTTTGTTTGTATGCTTCTTTTAGATTTTTGATTATCTCGTCTTGTGGTAGTTCTCCTTGTTCCAAGTATTTATTTAGCAATTCTTCATTTGTTTCTGCTACTGTTTCTGTAATTTTTTCGTAATAGGTGTTTGTTAGGTTTTCATGTGGGTTGTTTGTTTCTTTTAGTTCTCCTTTTTCAAAGAGGTATGCTTTTTTAGCAACTACGTCTACTATACCTTTGAAATTGTTGTTTTCGTATATTGGTATTGTCAGGGGTATAATTCTTGGACTAAAGTTTTCGTTGAGTTGGTTAATTATGTTTTCGAAATTAAGGTTTTCTTTATCGAAATGATTTACGATGAAGAAAATTGGTGATTTAGTTTTTTCTGTTGCTAAGAACCATGATCTTTCGGCTCCAACTTCTATGGGGTTTTGTGAATTTATAACTATCCCAATATTTTCTGAAGCATGGATGCCTCCTAATATTTCTCCGATGAAATCGGAGAAGCCTGGGGTATCTATGAGGTTAATTTTGTAGTTTTTTGTTTTTATGGGGAATACTTTTAAGAAAGTTGTTGTTTTTCTTTTCTTTTCTTCTTCGTCGGTATCTAACAATGATGTTGTTCCGAAGGAATTTGTTAATTTGTGTAGGTATGCTATTGTTTCGATGAGCGATGTTTTTCCACTTGATGTATGCCCTGTTAAACAAATATTTTTTATTGTCATAGTTCCTCCTTATTTAAAGTTTATTTTTTATTTTTTTAAACTTCTAAGTATTCCCTTGGGATTTTTTTGCCTGCTTTAAGAGCACATTCTCTATGCCATTTTTTTCCTCCGATTTTAACCCATCTTGTACCTTCTAATAATCCTCTGCAGTATCTACATTTAGCAGGTCCTGGTTTTTTTATACTTGCTTTCTTTTTTTGTGCCATAAAAATTAACCCCCTTAATCCTTCCTTCAATTATATTAATTTAACAATATTTCTTTTTTCCCTTTATTTGCTGTTTGAATAAGGATATTGTTTTTTTTTGTGGAAAAATTATAAGAGAGGTTACCAAGATGAAAAAGATAAAAATTAATGGTAAAGAGTATTTTGTTGAGAAAGAAACAACGGTTTATGAATTTCTTAAAAATATAGGTATATATGTTCCTACTTTGTGTTATCATCCTTATTTAAGGCCTGTTGGATCTTGTAGGATTTGTATTATAAAGGATAGGGGGAGATATAAAAATTCTTGTGCTACGCTAATAGAGGATGGAATGGATATTGAAACACACACACCAGATTTAATAGAAGCAAGAAGATGGATTCTTCAATTCTTATTTGGTGAAAGAAATCATTATTGTATGTATTGTGCTGTTACGAATGACTGTGAGTTCCAAAATTTGGGATATTATGTTGGCTTAGACCATTTTCATTTCCCAACTTTTAAGAATATCTTTGAGCTTGATAATTCACATGAATTTATATTGTTTGATAATAATCGGTGTGTTTTATGTTCTCGTTGTATAAGAGTATGCTCAGAAGTTGGGGGACATTTTGTTTTATCTGAAATCAATAAAGGAATAAGCTCATTGATAGTTGCTGATGGTGGGATTCCATTGGGTAAATCTTCGTGTGTATCTTGTGGTTTGTGTGTTCAGGTATGCCCAACGGGTACTTTTATTGATAAATATTCAATGTATTTGGGAAGATCATGGGAAACAGAAAAAATAAATTCATTTTGTTTTTCTTGTCCGGTTGCATGTGGGATAGAAATAAGAGTCAGAAATGGAAATATAGTTAAAGTATTGAGTAATTGGGAATCCTTTACAAAAGGATTGATTTGTTATAAGGGAAGGTATTTGTCGGTTATAAAACACAGGAATGTACTACAAAACAGAAAGCACTTTAGAAATGTTAATATAATCCAAGATTCTTACTTAATCGAAAGTATTAGGACAAAAAGCTCTGTTGCTTTGATTGATGGAACCTTATTTAATGAAGAGATTCAAAAAATTACGGAAATTTTTGGAACTGAAAATACCTACTGCCTTTATAAAATAAACCCCAAAATAAACAATAACAAAATAACTTTTGATGAATTGGATAAATATGATGCTTATATTATCTACGGTTGGAATTTAGATAAAGATTATGGAACTATTGGATCTGTAATAAAAAGAAATTATAGATTAAAAAACAAAAAAATGTTCAGAATAGAGGAAGTAAAAGACTTTATCAAAAATTCGATTTTTATTTACCCTGCATGTTTTGAATATATTAATAATAAAAGATTTTGGGAAGATGAAATCGTATTGCCCACTAATACAAATGATATCGGTGTTTTAAAATACATTGGAAACAAATATTTGGATGAGGAATTAGTAAAAGAATTTGACAAAATTTTTATTTTTACAAGAAATTCGGATGTTTTGCCTTTGTATGAAAAGGATTGTTATTTATTTACCTACACTGATAGGCAAATTGAGGGGTTTAAGGAAGTTTTCCTTCTGCCATCGGAATACGAGATTGATGGCACTTTTTATAATGTTTTTAACCAATTGATTTCTGTCAAGAGTATTACTAAAGAGGGGGTATTATGAATAGTAAGAGAGTAGCCACTATTTGGTGCGAAGGGTGTTCGGGATGTCATATGTCTTTCCTCGATATGGATGAAAGATTGGTTGATCTTATTAAAAAGGGTATGGAACTTAGTGCAAGTCCACTTACTGATTTGAAAGTTCCTCCTTTTGAAACAGACATTGGGATAATAGAGGGATCTGTTGCTACAGATACTCAGGAAGAAGAAGTAAAAATAATGAGGGAAAGATGTAAAATTATTATAGCAATTGGTGATTGTGCTGTATTTGGAGGAATTCCTACGATGAGAAATAAGTTTAAACTCCAGGAATTATATAATAGAGTCTATAATGAAGCAGAAACTAACCAAAACAAGGAAATACCGAATGAGGAGATAAGTAAATTACTTGAAAAAGTTAAGCCTGTTAATGAGGTTATTGATGTTGATTATTATATTCCTGGTTGTCCTCCCACTCCAGATGCTATATATGAAGTATTGTCAAAATTGTTGGAAGGTAAGGAACCTGAGTTAAAAGGAAAACTACTTTCATATGAATGAGGGAAGGAAAGATTTTATGAGTTATGAAAAAATAACGATATATCCAGTTACAAGGATAGAGGGTCATGCTAAGATAACAATTCATTTAAAGGATGATAAAATAGATAGAGTTCTTTTTCATGTAGATCAATTTAGAGGTTTTGAAAAATTTATAGAGGGGAGGTATTTTGAAGAGGCACCTATCATAACTGCCAAGATATGTGGTATTTGCCCTTTGAGCCATATCCTTGGAGCTGTTAAAGCAGGCGATATGATAATGAATGTTGAAATACCTTATACAGCAAAACTTTTAAGAAGACTGGCTCATTTGGGACAGATTATTCAGTCTCATTGTCTTCATTTTTTCTACCTTGCTTCACCTGATCTTTTGCTGGGTTGGGATAGTTCTCCTGCTATAAGGAATGTAGCAGGTTTGATAGAAAAGTATCCAGATTTTGCTATGAAAGGTATAAAACTAAGAAAATTTGGGCAAACAATTATTGAATATGTTGGTGGGGCAAGAATTAATCCGAAAAACTTTATTTGTGGTGGAGTTGCACAACCACTTGAACATCAAAAAAGAGAAAATTTACTCAACCAAATTGATGAAATGATATCTTTTTGTTTAGAGGGTATAGAGTTTATTAAAAATTACATTGAAAAGAATAAAGCTTTTGTTGAAAAGTATGCGAACTTTGAGACTAATTTTATAAGTTTAACGAATGACGGAATTTGGGAGGTTTATGACGGAAAAATAAGAGTTATTGATAGGGATGGAAAAGTATTGGAAGAATTTAACGATGTTGAGTATTATAAACATGTTGGGGAGTATATAGAAAAATGGAGTTATTTAAAATTTCCGTTTTTATTAAAATATGGTTATCCTGATGGTGTTTATAGGGTTGGGCCTTTGGCTCGATTAAATACATCAACGAAAATGCCTACAGAAAAAGCTTCTATAGAATTTAATTATTTTAAGAAAATTAATGATTATAAACCTGTTCATCCTTCTTTTTATTACCATTACGCAAGGATGATAGAGGTTTTACATTCTCTCGAATTGGTTTATGAAATATTGATGGATAAGGATATATTAAGTAATGAGGTTTTTGTTAAGGGTAAGGTTGAAAAAGAAGAGGGTATAGGAGTTATTGAAGCTCCAAGAGGAACGCTTATTCATCATTATTGGGTGGATGAAAATGGGACAATTTTAAAATGTAATATGATAGTTGCTTCAGGAAATAATAACTGGGCTATGTCTAAGGCTGTTGAATCTATTGCTAAAGATTTTGTTGACCCCCTAAATATACAAGAAAAGGACCTTAATTTAATTGAAGGTGGAATAAGGTGTTATGATCCTTGTTTATCTTGTTCTACTCATGCCATAGGACAAATGCCTATCATTATCCAAGTTTTTGATGAAGAAAATAGATTGATAAAGCAATTTCTAAGAGAATAAGTTGGTTTATTATCTTATTTTAGTAAGCTATAAGTTGTTTTACTGCGTTTAAGGATAATTATTAATTTTCTTATCAAGTATATTTTTAATTATTGATATAGTTGGGACTGCTATGAACATTCCGAATATACCGTATAGCTTAAAACCAATGATTATTGATAATAAAACTGTAATGACAGATATGTTTAGAATTTTCCCCACTACATTTGGGTAGATTATTTTTGCTAATACTTGGTATGCTATGATTGCGAGAGTAATAAAAATTATTGTTGGTATTAGACCTTTGCTAAGAATAAAGAGTATTGAGAGAGAGAAAGATATGAAAGCACCGATGAATGGGATTAATTCAAAAATTCCAGATATTACAGCAACTAAGAAGTATTCTTTTATCCCGAAGAAGTAGAGAGAAATAAGAGTGAACAAAAAAATGTATAGGGCTGCTATTAATTGACCAATTAAGAACTTTCTTAGGGTTTCTTCTGAAAGGGTATATAAATTTTCAATTTCTTTTTTATCAGTATTTAATAAAAAGCTAATGATTTTTATTTTATATTCTCTTATTTTTTCGTAATCTTTTATCATGTAAAATGTAAGGACTGCTATTAGGAGGATATTAAATATTGTTTTTCCTCCACTAAATGCGATGTTTATCATCTTTTCTGTTATTTGAGGAATATTTTGATTTATCGTGTTTATTATGTTCTGGTATACATTATTTATTTCTATCTCTATGTAGAAATTTTTAAGGTATTTGTTTATTATCTCGTTTCCTGATGTTAGTACTAGCGTTAAATTTTCTTGAAGAGTTTTTGTGAAAGTTTTTAGAGAATTATAAACACTGGGTATTAAAATTAAGAGTAGAGTAATGAGTATTGAAAAGAAGAGAAAAATGATTATCAATGTTGCGAATTCTCGAGAAAACTTGTATTTTTCATTTATTTTTTCCACTATTGGTTTAAGAATTATTGAGAAGAAAAACATCAGAAAATAGATAGCGATTATATCAATAAAATACAGCGATGTTTTATAAATTATGTAAATTAAGGCGAATAATAGTAGAGTATTGATTAAATTGGTTGTTTTTATGTAGTTCATGTTAGTAAATTGCTATTATTTAATTTCTGTATTTTATCATTTTTTCCTTGAATTTTGGATTTAAATGAAGGAGGGGAGGATTTTTTGTGGAAAATCTATCATATAAGATTATGAGTTCTATATTAGCCAAGATTTTTTTGGAAAGCCTCTTATCTTTACCACTTAAAGTTGCTTTGGAAAAGATTAATAATAATGATGATATTGAAAGTAAAGATTTAGAAATTATATTTATAGATGAGATTAATAAGGAATATTTTGAAAAGAATTTTGGTGAAAATAAAGATATGTTAAGAGTGGTTAATGCAAAATTTGAAGATAAAATAAAATTATATGTTGCTTACGAATTAACTGAATTAGTTGAGAAGAAGGAGAAGGGTAAGCATAGGAAAAATGTTAAAAACTAATGTTAATTTTTTTGATTTAAGAAGAATATTTATAAAAGTAAAGAATGTTTTACTTGTTGCCCATCCTAATCCTGATTTGGATTGTCTTTGTGCTATGAAGGTAATTCAGTTTTTGCTTAACAGATATTTTGCTAAAAAAGCAACTCTCTATTCTAAAGATCCTGTTCCTTCTGACTATAGACATTTATTTCCTGATGTTGTTAGTGAGGTTGATCCCGAGAAGTTTGACTGTGTCATTGCTGTTGAATTAGGATCATTAAAGAGGTTTACCGAGGTTTTTGAAAAAATAGATTCCCGAATGATAATAAATATAGATCATCATGTTTCTAATGATTTGTTTGGAAACTACTATTATGTTGATGTTAACTCAAGCTCTGTTAATGAAGTTCTGTATGATATTATTAAACAAACAGGTATACCTATAGATAGTGATATTGCATACTACTTAGTTATGGGAGTTATTTCTGATACAGGAGGATTATCATATAATAATGTCAGTAGTAAAACTTTGAGTATGTTATCTGAATTGCGTAATTATGTTGATTGGCAAGATATAATAAGAACGATAAGGTCGAAAAATATAAATTATTATAAAATGTTGAGTGTTTTATATAGTAATTTAAAGCAGGAAGGAAAGTTGGTTTATAGTTATTTATCATTCGATGAAATAAAAAAGTTGGAAGGAGAAGGTTTTAGAAAAGAGGATATTAACAATATTGTTGAAAGTATATTTTTTACAAAGGGAGCTGAAATTATTTTTACAGTGGTAGAAATTGAAGAAAATTATTGTAGGGTAAGTTTAAGGTCTAATAATGTTGATGTAGAGGAGATTGCTTGTAAGTTTGGAGGAGGAGGACATAAGAGAGCTGCAGGATTTAGAATGAGAAAAAAATTGGATGAAGTATTATCTATACTGCTTCAAGAATTGAGAGATAGAGTTCATATGGAAAAATAATAACCGCTTTGTTTAAGGAAAGAAGCGGAATACAAATGTTGAGGTAGGGAAATGGAAATAATAATGGCTGAAAAGATGGGATTTTGTTTCGGGGTCAGAAGAACAGTTGAAATTGCAATGAAAATAATAGAAAATAAGGAACAAAATGTTATTACCTATGGGCCAATAATACATAATGAAGATCTTACTAATTACCTAAAACAAAATGGAATAGGTTATGTTTTAAATGTTGACGATGTTGATGAAAGAAAAGCTGAAAAAGTTATAATTAGGACTCATGGAGCTAAGAGAGAAGTTATTGAGAATTTAAAAGAAAAGGGTGTTAAAGTAATCGATGGTACTTGCCCTTATGTGATGAGGGTTCATAGAATAGTTGAAAAATTATCAAAGGATGATTATCCTATTCTTATCGTAGGTAATAAGGATCATCCTGAGATAATTGGTGTTACTGGATATATCTCTAATGTTCCTTACTTTATAGTTAAGGATGTTGAGGAATTAGAAGAACTAAGGAAGCAAGGAAAATTTGATAAGATTAAAAAAATAGGAGTTGTTACTCAAACTACTGAAAAAATAGAAAAAGTAAGGAAAGTTGTAAATTATCTTATGGACTTCATTCCCGAGGTTAGGTATTTTAAGACAATTTGTTATGCTACTGATGAAAATCAGAATGCTATTCATAAGTTGGCTCCTTCTGTTGATGTTGTGATCGTTATTGGTGGTAAGCACAGTTCTAATACTATAAAGTTGTATGAGATAGCCAAGAGTTATTGTCCTCGGACTTATCATATACAAAATGAAAAGGATTTAAAAATAGAATGGTTTAATATTAACGACAAAGTTGGCATAACTGCGGGAGCTTCTACTCCAGATTGGATTATACAAAATGTTGTAAACAAAATTAAGGAGTTTGAAAGAATATTGGAAAGAGGGGAGATATATGAAAAGAGAAGCTAAGATATTTTTTGTTTCTTTTATTTTAATATTTGTTTCATTTTTCTTGTTTAAGATTAACTCTAAAGCGGATAGTTCTGTTGATATTGGAACGACATCTTTTGAATTGTTTAGGCAAGTCGTCGCTTATACATATAGAGATTTTGTTGAGCAATTTGATTTAAAAGAAAAACTTAATCAAACTTTAGAAAAAATATATAATACTCTAAATTATGGTGGATTTAAGACAAAGTTATTTGTAATAAAATCTTCATCTTTGAAAGATCAGATGAATGATTTTGAAAATTATTATAATCAAATTTTTGAAGAAATAAATAAATCAAGCGTTAATTTTGAATCTGTTATAGATTCTAAAAAATTGGATAATGTTCAGAAGGAAATATACAAGAATTTTTATAGAAGTATAAAAACTAAGGAAGGGTTTTTAAAATTTACTATACGTTCTTATTGCTCTACTCTTGATAATTATACAGAGTATATGGGTCCTAAGGAGTATAAAACTTTTAAAGAAAGTATTCAAGGTGGTAATTTTAGCGGGGTTGGTATTGTAATGATGAGAGAGAATAGAGATAAAGGGGAAGTTGTTGTTGTTGAAGTTATTGAAAATTCTCCTGCTGAAGAAAGTGGAATATTACCAGGGGATAGAATAATTAAAGTAAATGATAAAGATATAACTTCTGATTCGTTGGATGTTGTTCAATCTATGATAAGAGGACCTGAAAATACAACTGTCAAACTTACTATAAAAAGAAAAGAAAAAGTAATGGATTTCAATCTGAAAAGAAGGATTATTCATATAAATAGCGTAAAAGCTTTTAATAATCTCGAAGTTCCTGTTATTAGAATAAAGACATTTTCAGTGGGGACTTCTAAGGAATTCTTGGAAGCCTATAAAAAGCTTAATCAACCTTCTGTTTTTATTATAGATTTAAGAAATAATGGAGGAGGGTTACTTGATGAGTCTATAAATATTCTTTCCTACTTTGTTGGACCTAATAAATTGGGTGTAAAATTGAAAAGAAGAAATCAGGTTGAACAAGTGTTCTATACTAAATATCCTAAACAGATAAATTATTCGAAAATTGCCATATTAACGAATGGATATACTGCGAGTGCATCTGAAATTTTTGCTCAATCTATGAAGGATTATCTTAAAGATGATGTCATAATTGTAGGAAATAAAACTTATGGTAAAAATACTGTTCAAACACTCTATAATCTTATTGATAATGGTGTTCTTAAACTAACAATCGGTAAATATTTTACCTTATCTAACAGGGACATTTATAAAGATAAAGTTACTTTGGATTACGAAGTTGATGCAAAGGATTTTAATTTAGCAGAATATTACACAGATAAAGATTTGCAGTATAAAAAAGCAGTGGGATTACTAAAATAGGAGGTAGTGGATTATGACAAAAAGGACTTATCAACCTAACAATAGGAAAAGAAAGAAAAAGCATGGCTTTTTGGCTAGAATGGAAACAAAAGCAGGGAGAAGGGTTATAAAAAGAAGAAGATTAAAGGGGAGGAAAAGATTAACTGCATGATTGAAAAAATAGATTTTTTAACTCCTTCTGACATAGCAAGAGTAAAATTTAGTATTTCCTTTAGGGGATACAAAATAGAGGAAGTTGATGAATTTATTGAGCAAATAGAATTAAGTTATACAAAATTATGGAAAGAAAATATGGAGTTAAAAAATAGAGTAGAATTCCTATTAAAGGAATTAGAAACTTATAAGAAAATGGAAAATATAATTAACGAATCGGTAGTAGCATCTAAGAAATTGGCAGAGGATATAAAGGTTAAGGCTCAAAATGAAGCAGAGGCTATAATAAATAAAGCTATAAAAGAAGCAGAAGAGTTAAAAGATAAATGTAAAAAAGAAATCAGTCAAATTATAGATGAAATAAGTAAACTTCACCAGATAAGAAGTATGCTTGTGTCTGAAACAAAGAATTATTTGAATTTACTTTTGGATAGAATAAATTACATGGAAAAAATGTTTAATAACCAAGATAATTCTTTTTTATCTTTTTATTTACCTTCGTTGGCTCCTATGAATGAAGAAAAGTGAGGAGGTAGAAAAAATGTCAAAAAAACCAGTGTTACAGTTTTCTATACCTTGCCTTGAGCTTGAAACAGAGGATAAACCACCAATTTTCTCATATGTATTTTATGAATTACCATATCCAAATGCCCCAGTTTCCTTTTACATTGCTAATGGGTGGAGTAATGGAGAAGGTAGTTTTACCCAAGAAATAGTTATAAAAAAACCATCTGGAAGTAAGTTGGTTTCTACTGGAAAACAAGATTTTGAACTAAAACAAAGAAATATTCCGCAACTAATGGTAAATTATTTCAAAGATATTCAGTTTGATGAGTTTGGGGATTATACGATTGAGGTTTTTCTTAATGATGAAAAAGTTATGGAGTATATCATAATAGTTAGGCAATTAACAGCAGAAGAAATAGCAAGATTTTTAGAAGTTTCTCAACAAACTCAAGCAACCCAAAATAAACAAAAAGTTGAAGAAAAGAGAGAGGAACAGAAGAAATCTCCAACATCTGAGGATGAAGGATTTCTCATATCAGGATAGAATAGCTGTATATCCGGGCAGTTTTGATCCTATAACTTTGGGGCATATCGATATTATAAATAGGGCACTTAAATTGTTCGATAAAGTAATAGTCCTGGTTCTTTTTAATTATAGGAAGAAACCTTTGTTTTCTTTGGATGAAAGGGTAAGGTTAATAAAGAAAGCTACTGAAGGTAATGAGAAAATAATCGTGGAAAGTTTTAAAGGTTTGTTAGTAGATTATCTAAAACAGAACAACATAAGGTTTGTAGTAAAGGGTATGAGAGCTATTTCTGATTTTGAGTATGAATTTCAGCAACATTTAGTTAATTCAAAGTTGTTTGATGTAGAGACTGTATTTTTTATGACTAAATTTGAGTATAATTTTCTCAGTTCTTCTTTGGTTAAGGAAATAGCGTATTTTGGTGGAGATATTTCTCCTTTTGTTCCTTCCAATATTTTGCAGGATGTGTTAGAAAGAATGGATAAATTTAAAATGGAGGTGGATTAAATGGAATCAATGGAATTGAATCAAGTTTTGGCTATTCAAAGAATATTATTTTTTGCGTCTATTGCTTTTAGTGCAGCTACTGTTATTTTATTTATATTAAATGCTTTGCTTTCTGAAAAAGTTAAAGTTAATATATCAAAGCAAGTAAAAAAGGAGAAGATAAGTTTTGATGATTTAGCTATGCCAACTTTAGAAAAAAAAGAAGTAGGAGATAAGAAAATAAAGGAAACTTCAAAGTCTACTACTAAAGAAAGTATATCTCTTTCATTTGATGTTCCTGAAAAAAGGGAAGAAAAAAAAGAAGGTAGAAAATCAATTTTTGATCTAAAGGACTTATGAATATTTTAATAACAAACGACGATGGGTATAACTCTGAAGGTATAATTTCTCTCTATCATCAATTTGGAGAAGATGAGGAAAATTTTATCAATAGGTTAATTGTTGTTGCTCCTGATAGAGAAAGAAGTGTAAGTGGACATTCCATTACTTATCAAATTCCTGTTAGGATTAAAGAGGTATATAAAGATGGAAAGATGGAGATTTTTAGTTGCACTGGTTCTCCTGCTGATTGCGTAATCATTGCAAATGGATATTTAGAAAAAAACATCGACCTTATTATATCAGGGATTAATCGAGGGGCGAATATGGGGTTGGATTTAATGGTTTCGGGAACATTCTCTGCGGTTAGTGAAGGATATATATATGGTATTCCTGGTATTTCTGTTAGTCTATTTCAATATGATGATCCTGATTATACTTTTGCCAGTATTTTTATGTATGAATTTGTTGAGAATTACAAGAATTATTTACCTAAGTTTAGAGATATATTGTTGAATGTGAATATACCTCCTTTTAAGGATTTAAAAAAGGATGTTAATCCGTTGGTTACGTATCAGAGTGATTTTAGACATTTGGCTTATTTAGAGGCTCGTCACGACCCTCGACAAAACTTATATTTCTGGATATACTGGAAAAGGAATAATTATACTGTTGATGAAAACTTCTATGAAAAAATTGAAAGATATGTTCAAGGTGAAGAAGAAATAAGTGACATTGAGGCGGTTTATAATGGTTGTATATCCATTACTCCTATTTTATTGGATTTTAATTTACGTAGAGATTCAAAGAAATTTAAGAAAAAGGATCTTGAGAAAGTTTTCATTGAAATTAAGGAAGCAATAAATAAATCTGCAAGTATAGCTTTTGCGAATTCTCTTAATAAGATTGGAAACTATTTTTTGAGTGTTAAAAAGAAAGGAGAGTAAAATATTTATGAATTTAATTAGATTAATTGTATTTATTGCTATTATTATCATGGTATCTTTTGCTGAGGATTATATATTGACTGATTTGGGTAGGGGAGTGGAAAAGATTAATGTTGATTTATTAACTCCTGAGCCTGTTTATATTCAGGATTCTCCTACTGTTAAGGTTTATGTTATAAAGTTTAAGGATAGAGATTTGCCTGTTGCTGCGGGTATGAGTGGTAGTCCTCTTGTATCAAATGGAAAGATTATTGGTGCTCTTTTTGCGGGTTATTCGTTCCAGAAGGAGCCTCTCGCTTTTGTGCTTCCTATTGAGTATATGGACAGTATTAAAAGTAATAGTGAGGTAAGGAAGGGGATTTTTAATAATTTACCGGTTGTTTTGAATTTTCCTAATCAAAAGGCTGTTAATTTATTTTCAACAGAATTAAAAAAAACTTTTTCTTCTAATTTTATATTTAATGCAATTCAACCTTCATTAAGTTACGATGTTTCGAATACTGGTAATGATGTAAAGGAAGGGAGTAGTATAAGTGTAGCACTTGTTGATGGAGATATAAAGATAACTGGGACAGGGACGCTTACAAAAATAGATAAAGATGGATATTTTGTAGCTTTTGGGCATGCTTTTTTTAATGTTGGAAAAATTTCTGCACCTGTTTATAAGTCTAATGTTATAACTGTAGTCAATCGTTATGATGACTCATTTAAGTTGGCTGTAGTGACTAACAGAAAAATTGGATCAATTGTTTTTGACAGTAATTACGGAATTTTAGGAAAGTTAGGACAGGATAGTAAAATGATACCTTTAAAAATTGGTATTTCTTTATCATCTAAGGAATTGAAGAATTATTCTTGTTATGTTGTTGATAACGATAAGTTAGTTTATTTGTTAAGTTTGATTACTTTTTATAGTGCTATTAGTAATTATGTTGAATCGGATTTACCTTATGAATTTAGGATTAAGTTAGGGTTTGTAAATGGTAGGGTTCAGGATATAAGTATTCCTTCCATAAATACTCCTATAGAAAAATTATTACCTGTAGTTTATGAGTATCTTAATTTTCTTTCTTCTATTCCGTCATCTGATAATAAGTTGAATTTTATCGATTTTTCTCTTGATATAAAACCACAAGATATAGGTATAATAAATAATATTTCAATTTCTAACAAAGAGGATAATAATATTAGTTTTGGTATAAATTATTTTGATCCTATAAATAAAAAGAATGAGAAGGAGGTTGTGAATATAGTTTTTCCTACAGAAGCAGCTAATGAAAATCTTTATTTTGGGGTTGGTGGAGAGTATGATTTACCAAGGATATTTGAGGATTTAGGTATATCTTGGACTAAGCCGAAAGATTTTAATCAGTTATTAACATTTATAAATTTCTTTTCTCGTCCTGACCCACGTTCTTTATCTGTTGTTATATCTACTAAACTATATGGTGCTATAAATTATCAGGGAAAGGTTATACCCCTTACTAGTCCTCAATTATATAAGTACTATCTTCAGTTTAATATGCCTTTCATTTATCTTTCTTATTATCCTATAATAATAAGAGAAAAAACGAAGTTTATACCGATTGGTTATGATGTTTTTCAAATAGATGTTAATGGTTCTATATCTAAAGCAGAAAGAGAAAAAAAGGAAAAGACGATATTTTCTTATGTTATTAACAATAATGAAAATATTGATTTTGAAAAAAGTATTTTAAGAAGAAGTTCAACAGAAAATATAGAGAAAGAAATATATGATATTTTCCAAGAATATAATAAAAAAAATGAAAAAAATTCTGATGATAAACAAAGTGAGAATCTCAAAACAGATGATAATAAAGAAAAAGATTATAAAGAAACCAACACTGTTATCTTATCAAATTATGATGATTTAATAGATGGAATACAGAATAATGTCTTTGTTGATTACCAGGGTAATATATATTCTTCCTCGGTTAGTCTCAGTGAAACAAAAGTTAAAAAGAATTTCTTTAAGATATTATCATATAACAAAAAAATGTTGGGTTTTTCCTATGATTTTGACAATTATACATCTATGTATGTTTTTGAAAGAGATGGTAAAATAAAGTATACTAAAAGATTTAAGAATATATTTTCTGATGTGAGATTTTCTAATAATAAAATAATAGCGAGCACATTTGACGGGACTATTTACATAATTAATCCTAATAATTTTGAAATTGAGAAAAAAATAGATACTGATTATGTTTTTAAGAATGTTGATTTTTACAAAAATTACATTGTTGCTACTAATGTTAGGTATCCTTCGTCTATCGTTTTTTTCTCTTTAGATGGCCAAAAGCTAAGAGAAGAGATTTTACCTTTTATTGATGTATCCAATTTGTCTATTGATGGAGATAACATTTTAGTGGCATGCTATGGGGGTATGGTTTTGGTGTTGAATGATAGAGAGAAAAAGTATTTTCAAACTTATCAAGAAAATGTTACTGCTATTAATGTAGTTGATGGGAATTTACTTATTGGTACATATCCGAAGCCATATATTTACATAGTTCCTGATTATAAAAATAGTGGAGAATACAGTAGACCTATTTTATATGACGGTTTTGATAGTGACGGCTATGTCGAAGATATATCTTCTAATAATGAGAAAATATTTCTTAGTTATAAGGGGAATAAGCTTTCTGTTTTCTCTATAGATAAAAGCAAATTGTTTGGATCAATTAATCAATTTTATCAAAGAACACCAAACCTTAACTGGGAAAAACTTATATCTATTCCTAATGTTTATTGGTTTATTCCTTTTGTTAGTTACGGTGATTATTTTGGGATACCTTATATTTCGAATACATTTACTGTTATTAGTTTTGTCCAAAACAAAAATAGTGATGAAAGTTATTATATATCGAAAGTTTTTGATTCTGGACAACAAAAATATTTGTATAGTATATTTGTAAGAGGGGATGGGAGTTATAAAGTGTTTGTTAGGATGGGCAATAACCCTATTGTTGACCAAAGCTGGACTAATTGGTTTGATGCTCGAAAATTACAAGAAGATAAATATAAATACAGGTATTTCCAATATAAAATAATCCTTTATCCTAATACTACAATTTATTCAGTTTTGGGATTATTTAGAAAACTAAACTATAAACCATTTTTTATAGTTGATTTAAATAAGAAGGTTTATAATAGTAAGGACACTTTGAAAGTTAATCTTTGGGATCCTAATGGGGATACATTGAATGTATGTTTAGAGTATTACAAGGGTGTAAAAACTTCTTCCAGTTTAGAAAACTGGGTTTTATTGGAAAGAGAGCAAGTCGAGACTAAAAAAACTGATATTAATAATCCTGATTTTAATACTGATTTATCACTATCACTATCTTCAATAAGAGATGATGGGAAAGTAAGATTAAAGATAAGTGTTGATGATTCCCCTTCTAACTTTAACTCTTACTTTGTCCAAGAACAGGAGTTTGAAATATTTATTGACAATACAAAACCAACTTTGGAGAAATATACTTATAAAAACGGTATGTTGGAAGTTATAGCGAAGGATCAATCTTTTGTTGAAGTTTTTATAGAAATAAATAATAGGCTAATCCCAATGATCCTTAAAAAAATAGAGGGTAATAGATATTTTTATTATATTAATTTACCTGAAAATATAAAAGCAAAGGATGATAGAAATTCTTTTATAAATATAGTGTTAAAAGATGAAGCAGGTAATACTAATAAAATAACACCAATATTATGAAAATAAAAATAAAAAATAAAACAGTAAAAGACATTCTTTTTTTAATTATTGGTATTGCTTGTTTAATTCTAATTTTTTCTTCTTTTTCTTATAAAAAGATCTACAATATTTTGTCAAAAACATCACTTTATAATTCTGTTAATCTTGTTTATACAGAACATGAGCATCATCATGATGAAGAAGAGGCTTTAGCTTATTTTGAAACTGAATTTAATCTTCAGCCATATGCCAAACCATTACCTTCATCTGTTAATTTGATCCAACTATCTGCTTGTTTTATTATATTATCATTTTTAATAAATAAATACCGAAAAAACTGATTTTTATATTTATTTATACATTTAATTTGTTAAAATAGGATTTTCCTACCGCGACCCTCAATCAATCGATGGTAATTGTTAAGCTACCATAGTTCTCATTTCAGCTTTGTATTGTTGGTAATATGCCATAACTTTTCTTACGTAATTTTGGGTTTCAGAGAATGGTGGTATTCCTCCGTATTTTTTTACATTTCCTGGGCCTGCATTGTATGCTGCTAAAGCTAACTCTAATCTTCCACCAAACATATCCAACATTTGTCTCAAGTACTTTGCACCACCCATTATGTTTTGAACAGGATCGAATGGATTATCAACTCCTAATGACCTTGCAGTACCTGGCATCAATTGCATTAATCCCATTGCACCTGCATGAGACCTTGCATTGGGATTAAATCCACTTTCTTGCTTTATAACAGCTTTTATTAATGCAGGATCAAGATTATATTTTCTTGCTGCTTGAAGTATTATTTGATCTATTCTATCGCGGGGGACGAAATTGCTAAACCCGGGATTTTGTATTCCTCCAAAATTTGGAGGAATTGCTCCGAAGTTACCTGGAGAAGGCATACCACCAAATGGCATTGAGGGCATACCACCGAATGGCATTGAAGGCATACCACCGAATGGCATTGAAGGCATACCACCAAATGGCATTGAAGGCATACCACCAAATGGCATTGAAGGCATACCACCAAATGGCATTGAAGGTATACCACCAAATGGTGTTTGATTTGCTATTCCACCCTGCATCAATATTGATAAAAGTAATTGTAATAACATCATTATTAGCTGATTATTGGGGTTACCGAATGGGGATGCAAACATATTGCCAGGGGCTCCTAAGGAAAATGGACTTGACAATTGACTACCTATTAAACCACCTAACATACTACCTAATAAGGAACCTATCATAAAACCATTTACTTGGTTTAACATATTTGGACTGAAATTATTTGATGAGAAAACATCATTTATAGAAATACTACTGATTGAAATATTGGGAACGTTTATACCACTCAAAGTAAGGTGACTTAATTGGAAGCTGTTGTATATTTGGCCTATACCAAACATATACTTATTCCTCCTTTTCTTTTTTTACCCATTTTATATATGTAAAAAAAATAAAAAAATTAAAGCCTAAAATTGTTAATATTGTTAATTTTTTTTAAAATTTGTAAAAAAACAAATTTTTTCGATTTCTTGGATATCTTTAAGCATATCTCTGCTTGGTAAGTGACAAGATGTGCTGAACATTTCATTATGTTTAATAGCATTTTTCTAATGGTATTATTGGATAAAATTTGATAGGTTATTTTTTGAAGGAAATTTTTCCTGCTCTTAGAGAAATCAAAAAACAAAAATCCCAAAAAGTGATGTTTTTATTAAGAGCATTATTAACAGTAAAAAGTGGTATGGATAACATAATGTAAATGAAAAAATTTACTGTTGAGTGGAGGCATTGTTTTTATTGTTTTTTCAAATTGAAATTTGGTATTGTATAATGCTATACTATTGATTTCTTTAAGAAACCCTAATTTTTTCTTAAGTTGCGTTAGTAATACTTGTTGTATCTACTCTTTTACAAAAAAATATGAAATGCTCAATTCATTTCTAACTTATCTAACTTATGGATATTGGATACTTCTTTGTATTAGCATACTAAAAATCTACCCAATCTACTAATATTAATCATACTGATTGCTGGATTAGCTTTTGCTGAAAAGGTAGATTATAAAAAACAAAACTCAGAAGGATCGTGTAATCTTGTAAGTTTGTTTTCTGAAATAAATATCAGTGAGAAGAGGAATTACAAAATCCCAAAATAAAAACCTATCTTTTCCATTAAAATATTTTGTTAATTAGAATCAATACCTTTTTTAAAAAGTGAGTAAGGATCAAAGAAAGGATTATCAAGGGATATCAGAAAAACTATTGAAAAATCTCAGGATTTTAATTGGAGACTCTATAGAGGATATAATCTAACTTTATTGGGAACACATTTCTAAGTTCAGATTTATTTAAATTTGAAGGATTGATTATTTTTCTTATGTAATAAATAAAGAAAATTTTAATAAGATTTTGGAGGAATTAGATAATTGTTAAGAGAATGCTTATGAAGAGAGTATGATTTACAAGAAATTTTTAGGATAAAGTTGCGGGAATCCTCTCCTTTTTAAAGGAGAGATGAAAGCAACCATATGTATTGCCTAAATGCAGAAAAAATACTTGACATTTTTAGAAAAGTAATATACTATATGTATTATGAAGAAACTTAAACATGCAAGGACATGTGTATATAACTGTAATTATCACATAGTGTTTTCGACGAAATATAGGAAACCTGTGTTAACTGAGGATATAGAGAAACGACTTAAAGAGCTTGTGCAAGAGATAGCCAAAGATAAAGGTTTTGAGGTGGCTCAGATAGAAGTTGGAGAGCAAGATCATGTTCATATCTTTGCATCTGCTTATCCAAAGGTGTCGCCAAGCCTAATTGTGAAATACATAAATATTATATAGAAACTATAAGTTCTATTTCTGAAGATGCTATAAAAAAATATATAGAGAATCAAAGGAAAGGTTTATGAGAAACAAAAGGCAAGCAAATTACTCTTATAAATTCAGGTTGTATCCAACAAATGAACAAAAACTATTTCTAAAAAAAGCTGTTGGGTGTGTGAGATTTGTTTATAACTATATGCTTGCTAAAGCAAAAGAATGTTACAAAGAATCTGGAATTAAGTGGAATGTACATGACTATAAAAAGCAATTGCCTACTTTAAAAAAGGAATATCCATTTCTTGCTGAAGTGTATTCACAATCATTACAGGAAGCGGTTTTTAACCTTGACAGAGCTTTTAAAAATTTCTTTAAAAAGAAATCAGACTTTCCTGTTTTTAAAAAGAAAAAGAATGGTGGTAGCTTTTATCTTCCACAAGGTTTTAAGATAGAGAGAATTGATAAAAAATGGGGACTTTTATACCTGCCTAAACTTAAGAAACCTATAGATAAGATATGTGCAATAGATTTTGGAGTAAAAGATTTTGCTGTTATGGTAGATGAAGATGGAAATATAGAGAAAATAAATAATCCAAAACACTTACAGAAAGCAGAGAAAAGATTAGTAAGAGAGCAAAGGAAGTTAAGTAGGAAACAGAAAGGTTCTAAGAATTTTGAAAAGCAGAGATTAAAAGTAGCAAAATATCATGAGAAAGTAGCAAATCAGAGAGAAGATTTTCTTCACAAGCTATCCAAGAGAGTAGTGAGCGAAAACCAAGCCATTATTCTTGAGGATTTGCATGTGAAGGGTCTTCTCAAAAATAAACATCTTTCAAAATCAATATCAGATGTAGGTTGGAGTAAGTTTGTAAGATATCTAACCTATAAAGCTCAATGGTATGATAGGAAAACAGTATTTGTAAATAGGTTTTATCCATCATCTAAACTTTGTAATGTATGTGGATATAAAAACGATTTTTTAACACTCAGTGATAGAGAATGGATATGTCCTGAATGTAAATCGGAGCATGACAGAGATATAAATGCAAGTATAAACTTATTAAAATATGGGGTCACTCACCTTAAGAGTGGTAGGACAGGAACTGTCCGAACTCAAGCCTGTGGAGATAGCTCTGACGGCGGAATGGTAGAGATACCAGTCTACGAGTCATCTACCAATGAAGCAGGAAGCCTCTCAATTTATTGAGAGGTAAGTTCACAAATTGTTATGGGGATTGGTTATTGTGGGAAATATAAGTGAGGATAATCTAAAAAATTATTAAAGATAATCTAAAATTTATATTATTATGAAAAATTGTTAATTTTTAAGATATGGACCAAAATATAGAAGTAATTGAGAATGTATATAAAAAATTAAAAGAAGAAGGAATAATAGATGACAAGATTTTAATAGATATAACCAGTGGTCAGAAAATTAAATTTGCTACTTGTGCTTTCTGCATACTTGCTAAAGATAGGTATTTTTGCTGTATTTTCAATAATGATAAAAGCATAAAAATATAGGATGTTATCTATGTTGAATAAAAAGGGAGGTGATGAACATGAAAATATATGTAATGACTTGGGGAAATTCCGCAGGCTGGAAGGAAATTCAATATAAATACAATGGAAAAACATTTAAATCCAAAATCGCCTTACCTTTACTTGAGGAATCTGAAAATTTTGATAAAATAATAATTCTTTCTACTTATTCTTTGGCTGCTGAGAATAATAAAGTCCTTTCTGTTCAAAATTATTCCCAGTTATTGAGTTTAGTAGAAGAAAAAATAAGGGATTATATAATAAATGAATTAAACTTCGAAAAAATAATGAATAAAATGCAGGTTATAGTTTCTTTTGCAACAGGTGATTATGGGGAATTGAAAATACAAGGTAAAGGTACTGATTTCTATTACCATATATTTTATGAATTATCCAAACTTTTTGCTCAAATGCTACTAAATGATAATGATTTAAAAAATGACCATGAAATTAAAGTGATAATAGATATTACCCATGGTATTAATTATATGCCAGTAAATATGTATACGATTGTAAGGTTAATACTTAATGTTTTTGGCTTTTTTTTCAAGAATATAAAAATTAATGTTGTTAATTCAGATCCATTCATTGGTAGGGTAAACCCTGATTGTTTGAATATTAACATAATTGAGGAAACATTTATTATTCCAAGAGTTTATTTTGTAAATGATAAGGATTTATCAAGATCTTTGATTGTTTTTAAAGATTTGGATAATGAAAGGAAGAGAACTATAGGGATAAAAAAATATAGATTTGAGAATAGTGAAAAAGAACTTTACAAAAAAACACTTTTATTCTTAGCGTCATTTTACCATAAACTTCCTTTGCATGTTATCCATTATTTACCAAAAGCAGAAAGTATTATGGAATTAACCCGAAAAATTTTTGAAGAGTTTTTCAATTTTATTTCACTATCAAAAAGCGATAATAAAATAGTTTTAACAAGGGAATTATCTCTTAACAATCATGTTGAGAACCTATCAAAAGCTTTTATTTTGAGTTTAATTCTTGACAAAATGGGAATTAAAAACGATAGTGAAATAAAAATTTCTGACGTTGAGAAAGTAAATGATCATCTATTTAGAGAATTTCAAATTGAAAAAAATAGAACTGATGTTGAATTAGATAATATAAGGAAAGAAGACAAAGGAAAGATAGATTTTATTACTAATGATTATGAAACATACATTGAAATAGAAAACAAATATAGGAAAAAAAATGGATTAAATAAATTGAATAGTGGTGAAATTCGTGATAGGAATTTTTTTGCTCATGCGGGGTTTGAATATAACAGTATAAAACTGAGAAAAGAAGGTAGCAATATATTTATAAAAGTCAATGAGGACTATGAAGATAAAATAGTTAAATTCTTGATATCATAGTTTCAATACATGGGTACGATGAAAACTTTTTTACAATTACTTAACTTTTTTATCCCTAATTGGGTAATGAAAGGAAGAGCAAGTTGGCACAGGATATAAAGCAAATAATAAAATCAAGGGAATAAGTATTTGAAAGTTGATATTTTTAATTCGCATCCTGCAGGTATTTGTTTTTGAAAACAATTGTAAAATGTGTTGAAATTAAAGTATATTTAAAAATTTTATAGATTTCTAAATTATTTTGTTTTATTTTATTGTGGTATTTTTTTAAGATTTCTTCGTAGGAATTTGAGTATTGCCAAAATGAGAGGTTTTTGGAGAATTTTTTGAATATATCAAATATTTTAGGTGGTGTGAAAACTGCTCTACAAAATACAACATCAAACTTTTTTCGATTTTTTGAGTAAAATGATTTTTCATCACTGTTTATTATTTCAAATTCCAAATTAAATTCTTTTTTTATATTTTCCAGGAATTTTACTTTTTTTTGTTTAGGTTCCATCAAATAGAATTCAATTTCTTTTTTTGTTTTTTTTAAGTAAAGAATGATAGGTATAGATGGTATTCCTAAACCTGTTCCTATGTCAATTATTTCCCATTTAGATTTTTCTTTTTCTTGTTTTATAAATTCTTCTTTTAGAAGTTCTTCTGTTAGAAGTTCTTCTAAGATTAATCCTTGTATGTATGAATCTACGATTATTGATAAGTAATTTTGGTTTGTCGGTTTTCTTCCTTCGAATTCTGTTAATTTTTCAAAGAAAAGGCGATATGTTTCATTTAGTTCTTTTGGTATTTGGATATTTTTAATTTCGTATATATTAATCTCCGTATGATTCTTTAATAGTTTGTTGGATTTTTCTTTTGATTCTTTGTAGTGCATTATCTACTGATTTTATGTGTTTTCCTATGCTTTTTGCTACTTCGTGGTATGATAATCCTCGTAGGTATTCTGATAGGACTTTTGCTTCCAGGGAGCTTAGGTATTTTTTCATTTTTTCTTTAATGTCTTTTGTAAGTTCAAGGGTTATGTAGATTTCTTCAGGATTAACATTTCTTGTGCTTACGATGACATCACTTAAAACTCTTTCTCCATTTTCTTCGAAGATAGGTTTGTTAAGAGATATGTATGAATTAAGGGGAGTATGTTTTTGTCTTGTTGCTGTTTTTATTGCTGTTATTATTTGTCTCATTATACAAAGTTCAGCGAATGCTCTAAATGATGTTTTTTTATCCGGATTATAATCTCTGATTGCTTTATATAGGCCAATTAAACCTTCTTGGACTATGTCTTCTTTATCTGCACCGATAATAAAGTAAAATTTTGACCTTGCTCTTACAAAGTTTTTATATTTGTTTATTAAAATTGATATTGCTTTTTTGTTTCCTTTTTTTGCTAACATTACTAATTCATTATCTTTTAGGTTTTTTAGGTTATCAGTTTCATCAAAATTTTCACTCACTATTTCATCAAATATGGATGAGTTTGTGTTAAGGTTTTTGTTCTTTCTATTCTTCATAGAATTCTCCTTCCCACTTTCCAAGGTGATCATTTGTTTATCCCCCTTTCATATTTCAACCGATTGTTTATATTTTCCTTATATTTGTTTATATTTTTCATCTGAATTTGTAAAAAAAATGTTAAATTATTTTTCTATTTTTTTGAGGACTATTCAAATAACTACTTCTATAAATTTAAAAAAAATCCTTTTTTAATTTTTTGTTTTTATTAAATCCTATTTAAAGAATAGAATTTTTTTTGAAGCTTTTTGACAAAAACTCTTTTGCAAACAAACTTAATGTAAAAATATGAAGTACCTTATTACCAACAAAAACAACAAATTAAAAAAATAATTAAAGTTATTGATAATAACGGAATGCAAAAAAATGAAAGTGAAATTAATTTAAATTATTTTTACAGATAATAATACTTCTTGTAGATATAGTGATAAAGGCAGATTGAAAATAGAGTATTGGACAATAATTTTTGGGAAGGAATATTAGTGATTTCGTGAATTTATTCTATTTTATACTTTGGGGATCCAAATGTAAGCGGTAGTTTTGAAATTTGGTAAGATTTATCATCTGGTAATAATTTTGTTTTAGAGAAGATTACTATTCAGGCGAATTGGTATTAAAAATGAACAATTTGCGGGAGAAAGTGGCAGTAAAATGGAAAATGACTGTATTAGTAGAAGCAATACTAAGTAAAAATTCGGATGGAAAAGAGATATGGTTATATTGATCCTAAAGTTCGGGACTTGTATCTAATACTTTAAATTCCACGGTTTTTTTAATTTCAGAGTAATTGAGATTTATAAAATTAGTTTTTCTTTTTAAGCAGTATTCTATTATTCTTCCAATGTTTTCTCCCATTATCATCATTGTTCCCTGGATTCTTAGGCTACTGAATGCGTAATTGTCTGCTGAAATGTTTTTACCTATAAAAACTAAATTTTTGAAATTACTTATGCAGGACCTAAATGGGATACCGTATCCATCTTCATTAACATTTTTTTCTACTATACCTTTTCCTGTGTGTATATCTATGGGCCATGTTCCTACGGCTATCGTATCATCGAAAAAAACTCCTTTAACTACGTCATCAACACTTAAAACAAATTCTCCTTTTACATTCCTCCATTGCCTTATCCCAACCATATCAGCTATGTCTGAAATAAATGAATCCCTAAAAGCTCCAATGTTTTCTTTCATAATTTTATGAATATAAAAAACTTGTTTTAATAATAAACCATACCCTCTTACTTCTGCTTTATTGAGCAACAACTTGTCATCTTTTAATTCATTTTGTCTTACATCGTTTTCTACTTTCGGAGTATCTTTTAAAAGATCCTCTAAAAATAACCTTGTTGTATTAACCAATACCGTGTCTTTATCCATAAAACTAAAAAATAAAAACCTATCTCTTTTTATCTTTAGTTCTGAATTGTTGAAAAATTCCTTTGCTAATGAAAAATAACCTGATACACTCAGAAAATTCTGTTTTTCCATTAATTCTACATCAGTTTTATGATAAAAATCATTTGGGTTATTCTTTATGTCTTTTATACATTTTTCGAAGTTAACATTTGAAACTTTAAATAGTAAAGAAAAGGCTTGTATATTTTGGTAGTCAAAAAAATATTCAATTGGTAAAAAGAATGAAGTTATTAGAATACCCGATGCGTCTACGAAAAAATTGGAAAATATCCTGTAGCTTTCACCATTTGAAATCAGATCTACATATTTGACATCAAAATTTTTATGATCTATGTTTTTTATGGAGGAAAATGGTAGGAAAAGAAAATTGTCATTATTCATTAGTTCTTTTGCTATGATTTTGTAAGATAATGGATTAATAGGGGTTATGGTGTGGGCAAAATTTAGGGGATCTCTTATATGGCCTTTACTTAACCCGTTTTCTATCGATCTTTTTATAAATTCAAAACTTAATGGACTATAGATATATTTTCCGCTTAGAGTGTGGAACCCTGCTGTTGGATAAACAAGACTATTTACTAAAGCTCCCCCTATTTTTGATGTTTTTTCGATTAATGCTACTTTGAAACCTTTTCTAACTAAGTGTAATGCACAGAATGTTCCTGCTGTTCCCCCTCCTATTATCACTACATCAACTTTAATATCTTTCATAAATTTCAATAGGAAGTTGTTTTATGAATGACCTGTCATTAAGAAAATTTGCTATAAAATCATAAACTATCTTTACATAGTAAGGGTAGTTTTTTTGGCCTCGGTATGGCTCGGGAGTTATATAAGGACTATCCGTTTCACACAAAATCTTACCTTTTGCTTCATAGATGTATTTTAAAATATTCCTTAATTCATTTGATTTTTTGAAAGTTATTACTCCACCAAATTCAAAGTACCAATCATTTTCTAATATTGTATTTACGATGATTTTGTCAGTAGATGTGAAACAGTGAAATATTGCTTTTATTTTTTTTTGTTTCTGATATTTAGTTAAAATTTCTGATACTTCTCTTTCTGCTCCTCTTGTATGAATGCTTAATGGAAGATCATATTCACAAGATAAGTTCACAAAATATTCAAATATTTCTATTTGTTCTTTTTTTGTTTCTTCCATTTTATAAAAATCTAATCCGACTTCTCCTAAGAATGAAATTTTGTCTTTATATTTCTTTAAGGTTTCTTCTATTTTTTCGTAGTTTTTATTTATTTTGTGTGCTTCATAAGGATGTATTCCAAACCCTATTAGAACATTGTTGTATTTAGTGTATTCGAGATTTTTTTTGAAGTCGTTCAAATCTGTGCTCATTGAGCAAATGATGATATTCTCTTTTT
Organism: bacterium; assembly: GCA_030549815.1. Taxonomy (GTDB): domain Bacteria; phylum DRYD01; class DRYD01; order DRYD01; family DRYD01; genus DRYD01. The sequence goes on along the minus strand of JAUQQQ010000001.1, from coordinate 66,557 downwards.
GGCAAGTATCAATAATCTCTTGGATTTCTTGTTCTCTATATTGTTCGTCTGCTAAATGGCAATGAAAGTCTATATACATTTAGAATTCTATAAAATCTATCGTAATGTTGGAATTTGTGAAGATGCAGAGGTTTGAAGCTATATTCATAGCTTTTAATACGATATCATAGGGGTCTAATGTTGTGTTATCGTATAGTGCTTTTGCTGCTGCGTATGCGTATGGTCCTCCTGAGCCAATGGCTGCTATGTTATCATCGGGTTCTATTATATCACCATTTCCTGAAAGGATTAATAAAGTATCTTTATTTCCAACAACAATCATTGCTTCTAATCTTCTTAAAATTTTATCGGTTCTCCATTCCCTTGCTAATTCTATTGCTGCTTTCTTTAGATTACCGTTATATTCTTCAAGTTTCTTATCAAGTCGCTCGTATAGAGCAAGTCCATCTGCTGCACTTCCAGCAAAACCACTTAAAACACTGTCTTTATACATCCTCCTTATCTTTTTGGCAGTGTTCTTTATCGAATAAGCATTACCAAAAGTAACTTGTCCATCTCCTGCTATCACTAACTTATTATTTTTTTTGACTGCCAATATTGTTGTCATATTTTATTAATTTTACCAAATCTACTTTTATCCTTGCTAAAAAGCGAAAATTTATTGAAGGAGGATTTGGTTTTTTTTATGGAAATTTATTATTGTAAGTTATCGTATAAGGGGGTAGTTCTTATGCAAACAATGATAAGAAAAGAAAACCTGTCGTATAATAAAAGTGATTACCAAACAGAACCTTTTTTAAACCTTTCAGACCCAAATGTGGTTAAGAAAATAAGAGATGCAATAGATTTCGCAGAATCAAATTTAGGCAAGGAATATCCTTTATTTATAGGTGGTAAAGAATATTATTCCAATAATAAGATAAAATCTATCAATCCTGGTGATTTTTCGCAAGTAGTTGGAGTTTTCCAAGATGCTTCAATAGAACAAGCAGAATCAGCAGTAAATGCAGCTTATGAAGCATTTAAAACATGGTCAAAATTGGATGTTTATCAAAGGGCACATATATTCTTCAGAGCTGCAAACATTCTCAGACAAAGAAGGTTTGAGGCTATTGCTTGGATGATATTAGAAGTTGGTAAAAATTATGCCGAAGCAGATGCTGATGTTGCTGAAACTATTGATTACCTTGAATACTATGCTCAACAAATGATAGAACTATATGAAAATAAACCAAAACTCCTGAAATTCCCAGGAGAAAAAAATTATTATCACTACTTACCTTTGGGTGTTGTGTTAGTTATACCACCATGGAATTTCCCGCTTGCTATTCCTGCAGGAATGTCTATCGCTGCTCTTGTTACAGGTAACACTGTTATTCTCAAACCTGCTAATGACTCTTGCTTTATGTCTTATTTCTTCTATTCGATAATGAAAGAAGCTGGATTGCCCGATGGAGTTTTGAACTTTCTATCTGGAAGAGGAAGTGTAGTAGGGGATTATCTCGTTAAACATCCTTTAGTTAGAATGATAGCATTTACAGGATCTAAAGAAGTTGGGATAAATATATACAAAGAAGCTTCTATTGTTAGACCAGGACAAAAACATCTAAAAAGAGTTATTGCTGAAATGGGTGGGAAAAACGCAATAATCGTTGATGATATTAAAGATGAGGAATTCCTTAATTATGCTGTTAATAGCGTTTTAGTTTCTGCTTATGGGTATCAAGGACAGAAGTGCTCAGCTTGCTCGAGATTACTACTACACAAAAACATATACGACAAGTTTATGAATTTGTTTGTAGAAAAGGTAAAAAATATTGAAGTTGGTTTGCCTAAGGAAAATAAATTTATGGGACCTGTTATAAATAAAGCTGCACAAGATAAAATATTAGAGTACATTGAAATCGGAAAAAAACAAAATAAACTTGTTTTTGGAGGTAGCAAATTGTTAGAAGATAAAGGATACTATATCCAACCTACTATCTTTGAAGATGTAAAAGTTAATGATGTAATTGCTCAAGAAGAGATATTTGGACCTGTCTTAGCGGTCATGAAATTTGAAGATTTCAACCAAGCTATAGATATTGCTAATTCAACTGAATATGGACTTACGGGTGCAGTTTTTAGTGAAAATCGATATAATATCGATAAAGCTGTAAAAGATTTCTATTGCGGTAATCTTTACATTAACAGGAAATGTACGGGTGCTATTGTCGGTGTTCATCCTTTTGGTGGATTTAACATGTCGGGTACTGATGCCAAAGCAGGAGGTCCTGATTATTTACTCTACTTCTTACAAGGAAGATCTGTATCTGAAAAGATAGATTTCTAAAAAATAAAAAATTGTTATTTTATTGTCCGCTTGTTAGAGGCGGAATAAAAATACTCTAACCAAAGCTGAGTAATCAGCTTTGTAAAAAGGATAAATATGATTACTCCTCAAAGCGAAGAAATTGAGGAAAACAAGGATATTTTCAACAGATTGGTTCTTATAAGTGGTAATTCTAATCTTGAATTGGCAAAGAAAATTTCTGATACTCTTGATATTCCGTTAGCTAATAGTATAGTTTCTAAGTTTTCTGATGGTGAGGTAAGGGTTAAAATTTTGGAAAATGTTAGAGGGAAGGATGTATTTGTTATTCAATCTACTTGTCCACCTGTTAATGATAATTTAATGGAATTGTTGATAATAATTGATGCTGTTAAGAGAGCATCAGCTAATAGTATTACTGCTGTTATACCATATTTTGGATATGCAAAGCAGGAAAAGAAAGTATCGGGAAGAGAACCAATCACCGCTAAATTAGTGGCCAACTTAATAACTGTCGCGGGAGCTAATAGGGTTGTTACAGTTGATCTTCATGCTCCTGCTATACAAGGATTTTTCGATATACCCGTCGATAACCTTTATGCTTATAGGGCACTTGTAAATGCGTTTATGGAATATATTGGGAAAGTGGATAAAGATAGTTTTGTTATTCTTGCTCCTGATGCGGGTAGTGTTATAAGAGCAAGAATGTATTCAGAAAAAATGGGATTACCTATTGCCGTGATGTTTAAAAGAAGACCCGATATAGAAGAAGTAGAATCCATGGAGGTTGTGGGTGAAATAGAAAACAAGAATGTGATTATCGTTGATGATATGGTTTCTACTGCTAAGACCTTAGTTAGAGCTGCCGAAAAATTGAAAGCTATGGGAGCTAATAAAATATATGCATTGGCAGTTCATCCAGTATTCTCATCCAACGCATTGGAATTACTCGATAAATCTCCAATAGAAAAAATGTTTGTCACTGACACCATCCCCCTTAAAAATACTAATCAAAAAATAATCGTCTCTTCAATTTCTAATCTGATATCTGAAGTTATAAAAAGAATATACTTGAAAAAATCAATAAGTGAATTGTTTGATTAATTTTATATGAATTTTTTGAGTAAGCTGATATTCTTTGTATTTTTAGTGTTATCTTTGTTTGGTGTTGCTATGGTTTATTCTGCTTCTTTTGATATTTCGTTAGTTTTTAAGCAACTTTTGTCCTTAACAGTTGGAATTATTTTGTTTTTTGTGGTTAATAAAATAGGTATCGACAAGATAAAGCAATTGCTTATTCCTATTATTGTTATTAATATTTTTCTTTTGGTTTTGGTTTTAACGCCTTTGGGGATAGAGGTTAATGGTTCAAAGGCATGGATTGGTATAGGACCTTTTAATATCCAACCTTCTGAGTTTGCCAAATTAACTATTGTTTTATACACTGCTTATTTTATTTCCAACAGGATGGATATGGTTAAAGATTTTAAAAAAGGATTTGTGCCCCCTTTTTTGTTAATGCTTATATTTGCTTTACTTATAAATCTTGAGCCTGATTTAGGTAATGCTTCTGTTGTTGCTGCTTTATTTTTGGTTATAATGTTTGTTGGGGGAACTCCTTTATGGCATTTCCTTCCGCTTGCTACTTTTTCTTTTATTGGTTTCTGGATATTGTTGTTTACCAAAAGCTATAGAATCAAGAGATTATTAGCTTTTATTGATCCATGGAAGGATCCTCTGGGGTATGGTTATAACATAACACAAAGTTTAATAGCACATGGAAGAGGGTATATATGGGGTGTTGGTTTTGGTAATGGAAACCTTAAGAATTATTACCTGCCCGAAAAACATACCGACTTCATATATTCCGTTATTGGGGAAGAATTAGGAATAGTTGGAAATTTGATCGTTCTTTTCATTTTCTTCGCTTTTTTCTCTGTTATCATATATAAAAGCATGAAAATAAATGATGTTTTTTATAAATTAGTTTTGTTTGGATTAGGATTTTTGATTTTTATTAATGCTATTATTAATATGTCTGTTACTTTATCTTTACTTCCAGCTACTGGTGTAACTTTGCCTTTTATAAGTTATGGTGGAACTTCTATGATAGTTAATTGGATAGCCCTTGGAATAATAGTAAATATACTAAATAAACCTACTGAAGTGAAGAAAATCGATATACAAGGAAAGTTGATCATCTCCAAAACTTGAATATGTTATTGAAATTTCTGGAAAGTTTTGAAGATTATGTCTTTGTTGTTTCGTTTTTTGAAAAAAATGAATTGGGAAAGATTAAGTATTATAAACGAAAGTTATCTTTTCTTAAGAGTTTTGTATGGGAAAGATTGGGGTCGGATGATAAAAAAGAAATAAATTATTCAGAAAAATTCTGGGATAAAAATTTAATATCAAAATTTGAAGAATTTAAAAAATTTCGAACCATAAAGAAATTTAAAAGCAAAATTATAAGTTACATTTTGAATGAAATTTTGGGTTTTAAAATTGATATTGATTTTGAAAAACTTAATTTTGATATTTCTACTTTAAGCGACTTGAAAAACATAAACCACGAGTTTTTTATTTCATTACATGATTTACTTCGTAAGGAAGGGTATTATATTAGTTATCATTTGTTATTCGAAAAATTTTATCAGATTGCTAATTTTCTGATAAATTTCAAATACGGTAAAGGTTTTTTTTATGAAGTCTATGGATTTTACAGTTTCATAAAAAAAGAATTAAGGGGTAGGGGAGTTAATTTTGTAGAAAGTGGTTCTGTTCTTAGGTTTGATAGAATAATAGAAAATATTTGCTTCATTGTTAGAGAGCCCAATTTTTGCCCTGTTAAATTTCTACAAAGCATTGAAGTTAGTTTTGAAATCGATAGAATGATAAGCATTGAAAAAGAGAAGATTTTTATTTTTAAAACTAACTTATGTAAAGTACCGCTGATATTTGTTATATCTGAAGATTATTTGCCTTATTATGTTTATTTTTTATTCAATGGTAGGTATTTTCCTGATAACTTTATTAAACATACCAATGATGAATTGGAGAGTTTTTTAAGCAAATGGAGAGAATTAAAGATTTATTCTTTAGATTCTTTTTTTGATTATTTGGGTGTTAATCCAATCCCTCCTGAACTTGTGGATTACCCAAATATTTTTGAAATAGCTAAACAAGATGATTTCCAGGATTTAGTAAATTTTGAGGATATTAAAGGGGATTTGCATGTGCATACTAATTTTTCTGACGGCAGGAATACTTTAGAAGAGATAGTTAAATACTGTAAGAAAAAGGGGTATGAATATGTGGGAATCTCTGACCACGTAGATTATTTTCTTGAAAGGGCTGAAGAATATGCGAATTTAAGGGAGTTAGATGGGTTAAGGATATTTTGGGCAGTGGAAGAAAACATAGACCCTAATGGAGATTTATTTTCTGATAAAAATCAACAAGCTATGGAATTGGTAAAAAAATTGGATTACCTTAATCTTTCCATACATTCTGATTTTAAGTTAAGCGAAGAATTAAATTTTCGTAGACTGAAGAATGCACTTGAAAAACAGAAAGGACTAATTCTTTGCCACCTTACTACCAGAGTTTTAGGTATAAGAGATCCAATTAATTTGAGTAATGAAAAAATATTTGAAATATTTGACTATGCTAATAGCAAAGGAAAGTTTATTGAAATAAACTCTCATTTGGATAGATTGGATATTGATTACCAATTAATTATTGATTATAGGTTGTTGAAAAACAGAGAAATAAATATTGTAATAAATACTGATGCTCATAGTTTAGAACAACTTGATTACATGGAATGGGGAGTTAAATGGGCGCGAAAAGCATTCGTTAAAAAAAATAACGTCCTCAATACTAAAAGTTTAGCTATTTTCCTTTATAGCATACTATCTAAATACCCGTGATTTTCTTCCGTTTTTTACTAAAAACTGTGAGTAGGAAATAGTAAAAAGGTGGGATGATAATTAAGGCTGTCAGGAATGAAGTTATCGTCCCTCCTATCATAGGAATAACGATTGCTGTCAATATTTCGCTTCCTATTTCTGTGCTATAAACAATCGGTATTAAAGATATAAATATTGTTACGGCTGTCATTACTTTTGGTCTTACTCTCTTTACTGCTCCATTAAATATGTCAGTATATAAATCTTTTGTTGTATTTAGAGAATTTTTTATATAAACCATCATTATAACTAACATTTCTACGGCTATACCCATCGTCGAAATTATTCCAGCTATCGATGCAACCGATAAACTTTCTTTGAAAAAATGTAAAAATAATACACTACCTAACATTGCACAAGGTAGTAAATAAAGAACTATAAAAACATCTTTGAAATTGCCAAAAATAATGAAGAGAAGTGAAACGATGATGAATAAGACAAGTGGAACTATAATAGAAAGGTTATTTATCGTTTCTTGCCAATATTTGAATTCTCCACTGTATTCATAAGATATGCCGCTTGGTAAATTAGTTTTTATTATGTTATCGGTTTCTTTCAAAATGTTGTTAATATCTTGATTAGCTTTGGGAACAAGGTATATATAATTTACGAATAGGCCGTTTTCTGTTTTTATTTCAGAAAATGAATACTCGTATTTTATTCTTGCTACATCTGAAAGTTTGAAAAATTGATTTTTCACATAGATCGGAAAAGATTCTATGTTGTATTTTCTTGAGTTATATACTCCCAAACTTATAGGGTATCTTTTTACATTATCTATGAAAGTAGAGATTGGTTTGTTGTTAAACAAGTAATCAATGTATTGTTGAACATCTGAAATGTTAAGGTTTCTTAATTGAAGTTGATTTCTATCGTATTCTATGGTTATGTATGGTTGGATATTGGTTCTTTCGGCGAAGACTGTGTTAAAAATGTTTGAATTTTTCAATTTTTCCTCGATCTTTAATGATTCTTTATATATCGTGTTTAAATCTGTTCCCATGATTTTTATTCCCAATGGTGTTCGTATTCCTGTTGTTATCATGTCAATTCTACCTTTTATTGGTTGGGTCCATCCGTTTACAACACCTGGTATTTGTAATTTTTTATCTAATTCTTCTATTAGTTTTTCATAGGTTAGGTTTTTTCTCCACATATGTAATGGTTTAAGGGTTATGATGGTTTCTATCATAGATAATGGTGCAGGGTCGGTTGCTGTATCTGCTCTACCTGCTTTACCAAAAACACTATAAACCTCTGGAACTGTCATTATTACTTTATCTTGGTATGTTAATAACCTTTGTGCTTCATCTATTGTTATTCCTGTTATAGTTGTTGGCATATACATTAATGAAAACTCCCTTAAGTAAGGTAAAAACTCAGTTTTTAAAGAAAACAATAAATTAAAAAAATAATAACCTCCTATAATTGGTAAGATAATTAACAAAAATCTAAAAATTATCAACGGATAAAAAATAATGCTATATGTCTTTTCTAAAAGGTAATTTATAGGGTTTTTCAATTCTGGTATTACTTTCCATATGCCAAAAAGATGGAGGAAGGGAATAACTAACAGTATCGAAAGAATAGACCCTATTAGCATTGCAATCGTTTTAGTTATGACCAATGGATAAAATAGTTTTCCAACTTGTCCACTCAAATAGAGAAACGGAACAAAAGATAATGCAACGATTAATAAAGCAACAAATATCGGAAATCCAACCTCTCTTAAAGTATTCTCTAAGAATATTTTTTTTATCTTTTGTAAATCGATAAATCTATTGGTTAGAAAATTTGAATATATTTTGAGGTTTGAATTCATAATTTTTTGGTATCCTTCTAATTTTCGGTGATAATTTTCGTTTATAACTATTCCTGCATCTATCATTGCTCCTACTGACAAAATTAATCCTCCCAAAGACATTATGTTTGAAGTTATACCGATTGAGTTAAAAACAAAAATCGTTAATAGTACCCCCAAAATTATAAGATAGCAGATTATTATTGATAGTTTGAAATCGAGAATGAAAACGATAACTACAATGATGGTGATAAGCAATTCTTTGGATATATCCTTTATTAATCCTTTTATTGATTCTTCTATTATGAAGGATCGGTCGTATACGGGAATGAGATTTACTGATTTGGGAAGATTAAACCTTTGGATTTCTTGTTTTATTTTTTGTATAGTTTGGTACGTATCTGCGTTTTGTCGGATTATTACTATTCCTCCGACTGTATTTCCTTGTCCATTGTAATCTGTGGTTCCCATTCTTAAGGATGGCACTATATTTATGGATGCGATATCTTTCAGTTTTAGATTCTCATTTATTGGTATTAAGGCGATATCTTTTAGGGATTTGAAATATCCTTTTGTTTGGATTATAGTAGTTAAAGAGGATATATCTATATATTTTCCGCTTCCTTCTATGTTATTGTTTTTTATGATTTCAGCTATTTGCAAGGGTTCAATTTTGTATTTAGCCAATTCCAGGGGGTCGATTGTTATCCTGTATTCTTTTTGAAATCCTCCGATGGACGCTACTTCGGAAACTCCATCAACGCTTAATAATCTGTATTTGATGTAGAAATCATTTAGATCTCTTAATTCTGCTAAATTTAGTTCATTTGATGTTAGGACGTATTGGAATGCCCAACCAACTCCTGTTGCATCTGGACCTAATTCTACTTTTGCTTCTTCTGGCAGTTCTACTTGCGGAATTTTTTCTAAAACTCTGCTCCTTGCCCAATATAAGTCAGTATTTTCCTTTAAGATAACATAAATAAGAGAATAGTTTGCCATTGTGTAAGTTCTTACATACTTTACACCGGGTAATCCTAATAAAGCTGTGCTTAGTGGGTAGGTTAGTTGGTCTTGGATAACCTTTGGTGATTGCCCTTCAAACTTGCAGTATATAATGATTTGTTTATCAGATAAATCAGGAATAACATCTATTTTGATTTTTTTAGATACGAATATGTAGTGATTTATGTAAATTATTAAGATTAAGCTCATGAATATGATAAGGCTTGAGAATTTTGTAAGAAATTTGACCATATTTAATTTCCCTCCAATCCTTTTATTCTGGTTTCGCTATCTAAAAGGAAGTATCCGTCTTTTGCTATTATTTCGCCTTTGTTTATACCGTTTTTAACTTCATAGTAACCTTGGTCTTCATCCCAGAAAATTCTTCCAACTTCTATCCTTACGGGTTTATATTTGTTTTCTCCTATTTTTTTAAAGACAATTTTTTTATTTCCGTAATTCAGGACGCTTTCATAAGGTACAGCAAGGATTTCTTCACTGTCTTCAAACTTTACTTCAACAGGTATGTTTATAGATTTTAGATTAAGTTCTTTGGGATAGTTAATCTTTACTCTTAGGACTCTTGAATCTTTGTTGCTTTCAAATAATATTGTTTCTATAAATGAAAAATATTCTTCGTTATTAAATTTTATCTTTACTTTTCTTTGTGGATAAATTTGATTGTAGTAGGAAATGGGGACTTCTGCTACTATCCAAATATCTTTTGAAAATGTGTAAATAGGTTGGTTAGGTTCTACAGTTGAACCGTTGTTGAAATATTTCTTTACTATTACACAATCAAAGGGTGCTCTAACTACATTATCTGATGTCAAAACTCCAAAGGAATAACTCCTTAAAAAATTTAATTTTTGTTTTATAATTTCAGAAAATTTTGGGGATAACATTAATTCTCTTTTGGTTTGTTCTATTTCAAAGCTCTTTACTTTTAATAGCGGTTGATTTTTCTTTATAAATTGCCCTTCGAATGTATTGAAGGTATCTTCTATAATAAAAGTGGAATTAAAAAAAGTTAGATTGTAAAGAAATGATTGATTTATTTCAGTGTATGCTATCGTTTGGAAGGTGTTTTTTACTATTTTGTAATCTACTATATATTCGGGTATTCCTATTGATGCTTCAATTATGTTTATTGAAGAAGTTTTTGTTTGTGTATCTGTTAAACCATGTTTGTGTTCATGTTCAATGTAGTTTATATTTGAGTTAGTTGTTTGTGTGTTGGATTGAGGGACAAGTTTCATACCACAGATGGGGCAATCACCTGGTTTGTCTTGTTTTATTTGTGGGTGCATAGGGCAGGTATAGATAACATGCTCTTGATGGTGAATTCCTGTTTTTTCTGTTTCTTTTGTCGTTTGTTTTTCTTTTATGTTGCAAGAATTGAAGATGAAAGTGATTGACAACAAAAGAATGAGTATAATTTTTATCATTGTTTAATCACCCCTTTATTCAAATATTTGGCCGTTTAGGTATTTTAGTTCTATTAGTTTTAAGTTTATACTTTGGTAATATTTTAACTCATTTATTTGAAGATTTTTAAGATCTTTTATTGCTTCAATTATTTCATTTAATTCTGTTTTGTTATATTGGTATTCTACTTTTAGCTGTTCTATTTGTTTTAATACGTTTTTTATATTTTCTTGAGTTATATTTAGTTCTATTTTGGTGTATTCTATTTAAGAATTTGTAAGTGTTGGTAATAAAGTTCTTTGTAGTTTTGTTGGTATTCTGTTTTTAAATTTTCGAGTTTCCAGTTTATTGAGTTAATTAATAGTTGTTGTTGATTTTTGTTGGGTAGAATTAAGGAATAGCGTAGGTAAATCATGGATGGTAGTTGTGGTCTGAGCATGTATTCAATGGAAAATTGGTTTTCGGATTTCTTTTTTTCTTTTTCTATTTCTAATTTGGTTTTTTCAATTTGTAGATTTTTAATTTTGAGTTCTGGGTTGTTGAATATTTTCTGTTCTATATTTTTGGTTAATTTCTAAATTTTCTGTGTTAATTTCAATTTGTGTTGGTATTCCGATTAAATTATAGATTTCTATTTTGTTATTTATTATTTCTTGGTTTAGCTTTACTTTTTCGGTTTGTATATTGTAGATTTCTGAAATTATGGAATATATTTGTGATAGTTTTGATTTGGAGTATTTGTAATCGTTTTTTGCTAATTCTAAGATTTCTTTGTATAATCTTTCAATTTCTTCTAATTTTTTTATTAGTTGTTTGTTGGTTATTATGTTTAGTAAGTTTGTTTTAATGGATTTAGCGATATTGTTTAAGGTTTGTAGTTTCTGAGTTTCTATTATTTTTTGGTTGATTATTTCTGTTCTAAAGGATTCTTGTAAATTATTTGGTTTTTTTAAGGAATACATTATTGATAGACCTGACATAGGTTCTTTTTTATTGGGTAAAAAGTTATTTGTATCTATTGAGGTGCCTATGGAGATCATTTTTTCTTTTTCGTAAATGATGCTTTGAGATAGATAATAGTTTTCTTTGAGCATTTGGTCATATTTTAATATTTCGGGGTTGTATATTGTTGCTAAATTAATGAGCTTGTTTATTTCATTTTGGAATTCATTGAAACTATCATCTTTTTGTGCAGCAAATGTTGCTATAAGTATGATTAGAATGATAATTGCAATTTTCCTGATCATTTTTTCCCTCCTAAGAATATTCAATTTGGGTAAAGTCGGATTTAAATAAAAAAGAGTTGAATTTTTAGATTTTTTTTGGAAAAGAAGATATTAACAAATTATCTTAACGGTTAGTATCCAGTCGATTATGAGGAAGAAAAGCTTTAGAGGAAAATGTAGGAAAATAGTTTTTATTTCTTTTGTTAAATCATTTATTTTGGCATATTTTAAGGGAAGAAAGATTGATATTTCTGTATTGATAACTTCGTTGTCTTTATCTTGTTGTGGATTTAATTTAGGGCATTTACAGGAATTACAACAGCAAGATTTATTCATTTCACTCTGACATTGACAATAAATAAGATTAAAGGAAAAATGGTATATTAAGAAAAGAATGATTAACAGAATTATCTTTATCGTTGATTTTAATTTTTTCATATTGATAAAATTATATAATTTATTTCTTGTAGGAGTGGTTGATAATTAGGTTCTGATATTAGGGAGAAATTCCATTTTTCTTTGTAAGGGAAATAAAAATATAGTGATTGTCCGTCGTTATAAACGAATTCTGTGGGTAAGTTTATGTTTTGAGGTGGATAAATTTTTAGGAGTATCCCTCCTTGAATATCTTTTCTGAGAGTGCTTCTTGATGATATGTAATATACTATTTCTGTTCCTATTATTTTTAGATTATTTTTTACAAATTCGAAGTATGTATTAAATGAGTGTCTTATACCAAAATGCAAAATAGTGGATAGGGTTTCTTTGGGTTTAAAAATATTGGCTACGGGAAAATTATGTGCTAAAGCTGAATTGGTAAAATTTTGTAGGTATATAATATTTTGCATATTCAGGTTATTTAGGATTTCTTGGATAATTAAGGCTCTTACTGAAGTATTGTATTTTGAATTCATGAAGATTCCTAATAGAAGTGCGGATGATAAGAAAAAGAATATGATTGAAAATAATAAAAGTAAGCAAAAGATAAACATGATGGTTATGTTTGTTGTATTTGAAAATAAAGTTATCAAGAGAAGCATAAACAATGAACATGATGGTACAAAAGATATTATTAATGATGTTAGTGTTATTTTTATTAAGTAATCGTTTCTTAGTTTCTTTATTTTTTCATTTATAGACATTTTGGAATTTTCATTGATTTTTTAAAAAATCATTTCTATTAAGATTGTTCAATATTGAAATAGAGTTTCCTTTTTTGGTTTATTTTGGCAAGGGATGATTAGATTTTGTGTTGAATAGTATAATAGGAAAGGGGGAGGATAAGTATGGAATTATTGTTAGCACGGATACATTTCGCATTAGCTACTACCTTTCACTTTATATTCCCACCTATTACAATCGGTCTTTCGTTTCTGATTTTACTTTTTCAAACATTATATCTAATAAAGGGGAAGGAGGTTTATAACGAGATATCAAAGTTGCTTGTTAAAATTTTAGCTGTAATATTTGTTATTGGTGTTGTTGCAGGTTTTACCTTATCTTTTTCTTTTGGTATGTATTGGTCAAAATTTTCAAAAATAGCAGCTGATTTGATTGGTATAACGATGACAGCAGAAGGTGTTTTTGCATTTTTCTTAGAAGGAGTTTTTATTGGTCTATTACTTTTTGGACAAAACAGGATACCTAAATTTATGTATTGGTTTTCTTCTTTGATGGTATTTTTAGGAACTCACCTTTCAGCTTTCTTTATTTTGGCTACAAATAGTTGGATGCAAACACCTGCTGGATATGAAATAATAAGGACTGCTACTGGCGAAATTGACAAAGTTATAATCGTTGATTGGTTTAAGGCAGTTTTTAATCCTTCTACTATAGTTAGAATGTTACATACCACTATAGCTTGTTGGATAACTGCTTCTTTGCTAACTTCTGCAATCGGAGCTTATTATGTTTTTACTAAGAAAAATAATGGTGAGTTTACTTCAACACTTCTAAGGATTTCATTTATAGTTTTTGCTTTTTCTGCGTTTGCACAGTTCTTTACAGGTCACTTACAAGCAATGGTTGCTTTTAGGTATCAACCTGCTAAAATTGCTGCTTTTGAGGCAATGTGGGATACAAAAAGGGGACCTAATATCCCAATGTCTGTTATTGCTATCGTTGACGAAAAAAATCAGAGAAATGTCATAGAAATAGATATTCCCTTTTTAAATGCTATCCTTTACGGCATAGAATTTTTCCCTCCTCACTTAGATTTGAATATAGAAATGAAGGGGATAAAAGAATTTGTTAAAACTCTTCCTGATGGAACCGTTGTTAAAGAGCATCCACCAGTTGCTATTACTTACTATACATTTAGAATAATGATATTCTTGGGATCATTCTTTGCATTACTTGGTTTAATAGGGCTATACTTAATATGGAAAAAGCAGTATGATAACCAAAAATTCTTAAAAGCTGTTATGCATTCTTGGTGGTTACCTTTGGTTGCTAATACTGCGGGATGGTATACTGCAGAAATAGGTAGGCAACCTTACGTGATATACGGAGTATTGAAAACAAAGGATGCTTTGGCTCCTAATTTGAATGCTTTCAATGTTTTGCTTACAATCGTAGTTTTATTAGTATTGTATTTATTCTTAGCATATGTTGCTTATTACTTAATAATGAAGATAATAAAAGATTTTAAAGCTGAGGATAGTGAATCTTCTGTAGTAGCTCAACCTGCAGGGGAGGTGTAGTTTTATGGAAGGATTATTTACTCAACATGTGCTTTATATAGTTTTAGGTGTAGCTTTCTTTATGTATGTTTTCTTATATGGTCCGATTTTGGGAACTGGTGCTGTTTTTCCCTTCCTAGCGAAAAGTGAGGAAGAAAAGAAGGCAGTACTTAATTCTGTTGCTCCATTTTGGGACGGAGCTGGTGTTTGGTTAATTGCAGCTGCAGTTATTATGTGGGGTGCTTTCCCACAATCTTATGCTACCATATTTGGTGGTTTTTTCTTAGCACTTTTTGTCGTTCTTGTTTCTATAATAATTTCTGTAGCTTCTATTGAACTTTACTTAAAAGATAAGGAGAGAAGGAATTTTTGGAATAATGCCTATTTTATAGGAAATCTAATACCTTCTTTATTGTTTGGGGTTGCTTTGGGAAATGTTATTATGGGAATACCATTAAATGAGGAAATGTGGTATACTGGTGATTTTTTCACTCTACTTAGACCATATGCACTGTTAGTTGGATTACTTGGAATGTCTTTAATTATAACTCATGCTATGGGTTATGTATTGATAAAGGTTGAAGGAGAAGAGATAAATAACAGAGCGATTAACATAATGAAACTTTCTAACTCTATTTTCTTAATTCTTTTCGTAGTATTTGTATTTTGGACACATCATATGTTTAAAGATTTATCTATTTTCTACTGGGTTGTTGCTTCTTTAATCGTTGTTGTTAGTATTGCTATGTTCATAAAAGCTTATCATTTTTGGTTGTCAACGTTGAATTTATTATTAAGTTGGGCTTTGGTAGGGTTGATACAATATCCTTTTATTGTTAGAGGTTTGGATGGAAATGGAATAAACATAATTAATCATTCTTCTTCTCCTGTAACTCAAACTGCTATGATTGTTATTTTAGCTGTTGGTGTTCCTATTGTATTATTGTATACCTATTATAGTTATTTTGTATTTAGAGGAAAATTTTCTGGAAAGGAACAAATGTATTGATAAAAAATTAATGTATTAGGAGGTAATTGAGTAAAATACTTAGTTAAGTAAGCTATAGCTTAAGTATAAAATGAAAGTAAAGGAAATAGAAAAAATAGACAGCTTCATTTATAAAGTTTATAGAGAAGGGGTATCTTTGGTTCCTGCACTTGTTTTTGCAAACGATGAAATTATAGAAAGTGTTTTAAGTGATCAATCTTTTGAGCAGATAGTTAATGTGACTAATTTGCAAGGTGTTGAAAAAGTTTTTGTTATGCCTGATGTTCATTGGGGATATGGGTTTCCGATTGGTGCTGTCGCTTGCACAGATTATAATAATGGCGGAGTTATTTCGCCAGGGGGAATAGGGTTTGATATAAATTGTGGAGTCAGATTGTTGAGAACTAATTTATTTTTTAATGAGTTAAAAAATGCTCTAAAAGAGAAGTTGTTGGATAAGTTATTTGAGTATGTACCTTCTGGGGTATCTTCTGAAAGTGATATAAGATTTTCTAAAAATGAGTTTAAAAAGGTTTTAGAGAAAGGTTTAAAATGGGCTGTTGAAAATGATATGGCAACTAAAGATGAAATAGAGCTCGTTGAAGATAAAGGGGTGAAAAATTTTATAGATGTTGATAATGTAAGCTCTGAGGCAATTGAAAGAGGAAGAACACAATTGGGAACTTTAGGATCTGGGAATCATTTCCTTGAACTTCAAGTGGTTGAAAAAATATACAACTCAAAAGCTGCTCAAATTATGGGATTAAAAGAAAGTCAGATTGTTTTAATGATTCACTGTGGATCCAGAGGTTTTGGACATCAAATAGCCACAGATTACATAAATCTGATGTTGAAAAGTATGGATAAATATGGTATCAAGGTTACAGATAAGCAATTGGCTTGCGTGCCTGCTATAAGTAATGAAGGACAAAGATACATAACTGCAATGAACACTGCAGCTAATTTTGCTCATCTTAATAGACAGATTATAACCTATAAAATTAGAAAGGCTTTCAGGGAAGTTTTTGGTAAATCAGTAATAGTTGATTTAATATATGATATTAGTCACAATATGGCTACGATTGAGGAGTACAAGGGTAAGAAATTGGTGATGCATAGGAAGGGAGCAACAAGAGCTTTACCTCCTAATTCTCCTAATTTACCTGATATTTATAAACCTATAGGACAACCTATTTTTATACCAGGAGATATGGGAAGGTATTCTTTTGTTTTAATTGGTACTGAAAAAGCCTATGAATTAACATGTTCTCATACTTGTCATGGAGCAGGTAGAGTAAAGAGTAGAAACCAAGCAAAAAGAGAAATAGATTATAATCAATTGTTAAAAAGGTTAAAAGAACAAGGGATTGACGTAAGGGCTTCAAGTAAGGCAACTGTTGTTGAAGAAGCTCCTGAGGCTTATAAGGATGCTTCTATAATTGTCGATATCGTTGAAAAAACAGGAATATCTTCTATTGTTGCAAAACTTAGACCTATAGGAGTAGTTAAAGGATAAAGGAGGATATTATGCAGTACGTTTGGAAGATATCAGGCGAGCAGGGAGAAGGTATAGATTCTACAGGACATATATTTGCTATGAATGTATTTCGTAATGGATTTGAATTGGCAACATATAGAAAGTATTCGTCAAGAATAAAGGGAGGAAACACAACTTTTGAAGTGAGGTTTTCTGAAAACCCTGTTTTTGCAAGGGTCAAAAAATTAGATGTTTTAATAGCTTTTGATGAAAATGCTATTTTAGTTTCAAAGGAGCAGATAAAAAGTTCAACTATAGTTATATTTGATGAGCAAAGTGGCATTACTGATTTGGATAAGGTTGATTGTATAAAGTTGGCGATTCCGTTGTCGAAAATAGCACGTGATATTACAGGAACTGCAATATCAAAGAATATGGTTAGTTTGGGTGCTTCTATTGCGCTTTTTGATGGAATGGATTACTCTTATGTTATGGATCAAATTGAAAAGAGGTTTTCTAAAAAATCTATGGAAATTGTTGAAAAGAATAAGAGAGCTTTTTTGGAAGGGTATAATTTTGCCAAGAAATTCCTAAGTGATAATTCTATACTTCCTTACAAGGTTGTTAAAGGTAAGGATGGGGTTAAAAGAATGATAATGAGTGGTAATGAAGGATTAGCGATGGGGGCATTGGCTGCGGGATGCAAGTACTTTGCGGGTTACCCAATTACTCCTGCAAGCAGTATACTGGAATTTATGGTAAAAAATATTGGTAATTTTGGGGGTGTAGCTGTTCAGACTGAGGATGAAATATCGGCTATTAACTCGGTTATAGGTGCTTCTTTGGCTGGTGTAAGAGCTATGACTGCTACATCTGGACCCGGATTTTCATTGATGGTTGAAGCTATAGGATATGCATACATGACTGAAACTCCTATAGTTATTGCTAATATTCAAAGGGGAGGACCTTCAACTGGATTACCTACAAAAACTGAAGACGGCGATATTTTGATGTCCTTATTTTTAGGACATGGGGATACTGAAAAAATAGTTATTTTCCCATCTAATCCATATGAAATGTTTGTTTATACTTTCCAAGCTTTTAACCTTGCTGAAAAATACCAGTTACCTGTTATAATTCTTTCTGACCTACAGTTAGGTGAAAATGTATATACTACTAAATACATAGATGATAGTTTATTGGATGAGTTAAAAGTAGATAGGGGTAAATATGTAGATTATGAGCCTAATGAACGTTTGTATAGATATCAATTTACTGAAGATGGGATAAGTTATAGGATTATACCATCGGTTAAGGGGTTACAATTTCAAACTTCTGGTAATGAGCACAACGAAAAAGGTTTTATTACTGAAAATTCTTCTATAAGGAAGAAAATGGTTGAAAAGAGAATGAGGAAATTGGCTAATTTCAACGATTACTTCTTTGAATTTGAGGATATTGGTAGTAATCCAAAGGTTGCTATTGTTGCTTATGGTATTAATTATCATTTTGTAAAGGAAGTTTGTGTTGAAATAAATAAGAGTGAAGGAGTTAGTTTTAGATTGGTTAAACCGGTTGTATTATATCCATTTCCGATAGAAAAGATGGAGGGTGCTCTGGAAGGAATGGATAATATTATATTCGTTGAGCAAAATTATTTTGGGCAGTTAAGAAGGTTGTATTATATGTTCGGTGGCAAAAATAAGAGTGTATTGATTAATAAATACGATGGGGAACCTTTCTTCTTTGAAGATTTATATCAAAGCATTAAGGAAAAATTATATTCAAAGGTTTAATTTAGTAAGGGAGGTGAAGGAAGAATGTTTGCATTTTTATCATCTTCAATTTTGTTAATTTTATATTTTGTTGTCTTTATTCTTTCTTCTACTTTATTGTATTTGTCAGGGTTGGAAGGAGGATTTGCTTTATCTATTTCGATGCTTATAACGATTGGTTTTATTATGCTTCAATTTTTCCTTTCTCCTTTTATTTATGATTTAATGTTAAGGTTTATGTATAGATGTAATTTTGTAACAGTTGATGAACTACCTTCTTATCTTTCTGAGTATATAAAGAAGTTATTTAGTGAAAGGAATGTAAAATTTCCAAGGATAGGTATTATTGAGGATATGACACCTACTGCTTTTACTTATGGTAATTTTCCATCTAATGCGAGGATTGTTATTAGTAGGGGTTTGTTAGAGATTATGGATGAAGAGGAAGCAAAGGCTGTTATTGCTCATGAATGTGGGCACATATTCCATTATGATTTTGTATTTATGACTCTTGCTGCTATGATTCCTGTAATACTTTATTACGTATATAGGATAGCAATGCATTTTGTGAGATCATCTTCTTCTCGCAGAAACGGTGGTGCTATCGTTATTCTTGCTATAGTAACTTACATTATTTATATTATTAGTGAGTACGTGATACTTTATCTTTCTCGTTTAAGGGAGTATTATGCTGATAGTTTTGCTGCTTATTCGACGATGAATCCTAATGCGTTAGCTACTGCTCTTGTTAAGGTTGGTTATGGTTTACTTAATTTCGGTGCAAGAAGTAGTGAGCAAGAGGATGGAGGAAATCAGTTTTACAGATCTCCGTTTAGGGTTTTGGGTTTAATGGATTACAAGCAAGCTAAGAATGTATCACTTGCTGTTTTGAATTCTAATGTTGCTGCAATAGAAGCAGTAGTTGAAAATGTTGGTAATAGAGTTATAGATGCAATTGGCAAAGTGATGTTGTGGGATTTATTTAATCCGTGGGCTTCTATTCTTGAATTATCTTCTACTCATCCACTTATTGCTAAAAGAATAAGGAATTTATCAAGAATAGCAAAGGAACTTTGATTACCTTTTTCTATTCAAGTTCCTACTTATTTACCTAAGGAAGATGATGGATCTGTTGATATAGTTCCTGGTTCCCTTTGGGATGAATTTTTGATTGATCTATTTTTCCAATATGCTCCGTTGAATTTTACTTTAATTGCTTTTGTTGGGGGTATTTTGTTTTCTGCATTTTTATCTTCTCCAACTGCAACCGTTGGTTTTATGTTAATGGGATTTTCAGTGGGCAGTGTTATGAAGTGGATTTTTACTTACAAAGGTAGCTTTAAAGAATGCAAGATTTTTGATTTATTATCTAAAACAAAGGTATCTATGGTAAGGTCTGTTCCTGCAATTATTAGAGGAAAAATTGTGGGTAGGGGAGTGGCAGGATATATACTAAGTGAGGATGTGTTGTTGCAGGATGATACGGGGTTTATTTATGTTGATTATAGAACAGGGATTTCATGGGGTGATCTTGCTTACGGTTATTTTATAACAAGTGGATTAATAGGAAAAGATGCTGTTATGAAAGGTTATTTTAGAAGAGCTTTATTCCCTTATTTCGAAGTTATTGAAATTGTTACGGAGGACGGAAAAACACATAGATCTTATTTTAGATACTTATGGTTAGGTTTGTCTATCCTTGCTTTCTTTATTGGAATGTTTATTATATTTATTGGGATTGTAGGTATTTAAAACAAATTAACTTTTTCGGGTAAAGTTTAAGAAGGGTAATAAATTTCTGTAGTAAGTTGCCTAATTTTGATTTGAATTAGAAAATAATCTTTTTTATACTCATATTATCTTCCAATACTTCTTCTTTTCGTGTAGCCCAGGAGGGGTAGGGGAATTTGATTACAAAAGGTACAGGACAATCAGGCTGGGATATTATCATATTCCCAGGTTTCAATATTATTGCTCTTTTCTTAAGATCTTCTGGTAAAAATGAGTAAAAAGTTTTTGATAATTCAAAAGGATCTGACCTTCCGATTACTCTTATGGCACAGTTTGAAATAACTCGAGGATCGATCTGACTTGCTGTTTGCTGTGCCCCTATTAGTATTATTCCTATACTCCTTCCTCTTTCTGCTATATCGACTACAACATCTTTTATTGGTGTATCATTGTTTGCAGGAGCGTACTTATTTAATTCATCAATGACAAAGAAATACTTGTTTATATCGTTTTCTTCTTCCTTTTTAAGGTAGATAAGATAGAGGACTGATGAGACAACAAATAATTTTGCTTTCTCATTTAAATTATGTACATCTATTACTGTCAACTGATTGTCTTCTATTGATTTTACTATGTCTGTTTTATGCTCTTCTGTTCTTCCTGTTAGAAAATTGCAATCATCTTTGATTTTTTTGAACCTTCTTAAAAAAGCGTTTATAGTAGATTTTGATTCATTTAATCTATTTGAATTTTCTTCTAAGTATTCTTTTATGTATTCGAATGTTTGTTCTAAATTTTCTATGTATCCGTTTGGTGTTTTTATTATGCCTTGCTTTTCTAACTCTGTATCTGTTTTTTCTGCTAAGTTTTGCATATGTTTTTCCACGATGGATATTATTCTTTCTAAGCTTTGGAAGTCATGAATTTCATCAACAAAGAAGAATTTGAATAATTCTTTCTTGAATATTTCTGTTATTGTAAAGTAGTATAGGTTACCTTTAATTAAACTATCTGACACATCCATTTGTTTTGTTATTGAATTTTTTTTGGGAGGGATAAGAATTTTGACATTTTTAAAATTGGAGGGCTGTAAATCGAGTTTTTTGTATTCTTCTTCTACTGTTTCTTTTGTATGATTTTTTAGGTTTTTGTAATTATTTGGATAGTTAAGATACAGTAGATCGGTGGATTTTACGTTAAAAATTATTGCTCTGTAGTTATTCGAATAGGGAGATTTTTGGAATAGTGAGAATAGGAGGAAGGTTGCGAATGAAGTTTTTGTGGCTACCCCTGACATACCACTAATGTTTACATGTGCTCCATTTGAACCATCGACAAAGTCTAAGTTTAAGTAGGCATTACTGTCATTTCTTAGAAATCCTATTGGTATTTTGTTTTCCATTTTATCGAAGTATAATGCTATTTCGGTATGTGTTTTATCGGATAGATAAACTTCTGCGGATGGTTCGGGAGGGACGTATATTTCAGGTTCTATCCTTGTCACAAAAACTTTTGCTATTGACACGTTTATATAAGGTATTTTTTTATCTATTATCAATTCTGTTTCTATGGCGTATTGGCTTGCTTCTGTATATTTTATTATTTCTCTGACAATCCCAAAGTGTATTATTTCCTTATTTTCGTAGAGACTTTTTACTAATATTACATCATCTAACTGAACAATTATTCCTTTATTAACTAAGAAATAGAATTCATAGGGTGAGTTTGGTTTGCTTCCTAAAACATAACCAACTATTTTCATAGATTTTTACTCCTTTGTCTTTTTTTATTCTCTCTTATAAAAAAATTTATTAGCAACAAATATTTCCCTTTTTATTAGTATAGAAAAGAAAAAATGAAGAGAGGTGTGAATTATAAGATATGTATTGTTAAGGGTTGCATTACCTATGTTTTAATTTTGGCAAAAAGTATATAGGAGAAAAACGGAAGTAATAGAAATATTCAAAAGAGGGAGGTGGTAATAAGTGGATATAAAGGAGGGAGTAGTATTGTAGGAAAAGTATCAAACAATTTTGGAATACCATTGAATAGGGACATAGATGGTGATGGAGATAACGACTCTGCTGTTATTCTTGATAACATTGTAGGATGGAATTATAATTTGGGATCTGGAATAACAGTGGACAGTAATGGAAATGCTTATATTGTAGCAGATAGCTGGAATGGAAAGTTCTGGGATGTTCATGTTATAAAGTTGGATAGTAATGGTAATTTGGATAGAAGTTTTGGGAATGGAGGAAAGATTATTCTTAATAACATCTCTGGTGGTAATGGAGATGATGTTGGAAATGGAATAGCAATAGATAACGATGGTAATATTTTTATTACTGGGAATAGTTACAATGGTAGTAATGATGATGTTTTTGTAGTAAAGTTAGATAGTAACGGTAAATTAGTAAATAATTTTGGTAGAGATGGAAAAGTTATTCTTTCTAACATTGCAGGAGGTGATGGTCATGATTCTGGATATGGAATAACAATAGACAATAGTGGAAATATTTATGTTACAGGGAGTAGTTATAATATTGTTGGTAATTTTGATGCTTTTGTGGTAAAGTTGGATAGCAATGGTAACTTAGATAGTAATTTTGGAAAAGGAGGAAAAGTTATTTTTGATAACATCGCAAGAGAGTATGATAATAGTGGAGAGGGAATAGCAATAGATAGTAGTGGTAACGTTTTTATTATACTGGAAAGTTTGAATCTTAATGGAGATATTATTTATTCGTATGTTATAAAGTTGGATAGTAATGGTAATTGGAATAAGGGTTTTGGGAATGGAGGAAAGATTATTCTTAATAACATCTCTGGTGGTAATGGAGATGATGTTGGAAATGGAATAGCAATAGATAACGATGGTAATATTTTTATTACTGGGAATAGTTACAATGGTAGTAATGATGATGTTTTTGTAATAAAAATAGAATAGAGAAGGAGGGAGAAAAGGGAGGACGGACATTTCCTGCCTTACCATTTTGCATGGAATCAGTTAAAATTAATTAATGTTTTTATTGGTGTAGATATTCTTTTTGAATTAGCGATAGATTTTCTTGTATTTTTCTAAGGATTTCTGATTTGCTTCCATTTATTTTTTCTTTGATTATGTTTTGATTAATATGAATGAAGTAGTTTAATTGTATTGAATTGTCTTTTTTTTGTGCGTTTGCGCCTAAGGGGTATGAGCATCCAAGGTCGAGTTTTCCCATAATTTCTCTTTCTATTTCTATTTCTTCTCGAAATTTAGGATTATCTATTTTTCTTAATGCTTCTGTAAGGAAGCTTTTTTTCCGTGTTTGTATAGCTATAGCGCCTTGGCCTACGGCAGGTACCATTTCTTCTATTGAAAATACATGGCTAACTAATTTTTCTAAGTTTAATCTTTTTATTCCTGCCAATGCTACTATTATGCCGTCATATTCTTTGTCTATTAGTTTTTTTATTCTTGTATCCAAATTTCCTCTTATTTCTTTAATTATCAAATCTGGTCTGAGTAGTTCGAGTTGTTTTTTTCTTCTTTGGCTTGATGTACCGATTATTGAATTTGGTTTTAGATCGTACAAGCTTTTACCATCTCTTGTTATTAGTACATCATTGGGTTCATCTCTTATTGGAATTGCAGCAATATCAAGATAATCATTTATTTTATAGGGGAGGTCTTTGAGGCTGTGAATTGCTAAATCTATTTCTTCTTTCATCAGAGCTTCTTCTAATTCTTTTACGAATGAATTTGTTGTGTATATTTGTTTATCTCCACTTGTTTTTATTATTTTTGTTTGGAAGATGAATTCGGGGAAGAAGGAATGAAGTATTTCGAGTATTATTTGTGTTTGTGCGAGTGCTAATTTGGATCCTCTGGTTCCCACGATTATCTTTTTCTTTTTATTTTGGATGTATAATTCTTTTATTTTTTTTATGGGTTCTTCTAATGATTTATTAACAATTTTTTGAGACATATATTTTAGTAATTCTTTAATTTCTTTTTCATCGAATTTTTGTAAAATTTTTTCTAATTCAGAGTAGTATTGATTTATTTTTTCTTCTGCTATTTTTAAGGGTGTTTCGTAGAAATTTTTTATTAATGGATTTAGTTCATTTACTAATTTTTTTTCAATAAATTCATTTACTTTTTCGTTTAAAAAATTATGGATTATTATTTGGTCGTCTAAATTCAATTTGATATTTTCAGGATGTTGGTTTGCAATTTTATCGAGGTCAAATAATGTTTGGTTTATATTGGGGTCAATGCTTCTGGGTACAGATAGATCGAAAATTATGGAGTTCGGTGGGATTGGAGATTTTTGTGTCAAAATAAAAGAATGACTATTAGTTGCTGATATTATTATAACGGGATCTTTTATTTCTTTTAAAATGTTATTTATCTTATTTTTAGGGATGGCTTTTTTAAAGTTATCTGAAAATATCCATACTTTTTCGAAATATTCTTTTAATTCATTATGTATTGCTTTATTTACGAATCCGTATCCTATAAGGATTAATGGAGTTTTTGTGTTAAAATCATTTGGTTTTTTTTGGAGAAAATTTTTTATGTTTTCGAATACTATTTTGGCAAGTATTTGTTTTTGTTTTTTTATTTTTGGTAGTATGGAGGAGTGAAATTCTTTATGAACAGAAAAACCGTAATTTATTAACTCTTCTATTAGGGGGTTTATGGAATTCTTTTGTTGTTTATAATGTTCTTTAATTTGGTGTGCTATATCTGTTTCTGCGAACACTTGTGATTCTAATCCGCATATTACTTTTAGGAAATGTTTTATTGCTTCTATACCTATTCTTATTTTGCATACTGCATCGCTAAAAACTATCTCTTTAACTTTATCTATTTTGGATGTATCATCTGTTGTAAAATAAATTGATGTTCTGTTGCATGTTGATAAAAAAAATGGTTTTTCTATTATTGGATTTAACTCTTTTTGAAGATTAATAATTTTTTCTGAATTTATGTAAAATTTTTCTCTTATGCTTATATGAGTATCTTTATCTATTTCTATATTTACGATGTTTATTTCCATTTTTCCTATCAATAAAATTTTCTATTTTTGCCTACTTACCTTTATAGGGAATAAAAAGATTTTATTGAATAATTATTTTGTGCGTAATGTTTTATTTGAATTTATTATTATTTTTCTCATTTTCTTTTTTATCTTTGTATTTTATTTTTTTCTTATAAAGAAAAGAAATATTCAGGATGAAGATTTTTACGGAATTTATGAAATAAAAACCAACCTTCCTTCTTTTTTGGGAAATTCTTTAAGTATAAAGGTTTGTTATGGTGAAAAAGAATATAAAATTTTTTTAGGTAGAGTATGGGCTAACATGAAGTTAGAAAAAGAAAACTTTTATTTGCAAGCAAAAATTTTCCTTAATTACATTTCAAATTTTGACATTCTCTTTCTAAATAAAGACCTATTTAAGTATTTGAGAGATACCCGTGATACGATAGATATTGAAGTTCAAAACAGTAATTGTTTTATTTATTTTAAAAATCAAAAGGTTATGCCTAAATGCTATTTTAGAATTAAAAAGAACTTTTTTTCTAATACGAAATTTGTTGACGTTAATGCTATCCTATATGAGGATTTAGAAAGTAAAGGTATTTTCAATTTAACAAAGAAAATATATATAGAACAAATTAATTTGAATATAAATTTAGTAAAAAAATAATGTAAAGAAAAATTATGCCAAAGAAAAGTACTAATGAAACAAATCAAAAAAAAGATAAAGAAACTAAAAATGTAATTCAATTAACTAACAAAAATAGCATACCAAACAGTAACACGGTAAACAAAGATTCAATAAAGAAAGATTTTTTATATAAATTATTTACCCTAAATCCATTTTTTAGAAACATTGATAAAAAAAACTTAATGATATTATCTGAATTGTCAAAAATTAAAAATGTAAGAAGTAATGTTAAAATTGGAGTAAATGAGATAAATGATAAAAAATATAAATTTTTAACTAATAATTATTGTCTTGTAAAAGAAGGTTTTGTATTTCTGATTGTTGAAAATGATTATAAGAAAACGGTTGTGGATATTTTTTTCCCTTTGGAAATAATTAGTATGAATTTAATTAGTTTATTAGAACAGGCCAAGATATTTATTCCCAGAAACTCTTCCCTTTTGATTATTCCTTTTGACGAAAAGGTAAGGGATATTATGGAAAGCTATAAAAATGAAACTTTTTTTGTGAGGATAAAGTACCTTTATTTGGATTTAATTAATTATAAAGCAATGGATAGCATTAATAGATTACTCTATTTTTTCTATCAATATTTAAAAAGGAATGTATTAGCATTAAACAATGATCAGCTTCTACTTTCTAATAAGAAATTGATATCCTATATTACGGGAAATTCACATGAGGTTATAGTTAGAAATTTTAAAAAATTACAAAAGATGGGATACATAATAGGACAAGGAAAAAAAATGAAAATAAATAAACAGAAGGTGGAAGAATGGGCAAAAAAATTAAAAATAATCTCGTAATAATATATTTTCTTACTTTTCTACTTATTTTTTCTTTTTCAAATGATGTTATCGATAAAGTTAATGATCTTATTGATAGTAAGAAGTACGAGGAAGCGAAATCTTTACTGATACAAAACAAAGAAAAAATTGGATTATCCTATTATACCACTTTAGCTATTATCTACGCTCATCAAAAAAGGAATTATCAAGAAATCTTAGAATTAGCAAAAAAACACTTTGTAGATAATGTTAATGAATCAAAAACAAGAGATCAAAATTTTTCAAAAATACTCTATACTTACGGGTATATCGAATACTATATAAAGAACAATATATACAATACTGAAATATACTTGAACGAATCTTTAAAATATAATCCCGAAAATACTAATACTTTAATAACATTGGCTCAACTATACTATGATAAGAATGAGATTGAAAAATCTGAGGAATTTTTAGACAAAACCTTTGAAATTCTAAATAAACAAAAGAAAATTAACGAGAAGTTTTTAAAACTATACAATCAAATTTTATTAGAAAACAAAAGATATGCAAAAATAATAAAGATAATGGAACCTTATATCGATAAATATCCTATCACTAAACTTTTCTATGCAAAAGCACTTACTTTCTTAGGAGAATATCTTCAGGCTAACAAGATCATAAAAGAATATCTAAATATAAATAACGACAACTTAGAAGCTTATTACTTATTGGGTTTAACATATAAAGACTCAAGGGTAAAATCAAAAGAAGGAATTGATTTGATTGAAAAGTTAAACAAAGAAAAAAATGATAGGTATTATTTAAAACTTGCTCAATTTTATGAAGGAATTGGGGATGTTGAAATGGCAATAAATTATTATGATAAAACACTTCAATTAAATAAAAATAATGATAAATATTACATTTTGGCTATAACGTATGCTATAGATAATGGAAATACTGCAAAAGCTATTAATTGGGCTTTTGATTACTATAATAAAAAACCAAGTGATTTCAACGCAAATTTATTTTTAGCAATGTGCTATGAATACCAAAAACAATTTGAAAATTCTAAGAAATACTATTATCAGGCAATGAATATTGATCCTTCAAGATATGAGCCTTATGTCAGGTTAGCATGGATTGTTTTAGAACAAGAGTCCGACTTTAACACCAGTGCAGAAATATTGTTGAAAGGATTCAATAACGCTAAGGATATATACTACAAAAATCGATTCAAAAAAGCACTGAAAGATTTAATCGAATTAGAAGAAGAATTTAAAAAGAAATTTAAAGAAAAAACAGGACAAGAAATATCCAAACCTATAAAACCGGAGCTAAAGGAAAGAATAATGGAAGTAATCAAAAACTAAGGGGGGAATTGTATGAATTTATACGAATACCAAGGAAAGAAATTGTTCCAAAAGTATGGGATCCCTACAACTCAAGGAATTGTAATTAATAAGGATCAAGAAAACGACTATATATACTTGCAAGAATTAATGCAAGGACTGAGTTTTCCAGTTGTTTTAAAAGCTCAAGTTAAAGTTGGAGGTAGAGGTAAAGCAGGTGGTATTAAAATAGCAAAAAATAATGAAGAATTCATGAAATATACTAAGCAAATATTTAGCATGGAGATCAAAGGCGTAAAAGTTAATAAAATTCTCATAGATCAATATGTTGAGATCGAAAAAGAATTCTATATGAGTTTTATAATAGATAGAACATCTTCTAAGACTGTTTTTATATTCTCTCCTGTTGGAGGAGTTGATATCGAAGAAGTGGCTGAAAAGCAACCTGAAAAAATATCAAAAAAATACTTAGATGAACTTGATCTTTTTGATTTCCAAATAAGGGAAGCTATACTTAGTGTTTATAATGAAAACCTGGATCACGCTAAAAAGATTGAATCAGTGGCTTTAAAACTATACAAGCTTTATAAAGAAAATCATTGTATTTTAGCTGAAATTAATCCATTGATAATTTCAAAAAATGAGGTTTTAGCATTAGATTCTAAAATAATTACTGACGATAATGCTTTTTATTATATCGATGATGAATTAGAAGAGGATGAAGAGAGATCTGTGTTGGAAGAAGAAGCAAAAAAGCAAGGGTTAGCTTATGTTGAGCTTAATGGAAATATTGGGATTATCGGTAATGGAGCAGGATTAGTGATGTACACAATAGATTTGGTTAATCTTTATGGTGGTAAGGCAGCTAATTTCCTTGATATTGGAGGAGGAGCAAGAGCTGATAAGGTTAAACAGAGTGTCCAATTAGTTCTCAAAAACCCAAATGTAAAAGGACTTTTTATCAATATATTTGGTGGAATAACAAGATGTGATGAAGTGGCTAATGGAATTATTGAAGCATATGAAGAAAAACGATATGATGTTCCATTGGTTGTTAGATTACAAGGAACTAATTATGAAGAAGGTAAA
This sequence comes from bacterium, assembly GCA_030549815.1. Taxonomy (GTDB): domain Bacteria; phylum DRYD01; class DRYD01; order DRYD01; family DRYD01; genus DRYD01. Next base: position 37,225 of record JAUQQQ010000001.1, on the reverse strand, counting down.
AGAATACTTGAAAAATTAAAAGAAAAAATTAATTTTGAATTAACAGAATCTGCCGAAAAAGGTGCAGAAATGATAGTTTCTTTTGTGAGGAACAGAGAATGAATGAAATAGAAAAATTAATCTTACCATTTGAGGAAGAAGTAATTAATATTCTAAAATTCTATAATGATAGTTCTTATAGCCCTTATTCTAATTTTAAAGTTTCTGCTTGTTTGGTTATAAGGAAAAATGATAAGATTGTATATATTGGTGGGACCAATGTAGAAAACTCATCTTATGGATTAAGTATATGTGCTGAAAGAAATGCTGTATTTAGGGCTATTGCTGAGAGAATGAACCCTTTGGATTATGAAATAGTTTGGTTGTTTCTAGCTCTATATGTCCCTGTTGAGAAATTTATTACTCCTTGTGGGGCATGTAGGCAAGTAATATCGGAATTCGTAGAAGATATACCTATTATAATCTATAACAAAAAATTCAATAAAAAAACCCTATTCTTAAGAGAAATATTCAAAGAAAAGTTCTCTCCTTCAGATTTGAAATAGTCAGAAAAGGAGGTATTTTTGATGAAGAATGGTAAATTTTTATCAAAGGTAATATGCTTATTTATACTAACTTTTATAATACTTATGTCTATTTCTTTTTCTAAAGAAAAAATAAATATTTATTCTTATTTGCCTTATCCTGAGATTAACAAAATTATAAATGAGCATGTTGATAAATATAGGCAGTCTAATGTTTTGTCTTTGTTTGATGTTAATTATTACAACTTGGAAAATATTAAAGATTTTGATTATGTTTTAAAAAATAATGAAATTGATATAGTTATTGCTCCTGTTGGTTTAAGAAAACTAATAGAGAAGTATAAGCAAGTAAGGACATGGGATGAGTATTTTAAGAAAACTCCGACCTTCTTGGCTGTTTTTAAGACTTATACTTTTGATTTTATGAAAAATTCAAGTGTTATTAATGATAGTGTTGAATTCTTGCCATTTTTTGCTTATTCATTCTATACTTCTTATTCATGGCCCAAAATTGAAAACCTAAAATTATTTGAAGTTTTGTCTTATTATAACGCTCTTATTAATACAACCGATTACGTTATTTTTTATAATAAATATTTGTCTGCTAAAACAAAAGTGGAAGGAAATTTATATCCTGCTATTGGTACAATTCTTTATGATAATGCAAGGATTTTTTCTATTAATGAAGATTTTGTGAAGATGCAAAACCCCATAGTTTTATACGGAATTTTCCTAACAAGTTCACCTAATAATATTAGTAAATTAAACGCTATTAATTTTATTGCTACAAAGATATGGGATTTTGAAACTCAGATAGAATTATGTTTGAATCTTGGTTTATTAGGTGCTGATAAGAATACTACTTTGCATCCTGGATTTGTCCAAAAACTAAAAGATAAATCTTTTGCTTTGTACTATAATAATCAATTAGGAAAAATTAAGGAATTTAACATAGATTATGATTTATTTTATAACGTTAGCAATATGATTATAGAAGGTAATGATGTTAGTAATATTATTGGATACCTTAATTCTTATCTCTATTCTCCATTGAATTCTCCTGATTTTCTTATATCTAATTATAAAAAAACGGTTGGAAATAGTAAAAGTTATTTTGTAGCTGTTTTTGATAGTCAAAATAAGATAGAAAAATTAATTTATTCCCCAGATTTTGATAAAAAGAAATATGAAATTTTTGATAAATTGGAAAAGAAAAAAGAAAAGAATAAGGTTGTCAATTATAAGAAATACACTCAAAAATCTGTTTATGATATTTCCTTTTTAATTCTTAAAGAAGATAAAAAATTAGAAGATATAAAAGATTATAAAATTTCTCTTAAAAGAAATGATTGGACTATTGTTTTGAAGAAGGATAAGGATAAACTAATTTTGATGAAAAGAAGAACTCCTAAGTATTCTGTTGTTGTTATAAGTGAATGAAATTATGAGATTTTTTATTTACGTTGGTGCTTTATTTTTGGAAGTTCTTTTGCTCTATCTGTTTATTATTTTTATAGATCAGTATAAAATTAGTAAGTATAAACAGGAGATGAGGTTGCATACGTTAAGAATGTTGGATTATTCTCTTTCGAAAGAATATTTGAAACCCACCATTATGTCTATTAGGGATTATATTGATTTGAGTAATAAAGATTTGAAAAGTTTAGAAGAATTAAGAAAAAGAAAAGAGAAAATAGTAGAGGTTTTAAGAAATAATTTTCTAACTTCTGACGCTTTTTATTTATCTGCTGCTTTAATCGATGAACAAAATAGGCCATTTTATTTAAAGAATGCAAAGTTGAGTAACGATATATACATAAGTAACATCGCATCGGTTTATTATTATACATTGGTAAGTAAAGAAATATCTGAAGCGATTGGTTCGTCCTTTCAAGAATGGTTGAAAAATGTGCCTTCATCTTATAAATGGATTATTGATTTGATTAAAAATCCAACTTTTTCATTTGCTAAGAATTATATGGTAAATAAGTTGAAGGAGGTAGCAAAGGTTTCTACTGATCCTATATTGACTGCTGTTTCAATCGGTTTGCTGATTTCTCTCGATTACAAAGATGAACAATTTTATAACAGTTTTTTAGGGTCAAGTTATCCTGTTGTTTTTGTTATTTCTTCTGTCGGGCTTTACTCCACTGCTAAAACAGGTGTTTTAAAAGATTATCAAAAATATTCTTACTTTGTTTTTAATAAACCTGATCTTTACAGGTATTATAGTATGTTGTTGATAATGAAGTATACTTCTGTTTATCCAGATATTTACTTGAATATATTGGATTTTGATGTTTTAAGGGATTACAAAGAGGCAGCTATTTGTATTGTCTCTGTTATTTATGAATGATTTGGTTAAAAAAATAAAGGATGCAATAGATTATTATGATTTTTTTAGTAGATTTTTAAGGTTAAAAAAAGTTGGTTCTACTCATATGTCTATTTGTCCGTTTCATCCTGACTCTCAGCCTTCCTTGTCTGTGGATATAAAAAAGGGTTTGTGGTATTGTTTTGGATGTAATCGGGGAGGGGATATTTTTAACTTTATCATGGAATTAGAAAGTTGTAATTTCGTTGATTCTCTTAAATACATATCTGAATTGTTAGGAATTGAGTTTAATGAGAATAATGAAATAATTAAGAGACAGGATGTTAGTATTGTAAATCATGAAGTATACAGTTTATTAAGCAAATTTTATCACAATGTTTTAAAGAAATCTTCTATTTCTATTAATGCAAGGGAATATTTGCTTGGTAGAAAAATTTCTATGGATATTGTAGAAAAGTATGAGTTAGGTTATTCTCCGAAGAATGTAGAAAACTTGAAAATTTTCTGTCAAAAGAAAGGAATTAATTTTGAGCTTTTGGAGAAGGCAGGTATTCTTTATCGAAAGGGGAGAGATTATGTTGATATACTTGCAGGTAGGATCATTATTCCTATTTTTGGACCTAATTCAAAGATAATTGGTTTTGCGGGAAGGTCTATCGATAATTCTGAACCTAAGTATATAAACACTATTGGTTTAGTAAAAAATAGTACTCTTTATGGAATTCAGATTGCCAAAAATTATATAAAGTCAACATCTACTGTTATAATTGTGGAAGGATATTTTGATGCCTGGAGCATGCATTTATCTGGTTATAAAAACGTTGTATCCGTTATGGGAACTACTTTGTCTGATAAACAAGTAGAAATAATAAAAAAGTATGCCAATGAAGTTATTATTTTGTTAGATGCGGATAAATCAGGTTTATCTGCTACGCTTAATTTAGTGATTCAGCTTGTTTCGAATGGTTTAAAAGTAAAAATTGGAATGATAGAAAATTATAAGGATCCTCATGATGTTTATTTTAATGAACCTGATAAGATAAAAATCGTAATGAATAATCTGATTACGGATTTGGATTTTATGATTTCTTTTTATCTTAATCAATCTGATGTATATGAGAAGCAAAAAATTCTTGAGAAATATGTTGTTCCTTTTCTTTCATCCATAAAGGGTAAGGTTGTTAAAGATGAATACATCAGCAAATTTTGTTCGGAAACTTTTATTAGTAAGAAATATCTTTTGAAAATGCTTTCAAAAAAGGTTACTTTTAGGAATGATAGTGAAGAAGAAATAATTAAAAAGTATGGTATGGATGTTTATATTTTAGTCTTTGCTTTTGTTAATTTTGACATTTTTAAGAAGAATCACCAATATTTTGATAGTTTTCTGTTTGAAGGAAAGGAGTTGAGTAAGATTTTGTATAAATATTTAATAGAGTGTGTAAAAAGTGGTGTTTATCCAAGTGATTATATTTTGCATGAAAATAAGCTCAGTGAGGTCCTGAAAATTGTCGCTAAAATTAATCTCGAATTGGATGAAGATCAAAAAGAAAATTTCTTGCAAAGATTATTAGATAATTTACGTAAAAAAAACTTGATTGAGGAATTGAAAAATTTGATAGTGAAGGGAGATTATGAGAAAGCCAAAGAAATCCAAGAAAAACTTAAAAGAATTGGGAAATAAACAAAGTGACTCAAATTTTAATCGAATAAATTTTAAAGATGCTGATGTTGAAAATCTTTACTTGAAAATAAAGGTAGGGTCTTTTAATGATTTTGGTTGGTTACTTGAAAACTATAAAAATTTTAAAAATATTTCCAGAGAACAAGAGTTAAAGATTATAAGTGATGCTAAAGAGGGTAGAATGGAAGCAAAGATTATCCTTGTTTCCCTTGTTTTTCCATATATAATCAAGATGTATAGGACAATGCTTAATCTTAAGGGTGAGTATTGGGATTATATTTCCGAAGGTGTTGCTGCTTCCTTGGAGGCAATAAATAGGTATGATCTGAATAAATACAATGTCCGATTTTCAACATACGCTACCTACTGGATCTATCATTCATTAATTAAAAACTCTTATCATGATACTACAGTTAAAGTCCCTTTATCTATATACTCTGAATATACTCGCTTTATTAAAGCTTATAATCAATATATTCAAAAATATAACCAGAAACCAACTGTTTCTGAATTAATTGAATACACTTTTGGTGATGAAGTAAAGAATAAGATAAAAAAAGAATACCCTGAACTTTCTGAACAAGATGATATATTTAAAAAATTTTATAAGAAGGAAATTGATGAACTGAAAGAAAAGTACTCAAGGATAATGGGGTTTATTTCTTTGAGAACAGAGGTTTCTCTGCAAGATTTCCGTTTTTCTGATAGTAACAGAACTGTAGAAGAATATGTAGAAGATAAATATTATGATGAACCTGAAACTGATTTTAATCAAAAGAAAATCAAAAGTGATATAATTAAAACTGTTATGACTTTCTTGGATGATGAAGAGAAAATAATAGTTTTGGAATACTACGGATTACTCGATAATAATTCCAAAACATTGGACCAAATTAAAGATATTATCTTTTCTGTTTTTGGTAAGAAATATTCCAAAGAAAGGATAAGACAAAAACTGAAAGCTGCTAACCATAAATTGAGAAAGTATGTAAAATATCTTGAGGAAACTTAATTAGAAGGAGGTATGTTATGAAGACTTATCTAAGAGATCTAAAGGCTTTTTGGGTTCTCGATAGTAGGTCTAACCCAACAGTCGAGGTATGGGCTTTTATCCAAAGAAATGGAAGTTTTTATAGTGGAAGTTTTATTGTTCCTTCTGGAGCATCAACAGGTGAGTTCGAAGCCTTAGAATTAAGAGATCAGGATAAAGAATTCCACGGTAAAGGTGTAAAAAAAGCTATGCAATCTGTTAATTACATAAGGGATCATCTTGTTAATACGGTTGTCGATGATTTATTCCTATTTGACAATAAGCTGATAGAATTGGATGGAACTGAAAATAAAGGTAGGTTAGGTGCTAATGCTATCCTTGGTGTTTCTGTTGCTGTTTCTAAAGCACTTGCTAATTCCTATAATCTACCATTTTTTAAATTTTTAACTTTACTAACGGGTAGCAAGGATTATTATTTACCTGTTCCCTTTATGAATATAATTAATGGTGGGGTTCATGCCGACAATGATCTTGATTTTCAAGAGTTTATGATCTGTCCCGTTTATTTTGACACCTTTGATGAAGCTTTGAGAGCAGGAAGTGAAATATACAATCATTTAAAGAAAATTTTGAAAAATGATGGACATAATGTTTCTGTTGGTGACGAAGGTGGGTTTGCTCCTCATCTATCCACACCTTTCCAAGCATGTGATTACATAATGAAAGCAATAGAAAACGCTGGATATTTGGATAAAGTTTTTATTGCTCTTGATGTTGCCGCTTCTTCGATGTTCGATAATCAACAAAAACTTTATAAATATCAGGGTAATTTAATCAATTCTAACGAACTTTCAAAAATATATGATGAATTAATAAGTAAATATCCTATAATTTCTATTGAGGATCCTTTTGCTGAGGAAGATTGGGAATCTTGGATAAGTTTTACACAAAAATATTCAGAAAGAATAAATATAGTTGGGGATGATTTATTTGTTACTAATCTTAAAAGATTAAATAAGGGCATAAAATTGAAAGCGGCTAACTCTATTCTTATAAAGTTAAATCAAATAGGGACTTTAACTGAAACTATACGCGCTATTTTATTAGCAAAGGACAATGGGTTTATTTCTATAATTTCTCATAGATCGGGTGAGACAGAAGATAACACAATTTCACATATAGCTACTAATTTGGGATATTGTATAAAAACCGGAGCACCAGCACGAAGCGAAAGAAATTCAAAATACAATGAGTTACGAAGAATACAAGAATTTTATAACATCCCCTTTATTAATGACAAAGTTTTAAATAAATTTATCCCCTCTAGTTCAACTATCAAATAATTCATTATGAAGGTTGGTGTATACACGGGTACTTTTAATCCTATCCATATAGGGCACTTGATTGTCATCATTTTTGCAATAGAAAATCATAATCTCGATTTATTGTATGTTGTACCTAATAAGTATCCTGTTCATAAAAAAAGGAAACATGTAATTGAGCCAGAAACAAGATTAAAAATGATCGAACTAAGTATTCAAAATCTGATATATAAAAACAGAATAAAAGTTTCTGATTTTGAAATAAAAAATCCCTTAGATTCTTATACTTTCTATACTATCGAACATTTTAGAAACATTCATCCAAGTGATCAGATTTTTTATATCGTGGGGCTTGATAGCCTCCTTTTTTACTATTGGCACAACTTTGAACTAATTTACAAATTGATTGATAAGTTTGTTGTAATTAATACCTTAGGAATAGAAAGTAATTTACTTGATTTCTTGCGAAATAAACTAAAAGAACTTTATAGTTTGAATAAAGAATATAACAGTGAATTACTTAACATGATAGAATATAATTATGAAGGTATAGAAGAAAAATTTTTATTGCTTAATATGCCGATTATTAAAATTTCTTCTTCTCTCATTTGGGAGAGGTTGGAAAGTGGTAAAGCAATAGATTACATGGTTAATGAAAAAGTTAAGTTAATTCTCTATAAAATGGTTGCATTAAAGCAAGAGGAAACTTTGTAATGTGTGGGAGGTAATTAAAGTATGAATATACTCGACAAACTTCTAACACTTGTTTTTCAGCAAAATGCTGACAATTTGTTTTTGATGGAAGATGAACCCCCTTTCCTGAAATACAAAGATAATAGAACACAGAATATAATAGATGAAAAAGTTGATCGTGAAAAAATTGAAGAAATCCTAAAAATATTCATGACAGAGAGAGATAGGTTGGACTTTAAGAAAAATGGTTACTGGTTGGGAAATTATACGACTTCTAATGGACTCCCTTTTAGAAGTATTGTTTTTTCTCAAAGAGGAAAAATAGCTGTTATATTTTATCCTTCCACTGTGGAATCTCTTAAAATAGGTAGTTTAGATTTACCTCAGCAATATATGGAAGCATTGAATAAGAATAAGGGTTTGATTATTATAGCGGGACCGAAGAGAAGCGGAAAAACTACCATTTTTAACGCTTCTATTGAATACATCCTTGAAACCAGACCTGTTATAGTTGCTACTGTCGAGGATTTCATAGAAAAGGAATTTTCTAAATCAAAAGGCATTATCTATCAATTCGTTGTTGGTAAAGATTATCAATCTGTTAGAGAAGTTTTGTCTGTTATAAGAAGATTGAAACCCGATGTTGTCGCTATACAAGAAATTGTGAATTATGATTATTTAGAGATTGCTTTGGACTTAGCTCTAAGTGGATTACTTGTTATATCTACTCTGAATGCAGATGGTATAATATCTGTTTTGGAAAAGATTGCTGGTATATCGGGAGAACAAAAGCAAAATGTCTTTAGATATTTATCAATGATTTTAGAGGTTGTTATTTCTGGTAATCTTTTTGTTGCTACTGACAATAGTGTTAAATACGTTTACGATTTTTATTTTAATGATCCTGATTTTGTTAAGCCGTTGGCAGCTGGTGATATTAATGAGGTTTATCTGAAAATGATTGAAAAAAGAGAGAAAGGGTATAGAGTCCAAGAGTATACTCTTAAAGCTCTTGTTAAGAAAGGGACTATCAAGGAAGAAGAAGCTTTGATGAAAGTAGCAAGAGTTAATGATTTTAAACGAATAATGCTAAGTCCTTATTAGGGGGTGTTTTTTATGATTTTTCTGATTCCTCTAATTCTTGTTGTTATAATACTGTTGTCGTATTTTTCTACGAATAGTAGCTCAAGTTTACTGTGGATGTATTTGATAATGGCTCTTGGTTCTTCCGGATTACTATTACTTTTAGTTTTGATAGGTATGATTGATTTAGGGGGAGGGGATAGTTTAGTTCATCATGATACTTCTGTTGGTCACGATGTTTCTGTTGCTGATAGTGGAGCAGTGGATACTCATGTTGCTGATGTTTCAACTGGTAAAACTTTCATAATATCGCCATCTTCTTTTCTGATTAATACTGCTCTTTTTGGGGCTTTTGGCATTATTACTTTTTATCTCTTTTCGTTTTTACCTTCGAAAGTTAGAGATTTCTCATCTATTTTTATATCTGCTATTCTTTCTGGACTGACTTACATTTATGTTCTTAAGTTTCTTTTTAATTTTCTTAAAACTTACAGTATGGTAAAGAGTGCATCATATTTTGAGGGTAAAGAGGCTGAGGTTTTGTACGATATACCTGCGGATGGATTTGGGAAAATAAATGTCAGGTTTGACGATAAGTTTGATCAATTTTTAGCCAAAAGTGAGGATGGCACTCCCATTCCTGCGGGCTCTATAGTTAAGATAAAAAAACATATGGGAACTTTTGTTATTGTCGAAAAGATAAATTGAATAAGGAGGAAGTGGTGTATGGTAAAAAGAAGGATTTCTAAACTTGTAAAGATAAGAGATGTTTTGATAGGTGCAGGAAATCCTGTTGTTGTTCAAAGTATGGTCAAGTGTCCTACCACTGACGTTGAAGAAGTCCTAAGACAGTTAAATAGAGCTAAAGAAGCAGGTGCAAAAGTAATGAGAATAGCTGTACCCGATAAAGAAGCAGCAATGTGTCTAAAAGAAATTGTTACTAAGTCTCCTTTACCTCTCGTTGCAGATATACACTTTGATTATCGATTGGCTCTTATGGCTATTGATGCAGGAATTGATGCATTAAGATTAAATCCCGGTAATATCCTTGACTCTCCTCAGGGGAATATATCAAGAGAAGAAAAGTTGGAGCAGGTTATCAAGGCAGCAAAAAGTAGAGGAATACCCATAAGAATAGGCGTTAATAGTGGATCTTTACATCCCAAATATCTTGAAAAATATGGTTATCCAACTTATGAGGCTTTAGTAGAGTCTGCAGTCGATGAAGTAAGAATACTTGAAAATATGGGATTTACAGATATAAAAATATCCGTTAAGAGTAGTAATGTTGAAGATATGATTTCTGCTTATATGTTATTAGCTGAAAAAGTGCCTTATGCTTTGCATTTAGGGGTAACAGAGTCTGGAAGTGGTTTAAGTGGATATGTTAAAAGCTCAATTGGAATCGGAACTCTTCTTTACCATGGAATAGGAGATACTATCAGAGTTTCCTTAACTTCTGACGTTGAAGAAGAAATAAAGGTTGGTTATGAGATTTTGAAAGCTTTGGGATATGAAAAAAGGGGTGTTGAACTTATTAGCTGTCCAACATGTGGCAGAATAGAAGTTGATCTTTTTAATTTAGTAGAGAAAGTAAAGAAGGAAGTTGAAAATGTGAGTGAAAATATTACGGTTGCTGTTATGGGATGTGTTGTTAATGGCCCTGGAGAAGCAAGGAAAGCTGATATAGCAGTCGTTGGTGGTAAAGGTAAAGGTATTATTTACAGAAAAGGAAAAATGGTTAAAGTTGCTCCTGAAGACAAAATTATTGATGCATTTAAAGAAGTTTTAGAACAAGTTGTTAAAGAATACCAAGAAGGAAAACAAACTAATAAAGAGGCACTTACTCCTTGAATAAGTGTTTCAGAGGGTTGGTTAATGTTAGTGGAGGTAGTTTAGAATGAGCTACTTAGCTTTTGTTAGCATTACTCCAATAGGAAAGAAGGAAAGCGTTTCTGAAGAGGTAGCAAAAGCTTTCAAAATTATTCAAAAATCAGGATTAGAATTTCAATTAACCGCTATGGGAACAATAATTGAAAGTGAAAATATAGACCAATTATTCCAAGTAATAAAAAATGCTATAAGTGAAGTTGAAAAAGAAAACAATAGAGTTAGCGTTTTATTGAAAATCGATTGCAGAAAAGGGAAAAGTAATAGGATACAAGAAAAGGTTGATAGTGTATTGAAGAAAATTCAATAAAGTTGTTGGGTAGGATATTTTATCTTGTAAGGAAATTTAATCTTGATGTTTTAATATTTTATTGCTTTTTAGTTTTTGTTTTTTTTATACCTGTAAAAGATCATATTATAGGGTCTGCGGATAGTTATAACCAATTCTTACCGTTAAGATTATTTTATAGTAATTGTTTGAAAAACGGGGAGTTTCCTTTGTGGTATCCTTATCAGGCTTTGGGATTACCTTTTTTGGGTATAGTTCAGGCAGGAGGTTTGTACCCTTTTAATCTTTTGTTATATAGATTTTTTGATCCTTATTGGGCGTATAATTTTAGTATTTTTATTCATTTTGTTATGGCTCAGTTTTTTGGTTTTTTATTCGCGTCGTTTATTTATAGAAAAATTGGATTAGAAAGATTTTTTGCTGTTTTATCTGGTTTTTTGTTTGGGCTTAGCTCATTTATTTTATCTCATGTTGATTTTGTTCCTTTGCAAAATTCTATTCCTTACTTACCTCTTAGTTTATTGTTTTTTTCAATAATTTGTGATAATTATGATAGAAATAAAAGTTGGTTGGTTAATATAAGGGAAAATTTTGTGTTTTTTTTGGGGTTATCTTTATCGTTAGGGTATCAGTTTTTAGCGGGCTATCCTCAAGCTTTTCTTTATTCTTTTATTTTTTTGATTATTTATGGAATTTTTTTGAATTATCGTTTATTGTGGGTATTATTTTTTTCTCTTATTTTAAGTTTTCCATTGATATTTTTGTTTGCTTATGAAGTTCTGGAGTTATCAAAAATATCGGTCAGAAACTATATAAATTTCGAGACTTATAATCAGGGATCTTTTCCTATTTTTGCTCTTATTAATCAAGTTATACCTTTCATATTTGGTGGTAGTATAAGCAATCCTACTTATTACGGACCTTCGACTGGTACTATATCTTTTGAATTCTTGGCTTACAGTTCTTCTGTTTCCTTATTTTTAACAATTTTTGCTTTTGTCAAAGTTTTTCAACAAAAGGATATAGAAGGGTTATTGAAAGTTTTGGCTTTTTCTGGTATCGTTGTATTTATTTTGTCCTTGGGCAAGTATAATTTAATCTTTCATTATCTTCTTTTTGATTTTCCTTTTTATTCCAAGGTTAGGGTGGTGGCACGACATTTGATGGAGATAAGTTTGGTTCAATCTATTTTCATACCTTTTTCTTTGCATTTTATCTTGAAAGAAAAGCAAGAATTTTTTAATTTTGTTAAAGTTTCTATTATTACTATATTTGTGTTATTTTTTCTTTCATTTTGGTTTTTTGTAAATCCTGAGGTCGGGAAAAATCTTTCAAAGATTAACATTAACACTCCTGATTTGTATTTTCCATTACTATTTGGTATTCTATTTTTTGTCGTTATTGGTTTGTTTTGGTGGCTTAATAGGGATTTTAGGTTTGAAATTTTGTCGATTTTATTTGTTATTTTCTTTTTTGAGAGTTTTTGGTTTTTTTACAACATTAGCCCTTCTTATGTGTCCAGTTGGTGGGGAAAAAGAGAAAACATTATTAACTACCTCAATTTTATAAAAAAATTCGACAATAACTATAGGATAGCTTATTTTACTGGTTTTCCATTAATTTTTCCAGGGGTAGTTGGAAAGAGAATGTTAAATTATTACGAACCTGTTATCCCTTTTGATTTTGTTAAACTTTTTAATATATGGATGAACGGTAGTTTTATACAACCAAATGATTACTTTTTTATTCTAAATAATAACTTATTAAGTGCTTTTTCTGTCAAATACATTTTTATAAATGAGGAATTCAAGGAAAAGTATGGAAAGTTTGTAAATGTAGGTGCACTAAGGAAAGGAAATGTTGAAATAGATAAATATAGGTTTGATGATTTATCTGAAATTTTTAATAACTCTAAAAATATTAAAGTTGAACTTGTTAATAATGTTTTGACTTTGAAACAAGACTCCAGAATAGTTTTAAATTTTAAGAATAGAAGTTTGAATAAGGCTTTGCTTGTTTGTTTTAAAGCAAGAGTTAATAAAGTTAGTTTTTTATATAAGTATAGGCGGTTGGTTTTTAATATATCCGATGGTTTAGGTATTGAAGTTAAGGATATTAATAACAAGTCCTTATCGTATTATTTTTTGAATGATTATTATATTGATAGTAGTAGATGGGTTCAAGTTGTTGTTCCTTTTATTATTGATTTCCAAAATCAGGCGGATTTCGTTAATCTCCAAATAAATATCTATCCTGTTAATAGTTTTTCAAGGATTTATGAAATAAAGGATATAGATGTTTATAGTTTTCCTTTTGTTGTGCCTGGCAATGGTTTGAGTAGAAAAGCTTATATTTATGATAGTAGTTTTATGGGGAGTGAAGTTTATGAGAACCCTTACGCTTTGCCTATCGTTTTTTCTCCTTCTTCTGTAAAGTTTGTTGATAGTATTGAAGATGTGAAGTATAGTTTTTTAACTTTACAAAATGATCCTCTTACTGTATTTATTGAAAAAGCTTCTTATTTTGGGAAAGATATAAAGAAAGCGAAGGTAAAAATAGAAAAGAGGGGTAGTAATTATATTGATATTTTTTATGAAACTGATGGGTTTAGTTTGATTGTTTTTAATGATTTATATTATAGGGGATGGAAAGCAATTAGGGATAACCATGAATTACCTATAATAAAGGTTAATGGGATTGTAAAAGGTGTTTTTGTTGAGAAAGGTAAAGGTAAAATAAGGTTTATTTATCAACCTTTCCCTCTTTTCTTATTGTACTTGAATTTTTTCTTTATTTATTTTTATTTGTTTGTATTTTGGGTTATACTCTTTTGGCGCCAGCATAATGTTGCACGTAATAGCTTTCCGATAGACTACTAACTTTTACTCCTTCTCTACTGTTTGCTGCATGGACAAATTTCCCGTTTCCTATATATATACCTACGTGGGATATACCTGGTTTGTAAGTGTTTGCAAAGAATACCAAATCTCCCGGTTGCAGCTGATTTTTTTGAACTGGCGTGCCTACTCTGAATTGCTCTTCTGCTGTTCTTGGTAAATTTTTACCGCATCTTTTAAATACCCATTGAACTAAACCAGAGCAGTCGAATGCGTTTGGACCCTCTGCTCCAAATACATAGGGTTTTCCAACTTGTTGTAAAGCTAAATTAACTACGTTCCCATTTCCTCCACCTATGGATTGATCAGCTGGATTATTTTGTTGAGGGTTATTTTGTAGAGGATTATTTTGTAAAGGATTATTTTGTAGGGGGCTATTGGGATAACCAAAGTATGGAGGATTCATTCCTCCGAATGGTGCGCCCAATGGTGATCCAAGAGGTGATCCGAGTTGGTTTCCAAAAGGTGTACCGAATGGTATTCCTCCCCCTTGTGAATTTTGCGATAAGATTAGTGAAACCAAGAGTATTAGTAAACTTAAGAGTAATTGGTTATTAATGTTTTGATTATTTTGTTGTTGAGGGAAACCGAAAGACATTGGGTTATTTGACAGAAGTCCTCCAAGTAATCCCCCAATTAACCCTCCTGTTAATCCACCTATTAATCCTGTCACAAACGGGTTAGTATTTGATAATCCGGATAAATTTAAGCTATCATTAATTTGGTTGTTAAATCCAATAGATATTTGGTTGTATTTAAAGTTAAGGGTATTTATGTTTGTCATGTTGAAATTGATTGAATTTATACCGAACATCTTAATCCCCCCTTTTTGTTTGGTGTTCCCCTATTAATTAACTAACAGAATTTGTTTTAAAATCAAGCATTATTTTGTAAAAAATGTAAAAAAGGGATTAAATGTTTTAAAAAAAATAGATTAATTAGAAGAGCAAAAATAGTGTTTGAGTTAGGAGGTCGTGTATGAAAAAAGCGCTGATAACTGGGATAAGAGGCCAGGATGGAGCTTATTTAGCAAAGCTATTGTTGGAGATGGGATATGAGGTTTATGGTGCTGATAGACGAAGCTCAGACTCCTCTTATTGGAGGTTGGAAAAATTAAAAATTAAAGACAAAGTTAAAATAATATACATGGATTTATTGGAAGAAAGTAATGTTTTTGAAGTAATTAAAGAAAATAAATTTGATGAGATTTATAATTTGGCTGCTCAGAGTTTTGTTCATGCTTCATTTAAGCAACCATTGCTTACTTCAAATGTTAACGCTTTAGGAGTATTAAGGATTTTGGAAGCAATTAGGTTATTTTCTAAGGATTCAAAATTTTACCAAGCATCTACTTCTGAATTATTTGGTAAAGTTCAAGAGATACCTCAAAAGGAAACAACTCCTTTTTATCCAAGAAGTCCATATGGTGTTTCGAAATTATTTGCTCACTGGATTACCGTAAATTACAGAGAAGCTTATGGAATGTTCAATACCTGTGGGATTTTGTTTAATCATGAGTCTCCTTTACGATCAATCGAATTTATCACAAAAAAAGTTGTTAATAGCGTTTGTATGGTAAAGAAAGGTATGTTGGAAAGTTTCAAAGTTGGTAATATTTGGGCTAAAAGGGATTGGGGATATGCCCCTGAATACGTATATGGTATGTATTTAATGATGCAACATGATTACCCTGATGATTTTGTTTTAGCAACTGGCGAAACACACAGCGTCAAAGAACTTATCGAAAAAGCTTTCCAATGTGTGGGAATTGAAATAAAGTGGGAAGAAAAAAATAATAGAATAGTTGCTGTTGATAATAAAGGTTTTATAAGAGTAGAAACAGACCCAGAGTTTTTCAGACCCTCTGAAGTTGATCTGTTAGTAGGTGATTACTCAAAAGCAAAGAAGGTATTGGGGTGGGAACCAAAAACTAAATTCGATAAATTAATAGAGATAATGGTTGAAGAAGAATTGAAGGATCTGGAAATGCTAAAAGTAAAGTAATTTGTTTTAAAAATTAATGGATGGTGATTTAAATGGTTATTGGTGAAAATATTGCAAAGTTTTTAGTTATTTGGGCTCCAATTATTGCTATAATCATTACAATCTTTATTCTATTCGCTCATCGAAAGAAGGCAAATAAAAACAAACAAAATATAGGAAAAACAAGTATAGAAAAATCGGATTTGGAAATTTGGATATCTAAAAAATATCTTGAAACAGCTTTACAAGAATTAAGAGAAAATATAAAAACAATAGAAGAGAAAACTAATAAAATAATTTCATTTGCTGAGGAAAAAAATTATGTGGAATTGAAGGAAGCAGCAAATGAAATTTTCAGTAGATTAAAAAATATTGCTGATGTTGCTTCTGGAATAGAAAGTCAAGCTATTACTGTTGATTCTTATCATCAAGGGTCGCACGGAGATTCTGATGGTGGCTCAAAGGGGCGCCATCATGATGGTGGGGACTACCATGATGCTGGAGACCACCATGATAGTGGACACTATAATGGATATGGATATTATAAAAATGCTATTCTTATTTTAATTGAATGCTTGGGAGTTTTCTTAGCTTTGGTAGTAAACAAAAAATTTGAGAATATCATTGGCATAATATGGATATATAAGTTTGCCTTATTTGGAGTTAAAAGAACATAGTGATAATAAAGGAAAAGGTAAAAAAACATTTCAAATGTTATAGAAAATATTATTAAATTATTAAATCAAACACGATGAAAAGTATAGCAATTTATCGTGATGATGGGTTAGGAGATACCCTTTTTACTATACCAACTCTTAAGATATTATCATCGATTTTTGATGGAAAAATTTATTATTTGAACAATTTTTCCAATTTTGTTGGGAATTTATTCTGTAATGGAGAAGTGATTTTACAAAGTATTGATTCTTATAGAGAAACTGATTTAGTTATTTTTTTAGGTCCGTGGGGGAAGATTAGGAATTTTAAACATTTCAAAAAAATAATTAATTTCCCTTCAAAATACAAAATTATCTCTTCTTACTCTTCAAAACTAATCTCGAAAATGTATAAATTTTTATTTAGCAAGAATTTTTTTTATCAGAAATATTTTTTTATTGATTTTGAAAATATTTTTGAAGGGCATGATATTTTGAATACTTTTAACTTTATCCTTCATTCTTTTTTGTTGGTAAATAATGATATTTATGAAAAGATGAGAGTTTTTAAAGATGAAATTTTTAATTTCTATGATTATAGGATTTTTGGTGATTTTCAAAATAAAGAGAGAAAAAAAATTGTTTTACATTGGACTTATAAATCTTTTGATTTAGGAGCAAAATTGGAGCATTATGAAACATTGATAAATTATTTGCAAAAATTTGGTGATGTTTTGGTTGTATTTGGCCCTTATGAAAAGAAATATATGGATATTGATATTGGGAATGTAAGGAAAGTTTTTATTGAGAACATAATGGATTATGTAGAATTGTGTTTAGAAAGTTTTATGTTGGTTGGTTTTGATACAGGTCCTGTTCACTTGGCTTCATTTTTTAACGTCCCTGTCGTTATTTCCATTTTTCCTGATCAAGGTTTTGATTATAGGGTTAAGAGATGGGCTCCTTTCTCTAATGTATCTAAAATTTTTCTTTTAAAATATTCGCAATTAAAGGATATTGAAAAATTGATTATTGGAATTTAGAAAACTAAAAGGGGGATTAAGATAATCCCCCTTTTAATTTCATATTGTGGCTATATCGAATTTTTATATAAAGTTTTGTCTGCCTATATTGGCAGATGCTGTATTGTTAAGTGGATTAACTGCTTGTGTTGGATTTAACCCTTGCGCTATTCCTGCAGGATTTTGTCCTACGCCTGCGCCACCTCCGAATTGTTGTAATACTTGTTGTGCCATTTGATCAACTTCTGGTTTAAGAGGAATATTCATTGATTTAATCATTGTGTAGTCTTGTTTTAGTTTTCCTACTGCTTGTTGAAGTCCTTGTCCA
This sequence comes from bacterium, assembly GCA_030549815.1. GTDB lineage: Bacteria > DRYD01 > DRYD01 > DRYD01 > DRYD01 > DRYD01. Next base: position 19,528 of record JAUQQQ010000001.1, on the reverse strand, counting down.
CCTTGTTGTGCAGCTTGTAAAACTGCTGCTATATCTTGAAGTATCAACTGATTAGGATCGTTTTGGTTTTGGTTAGGATCATTTTGTGCTTGTTGTGATTGCTGTGGCTTTTGGGAATTAGAGTTGCTATTTCCTTTGGGTTGATTTTGTAATTGTTTTTTCAATTCTTCTATTTCCTTTTTAAGTTTATCAATTTCTTCTTGTAATTTTTTCTTTTCTTCATCTTTTTCGGTTTTGTCTTTGTCTTTTAAGTTTTCATCATTATTTGATTGTTGTGTTTGTTCATTTCGGGTTTCATTTATTGAAGAACCTTGATTTACATTACTTGACTGTGCTGCTGAGGAACTTTGTGCAGATGATACGTTACTTGCTCCGGAACCTACTGAATTGATTTCTGACATCTTCATCACCTCCTGTTTTACTTTATTAAAAATTTTCTTTTTTAAAAAACATTTTTTTTGTAAAAAATGTTAAAAAACTTGGTTTTTTGTAAAAAAAATACTTAATTAAAATAATGGAAATCTTGATAAAGTGAGACGATTGGAAATGTTATTATCAACAGAAAACCAGATTGGTAGAAAAAACGATAAGTAAGTGTATGGGTTTTTGTAAATGGTTTTTGCGTGTGGATATTCAGAATTTTTAGCTTTGAAATAGCGGCAATTCCTTGCTTTTGGCTTACTGTTTGATAGTTTATGTAAAGTATGTTACACTGTAGCAAATTTGGCACAATGTACTACAAAAGAATCCAAAAAGTTATAACTTCCAACTAAGGGTATATTACTTAAAAGGTTGAATAAGGGAAAAATAGAAAATTATTTGTGATGGAAAGTATTTATGATTTTTTCTTTACGTTATTTTCTCCTCTTTGCCATCAGATAACAGAGAGAAGTTTTCAGAGTTTTGATGGGCATCAGTTTTTTGTCTGTGCCAGAGATACAGGAACTTATTTGGGTTTTCTATTTTCTTTTACACTTTACTTCTATAACAAGGACAAATTCAAGG
>JAUQQQ010000001.1:0-18423 GCA_030549815.1 bacterium | reverse complement strand
ATAACAGAGAGAAGTTTTCAGAGTTTTGATGGGCATCAGTTTTTTGTCTGTGCCAGAGATACAGGAACTTATTTGGGTTTTCTATTTTCTTTTACACTTTACTTCTATAACAAGGACAAATTCAAGGCTCCTATTTCTTTTATATTGGTTTTGTTTTTTTTGCATCTTTTACTTTTTGGACTGGATGGAGTTACTTCTTATGCTGGTTTAAGAGAAACAACCAATTTTATCCGCTATTTCACAGGCTTTTACTTGGGTTTTTTCTTGGGGGTAATCCTTCAGTATGTCAAAATCTTTATTACCAAACCAGAGAACATTGCAATACTTGATATAAAAAAATCTCTTTTAATTACATTTTTTTTAGAAATCTACTGCACCTTTCTTTTCTTTATAACTTTATTCTTAATTAAGTATTTGCTTTATTTATTGGCCTTTGCTATTGTTTTTTATGTTTATCAAATTGTTAATGTTATTTTATCTTTGTTTTTTTCAAATTACAACAAAAAAAACTACTATTACTTGGCTTTAGCAACTATTTTCATTGTTTTCTTTTCTTCTATGCTTTTGGCAGGAACTTTTAAGATAAATATGGTGGAAAAACTATATCATAACTGATATTTGGCTTGGTAAAAGGGTATAAATGAATATTTGTTAAAAAATGAGTGAAAAACTTAATGAAAAACTGGGAAAGTTAATTGAGTTTTTAAAAGCTAATAATGAATATTATTCTGAGATTTTTAAGGAGTATGGCGAAGATTTAAGGAATATCCCTTTTTTGACCTCCCAATTGATTAGACTTCATGGTTTGGCTGGAACTAAAAAAATGATTAGTAAAAATTTAAAAATCGGATATATTTTTAGTACTGGTGGGACTACAGGAAAACCTAAATTCATTTGTTATACTTTTGATGAATTTGAAATTGTTGTTGATTTGCTTTGTCAATGTTATCAATTTGTCGAAGAGAATGATATTGTTGCTAATCTTTTTATGGCTGGTAATATGTGGGCTTCTTTCATTTTTGTAAATAAAGTGCTTCAGAAAAGAAATTGTTCAATTTTGCCAATTTCAGGGACAACTAATATTGAACTTATTAAAAATTATATCGAATTTTTCAAACCTAATTGTATCGTCGGAATTCCTACTCAAATAATGCAGGTTATTTCTAAAGATTATTATTTTCTAAAAAAAGTGCTTTTCGCAGGGGAATTATTTACCCAAAATCAGTTAAAATTTTTGTATGATATGAGTTGTTTGGTTAGGTCTGCAGGGTATGCCAGTGTGGACGCTGATGTTATTGGTTATCAATGTATTGAATTAAAAATTAACCAACATCATGTATTTACTGAACATCAGATAGTTGAATTAATTGACCTTGAAAGTGATGAAAGTATTGCAGAAGAGGATCGGGTTGGGCAGATTGTTGTGACTAATTTGGATAGATTTCTTAATCCTGTGATAAGGTATAAGACAGGGGATTTGGGTAGGTGGGTTAAAACCAATTGTAAATGTAATAAACCAACGATTGAACTTTTGGGAAGGTTTGACGATTGGATTAGACTCGCAAGTTATGATTTCTATTACCAGGATTTTGCTAATGTTTTTTATCCTCTAAATATTGCACTTAAAATAAATAGGAACGAAAGTAAGGTTACTGTGTTGATCGAAAAAACAAGTGAAGAGTTATCGATTGATTATGATGAAATGATAGAAAAGTTAAAGAGAGAGAATTGGCAATTGAGGGAGGGAATTGAAGAAAAATTGATTAAAGTGGAGTTTGAATTTGTCTCTTCATTACCAAAAACTAACAAAAAGATAAATGTTATTTATGAATAGTCAGAAAATACATCATTTTCCTGTTCTTAAGAAAGAAATAGTAAAGATGGTAAAGGAAAAATCGAGTGATGAGGGGAAAGTTGTTTTTATTGATTGCACGTTGGGTTTAGGCGGACATTCTGCTACCATTATACCAGTTTTGTTTGGTAAAGTATCGAGGATTTTCTTGATAGATAAGGATAGGGAAAGTTTGGAAATTGCCGCTAATTTCCTAAAACAAAATATATCTTTTGGGGACCGTATTAAGGTAAATTTTGTTAATACTTCGTTTGGTCAATTCTTTGAAAATTTCCCAAATGTTGGGGAAGATGAGTTTTTGATTGTCCTTGCGGATTTGGGAATTTCATATTATCAGTTAAAATATGGAGTTGGGTTTGGTTTCACGAAAGAAAGCTTTTTAGATATGAGATATGATAAAGAAGGAGATATCACCGCTTTTGATGTTATTAATTATTTTGATTATGAACAGTTGGTTGATATTTTTTTTAGGGTTTTTGAAAATATTGGTTTTGCTAAAAAGTTGGCGTCTGTTATAGTTGAAGAGAGAAAAAGAAAAGAAATAAGGACTACTTTTGATTTGAATAAAGCTGTATCGAAATATGTTAGTGCCAAAGTTCTTAAAGATACTTTGCAGAAATTATACCTTTCTTTGAGGATTTTCGTTAATAGGGAGTTGGAGGAATTGGAAAAGTTGTTGAATTTTTTTAAAAAAGTTCCAAATAGATTTTTATTGTTGATTATTTCATACCATTCTTTGGAAGGGAAAATAATAAAGAAATTTTATAAAGAATTGGCAACTTCTGTTAAAGTAAAGAAAATTAAGCCTTCGAAAGAGGAAATTCTGGCTAATAAACCTTCGAGAAGTGCTATTTTATGGGTTATTGAAAAATGAAGGTTTGTATTGTTGGTGCGGGAATAACTGGGCTTGTTTTATCTAATTTCATAAAAGATTCTGTTATTTTTGAGTATGGTAAGATTGGTGGAAAAATTCAAACAAAGTATTATGATAAATTTTTTGTTGAGTTGGGACCGGATGCTATTATTTTTGATCAAGAAAAAATACAAAAAATTGAGCAAGCTCTTGGTTCTATTTTTGAAAAAAAGAATTTTATCCGCTACAATCCTACTTTTTTGTATATGAAAAATAGGCTTTATATGATCCCTTCGAATTTTCAGGAATTCTTATTGACCGATTTATTGAGTTTTTTTGACAAGGTTGGATTTATTTGGAATTTTTTGTTTAGAAAAGCAAAGTACAGGGGTGATGAAAGTTTAGAGGAATTTGCTATCAATCGCTTTGGAAAACCTTTTTTTGAAAGGATTATTAAGCCTATTTTTGAGACAGTTTTTGGAACCAATTCTGACAAATTGATGCTTCATTTTGTTTATCCATTTGTTAAAAAATTTGAGAAAGGAGTTTTTTATAGACCTACTCTTATGTTTAATATTGAGGACGGGTTTTATTCTCTAATTCAAAAAATCGCTAAAAACAAAAATATTATAAATGAAAAGGTAGAGAAATTAATTGTAAGAGAGAATGGTATTGTTGTTAATGATAGTTATTTTTTTGACAGAATTGTTTTAACGGGACAGGCTCATACAATTTCGAAAATTTTGGAAAATACAAACTTTTTTGACGATCGTTTTATCCATATTCGTGATTCATTGGTTTCGAATTTGCTTTCTTTGAATTATCACTCGTCTTTTATTTATATTTTTATTCTGAAAAGTAAGATTAACATAAATGCGAATGGTATTATTTTTGTTGATGATCCATTTCTAAAGTCTATCACTTTTTTTTCTAAGAAATGGTTTGATAGTTATGATGTTGAAATATTAAGGGTATTTGCGAAGGAAAAAAATGAAGAAAAGGTGATAAACAGGTTATCTGAATTTTTAGCAATGTTTTCTTATGATTTTCAAAAGAATATGATTGATTATTTTAGTGTTTTCTGGGAAAATGCACTCGTGGATTATGACCAAAATTATTTAAAATTTTTTGAAAATTCAAGGGAATTTCTGAAAGAATTAGAAAAAGTAGGTGTCTTTATTTTTGGAAATTTCATAGGTGGAACAAATATATTAGATCGGATAATCTTTGCTATCAATAATTATGGAAAAGTTATACAAGATAGAAGATAAAATCATATCGAGTTGTGTTAAAATTATGTTAATTTTTTTAATTTTTTTTGAAAAAAATTTTTTTTGAGGAAGGAAATTTGTAAAGTCTATTATAAATATAAAATAGATACTTAAGTTGGAGGGGTTGGTTTATGAGGAGGGGTTTTACGTTAGTCGAAGTTGTTATTGCAATGGGGATAATCGCAGTAATTATTAGTGCAATTTATTCTTTCAGAATTTATTATTCAAAATTTCTAAACTCTCAAATAGTTCTTAATGAAAGTAAAGATTTAGCAACTAAAGTATTAGTCTTTTCGACTTATGATGAATTTACTGAAGATCCGGATGTAGTTGAATTACAAGGTTTTTTAACTGATGAAAACCAAGTTTTTAAAAAAATGCAGTTATCGAATAGTTTAATCGCTACCTATAGAAAAAAAAGAACAACAATCACCATAAAAGATGATAAGAAATATTTTAATACTGTTGTACAATGCCAATTGCAAATAAAAAGAGATAGAAGAGAAATTATACATAAGTTTGACATACCTATAAGTGTAGTTGTTGAACCAGAGGGGTATTCTCCTCCTCCTATTGGTGACTATGGAGAAGATCCTAGAGAAAATCTTACTTTTGTATATAAATCTGAGGGTTTTTAGTTATGTTAAGGAAGGGGATGACTTTAGCTGAGGTAATGGTATCAGTTGCGATAATAGGTTTTCTTTTAACACTTATAGTGCAGATAGTTATATTGTATAATCAATTTTCAAGGAATTCTCAGAAAACAAAAGATGTCTCGACAGAAGGAAGTTTGTTGGCAGGCAGGATTTCTCAATTAATGAAAGTCTCTGAAAAAGGAGAAATACAAGTAAATCAAAATGATGAAGGGATAGTAATTAGGATAAATGATGAAAATAAAGAGGTTTTGGGAGCAATAGGTTTCTACGGAATAGGACAAAGAGAAACTAAATATTGGCGAAATGAGTTTTTTATAGGAAATGTTAGAAAAGAATATAAGATGATAAGGGAAGTATACCCGGAGATAGTGGAAAAGAATGGGATGGTAATAGTTTCTGTTTATGGGGATATATATAATGGTTTGTTAGTAAGAAAGGATAGTAAACCCAGAAAAGTGCCGTTTGGGACTTTTCATCTGTTAAAAACAAATTAGTTAATAACGATATATATTTCTTGCGAAAAGGGTCCAATTGGAAATGTTTCTTCCTTAAAACAATGATTTGTTTTTTTATGTAAGAAAAATTCAATACAGTTTAATTACTGGCAATAAAGGGAATGTTATAATTTGTAAAGAAAATTATAAATATGGAGAGTGGAATATTAGAGTTGGTTAATTTTTATATAAAAGTTGGGGGGTTGCCTTTAGTATTCTTGATTATATTTATTGAGACGGGAATATTTTTGGGATTTTTTTTACCTGGTGATTCTTTATTGTTTGCGCTTGGCTTTTTTGCAGCTGCTAAGATGATTAATTTGAATCTAACGCTGTGGGGTTGTTTTATTGCTGCTGTTTTGGGAAATTATTTTGCTTATTTTGCAGGTTACTTTTTGGCTGATAAAGTATTAGTTAATTTAATTGAGAAATATAAACAAAATATAGTTAAGGCGCAACAGTTCTATAATAAGTATGGTCCTTTAGCTATAATCTATGCGCGGTTTATCCCATTTTTCAGGGGTTTTGTCCCTTTTGTTGCTGGAATTGTAAAAATGAACTTCTTTGTATATTCAGTTTATAACATTATTAGTGCATTCATTTGGGTTTTTGGTTTAGTTTTACTTGGATATTTTCTTGGTTCTTCTATACCAAACGTAGAAAAATACATTCACATTTTTATCTTTGTTATTATCATTTTATCTCTTGTTCCCGTTTTTTATAAATTTTTAACAAAAAGGAAAGAAAAATTGGATTGAATATAGAATAAATAAAATGTAGGGGCTGTTAGCTCAATTGGTAGAGCATTGGATTCTTAATCCAGGGGTTGCAGGTTCGAGTCCTGCACAGCCCACTTATCATTCGTGAATATCCAAAAAAATAAAACATACAGGATAAAAGAGATAACACAAAATAAACCGCAATTCATGAATTTCGGATTGATTGAAAATACGATTATTAAAATTATGGATCATTCGCAGGATAATAGAACTTTTTATTTGGAGATAATGGGATTTAATAGAAAAGTTGCTATATCGTGGGATCTTCTTCAACAGATAGTCCTGGAGGAAATTAAGGATGATGAAGAAAATAACAAAGAGTAGGGAAGTAGGAAAAGGTTGTGATGAATGTCAATTATCAAACGCTCAATCAAATCTTATTGAGCTAAAAAAAAATCTTAAAAGAACTAAAAATTTAAGGATAGCAATTGTTGGGCATCCAAACAGTGGTAAAAGCACATTCTTTAATTCATTATCCAATTATAAGGTCAATACTGCTAATTATGCAGGTACTACTGTTGAATATCATGTAACAACTATATTCATCAAAAATTATTCTGTTGAGTTAATCGATTTACCAGGAATGTATTCTCTCAATTATTCTGATTTAGCTGAGAAAGTTAGTTTTGAAATACTTACGAATATGAATGAACAGTTGAAGATAGATGGAATAATTCAAGTTGTTGAGGCTGTATCTCTACCTCATTCTCTTCTTTTAACACTTGATTTATTAACATTGGATTTGCCTATGGTTATTGCTTTAAATATGTTTGATGAGGCAAGAGTAAAAGGTGTGAGAATCGATATTGATGGATTGCAAAAGATCTTGTCAATTCCTGTTATTCCAACTATAGCAATAAAAGGGGAGAATACTCTGAAAACTCTACTTGCTTTGATTGATATTATAGAAAAAAATAAGGTATCTTTCGAAGATTATGGGAATATCGTAATAGATAAGGACAATATCTTTTATCAATCTTCATTTTCAAAAGAGGAATTACCTGACGTTATTAAAGCTTACAAAAGATTATGGAAAAATATGGTAGAGGATATATTTAAAAATACTAATTGTCATCTTGAGAATTGTAAATTAATTCCTGCGTGTTTGATGAATATTGAAAAATTTGCTCCTAATTTGAAATCTCTTTCACAAGTTAGAGATGAGATTTTAAAATTGAAGAGTAATATAATTATGTCGATTTCTGCTTCTACGTTTTCTTATTCTAAACCTTCTCCTACGTTTGACGATTTGGTTGATAGAATTATTCTTCACAGATTTTGGGGATATGGTGTTTTAATATTTGTTTTATTCTCGGCATTCTTTTTAGCTTATTTTGTGGGATCTTTTTTAGCTGATAGTATGGAGAAATTGTTTGATTCTGTTTCTTCTTATATTGATTCTTTAAGTAAAGGTTTAGGAATTTGGCAGCCGCTTGTTGTTGGGTTAAAGGACGGAATTTTTGGAGGTCTTGGAATTGTTATTCCTTACTTAATTCCTTTCCTTTTGTTTATTGCTTTACTCGAGGATAGTGGTTATATACCAAGGATGATGTACTTGATGGATAATTTTTTAAAGAATTTTGGTATTTCTGGAAGAAGTGTATTAAGTTTTGTTCTCGGATTGGGTTGTAATGTCAGTGCTATAATGAGTTTAAGGGGATTAACAAAGTATAATGAGAGAATTATTGCTGGTATGGTTATTCCTTTTGTTCCTTGTTCTGCAAGGACTGTGGTTATTATGGCTTTAGTTACAGGTGTTTTAGGTGTTTTCTGGGGATTAACAATGTATTTGATAAGTTTAATCGTTATTTCGTTAGTTTTGTTATTAATAAATAAGGTTTCAAAGATTGGAATTAGTCATTTTATGGTTCATATTCCTCCTTACCGTGTTCCTTCTTTAAGGTCTGTTTTTATAAAGATATGGTTAAAGTTTAAGGCTTTTGTTTACAGTGCATGGCCCATTTTGATTTTGGGGACAATTGTTCTTAATTATTTCTCTTATTTGGGTTGGGATAAGATTATCAATTCTGCACTTTCTTTTTTAACAGTTGGATTGCTTGGATTACCTGAGCAGACGGGAATACCATTGATATTTGGAGTTCTTGCAAAGGAATATGCTCTTGTTATGTTATATTCTGCTTTCAATACAGAGAATATAAAGGCTGTTATGAATAATGCACAAATATTTGTTTTCTCTGTGTTTATTTTGCTTTATACTCCCTGTATATCTACTATTGCTGTACAAGTTAGAGAAATAGGTTGGAAATATACTATTATATCTATTCTTATGTCTGTTTCTACTGCTATTCTTGTGTCTTTCTTGATCTCCAAGATTTTGTTTCTCAATGGAGGTTTTTTAAAATGATAAAAATTTTGTTGTTTTTCATGATTATACTTGCATTTGCTTTTTCAAAAGATGTTTATACTTTTAGTATAAACCCATTGTTTGGATTTTTTAGTGCTCTTATGGGAAAGCAAAAAGATTATGTTTATAATGTTATTCTATCTTCAAATTTTGATCATCATAGTTTGGATTTAAAACCTTCCACTGTTAAGAATATAAAAAATTCGAAAAAGGTATTTGTTGTTGGTACTTTGGAGATCGAAAAAGAAGTTTTAAAAATAATCGATAAGAACAAGGTATTTAATTTAAAGGAATATATTAAATTGATAGATGATGATCCTCATCTTTGGATTTCTGTTAAGAATTCTAAAAGAATAATAGAATTGTTGTATAAAGAAATTAGTACTGAGTTTAAAGTAAGTAATCAATTATGTGATAACTATAGAAAAGAGTATAGGAAATTTGTTGATCTTGATAAAAAATTTGAGTCATTTTTCAAAAAAAACAATTCAATTGTTATACTTTCTTATCACAATGAGTTTAGATATTTTGCTAAGGATTACGGAGTAATGATTATTCCTATTTTTATGCATGAGGAAGACATTTCACCTAAGGCTTTAAAGGATATTACTAAAAAAATAAGTTTGATCCATAAGAATGTATTTCTAATTGTTCCTCCATATTACGATAGAAAAGTTGTAGATTATATAACTAAAAATGCTAACAATTTAAAAGTCATAGTTTTTAATAGTAATTCAATAAATCTTTATGAAGAATTTAGGAAACTGTATGTTGGTATAGGTGGAAAATGAAAGAAGCTTTGGTTTTTGATAAAGTTTATTTTAGTTATGATGGAGAGGAAGTATTGAAGGATGTTAGTTTTGTTGTAAATGAGGGTGAGATTATAACGGTTGTTGGGCCTAATGGTGGGGGTAAAACTACTTTATTAAAATTAATACTGGGGTTTTTAAAACCTGATTTTGGAAAAATATATGTTTTTGGAAGAAATCCTCAGGAAGCAAAAGGATTGATCGGTTATTTACCGCAGTTTTCTTCTGTTGATAGAAGTATTCCTATTACTGCTTTTGAGTTTGTTAAATTATCTCTTTACCCTGGTGTTTTTAAAGGTTATTCTATGGATATCAATGATAGAGTTAGTTATGTTTTAAAAATTGTTGATGCTTATAATATTAAGGATAAGCCTATATTTGAATTGTCGGGTGGACAATTTCAAAGGATACTATTAGCAAGGGCTATTGTAAATGACCCTCCTATTTTACTCCTTGATGAACCTACTAATTTTATCGATGAAAACAGTAAGAAAAATTTTTATGAGATAATTATGTCTTTTAAAGGTGCCAAAACTATTCTGATTGTTAGTCATGATTTGAATATGGTTAGTAAATTTACAGATAGGCTATTTTGTTTAAATCGTGAGATTTTTATTTCTTGTAAAATAGGAGATCTTGGTAAGAATTTGGATATAATTTATAGTAATTTATTTAGTTATGTAAATCATCGACATGGAGAGTGAAAAAATATGAAGGTTTATTTGGATAATGCAAATATAGGGGAGTTGGAAAAAAAATATTGTTTAGATGCTTTAGAAAGTGGATTTATTTCTACAAGGGGACCACTTATAAAAGTTTTTGAGGAGAAGTTTGGTAGTTATTTGGGTGGATTTATTTGTGCTACCTATAGTGGGACTGCAGGGTTACATTTGTCTATACTTTATTCTTTGAAAAAGAGGAATATTAAAGGCAGAGTTGGTGCTATTATTCCTTCTCTCACGTTTGCTGCCACTGCTCATGCTGTTCTTTACAATAACTTAATCCCTGTTTTTGTTGATGTTCATAAGGATACATGGAATATGAAAATTGATGATATTCCTCTATTGATAGAGAGATGTAAAAGGGTTGGGATTGATGTTAAATTTATCTTACCTGTTCATCTTTATGGTAATCCTGTTGATATGAATTCTTTAATAGAAATAGCAAGACAATATGATTTGATTGTTATAGAAGATGCTGCCGAAGCATTGGGAAGTTTTCATAATCAACAAAGATGTGGTACGATAGGGGATTTTGGAGTTTTTAGTTTTAACGCTAATAAGGTTATAACTGCTTCTTCTGGTGGTGCTATTTTTTCTAAAAATAGAGAGGATATTGATTATATAAGGTTTTTAACTTTGCAGGCAAGGAATGAAAGCAAAGGGTATTACCATGAAGATTTGGGATTTAATTACAGGATGACTAATATTGAGGCTGCTATTTTGTTAGCTCAATTCGAGAAATTGGATTACTTTCTTGAATTAAAAAGAAAATTCTTCCATATTTATAAGGAGATTTTGCAAGATTATGTGGATTTTCAATTAGTTCGCGATAATGACATTTCAAATTACTGGTTGATTAGTTGTAGTTTTAAAGGTTTGAACATAGAAGATTTGCAGAAAAAATTGGCTGATAAGCAAATCCCGACAAGACGTCTATTTTATCCATTACCTTTAATGGAATTTTATAGAAAGTATGTAGAAATGTATTTAGAAAAAGATATAGAAAGTTACTATAAAAATTCAATGGACGTATATCGAAATTCTTTATGCTTACCTTCTTCTACAAAGAATACCATTGATGCTATAGTTTTTGTTGCTAATACCATAAAGGAGGAATTGCAAAAAAATTAACATTTTTTTTACATTTGAAAGATAAAAGTAAGAGGGATTTTTGAAATAAAAAAATAAACAAGTATAAGAGGAGGTAAAGGGGTATGACTAATCCTATAAATAATCAACCGGTTAATGTAAATCAACAGGTAACTCGAGATAGTTTTGTTGATTCTTCTAAAATCACAGGACCAAATGTTAGTGACACTGTTAATAACTCAACTTCTCAAACTCAAGTTAATGATAATATATCAGATGTTTTTCAAAGCCAAGAAGCAAAGGAAGAATTGATAAAGAAAATCGATGATATGATTTCTAAAAAACAAGAAGAATTAAAAAATATAGATCAGCAAATTCAGGAAGTTGTTAATAATTCTTCAAAATACCAAAACATGGACCCTAAAATACAAGAATATATGCGATTATCTGATCAAATAAAGCTTGAAAATCTGAATATGCAAAAACAATCTTTAAATAATCAAATCCAAGCATTGAATCAAAGAAAACAACAATTGGTTAACGAAAAACAAGAAGAAGAAAGGAATTTTCAACAAATGCAGCAGAGGTTACAGGATAATTACCAAATGTCTATTGATCAGCTAAATAGCTTTAAGAAGCAATTACAAGCTTATCAAAGTTCAATGAATAGCAATTATAACAAGCAGATAGAAGCTTTGCAGGCGCAAATTCAACAATTACAAAAAGAAATAGAGGATTTATTAAATCAGCATCCTTCAACACCTGAGGAAGCTGAACAAATTGCTCAACAAATAAACCAAAAAAGGAATTTGATAACAACTTTGAAAGGTCAAATGGACGCTGCTTCTCAAGAATTGACATCTCTTAATACTCAAATAAATCAACAAATACAGCAATTAGATCAACAGATAATGGATATTAGAAAGCAAATGCAGGTAGATTATTACAATAAATGGGCTATGGACCAAGCTATGAGAAGAGAAGTGGAGCAAATTATTTGGGGTGAAATGTTAGATGAAAAGAATCATATAGCTAATATGTGGAAAATGTATTATGACACAAATCAAAAAATAAATGCTATGTGGAAAGATATGTATTTTAAGAAAATAGCTGATGAAAGTGATTTTGTTTCAAGATGGAGTAAAGCTTTAGGAGCATAGGGTATGATTAAAAAAGCAATGATTTTAGCAGGGGGTGAGGGTACGCGACTCCGCCCCCTTACCTATAACTTACCAAAACCACTTGTCTATGTTGATAATTTACCATCTATGGAATACATCATTAAATTTCTTTATCATTATGGAGTAAGGGATTTTGCTATTAATGTCAGTTATAAAGCAGAATTAGTGGAAGAGTATTCTTATGAGGTTTTCAAGAAAAAATTTAAAGATGCTGAGCTTTTTGTTTTGAAGGAAGAAAAGTTATCAGGAACGGCAGGCCCAGTTAAAAAACTCCAGGACTTTTTTGGTAAGGATAATTTCATTGTTATCGGGTGCGATGATATCTTTGATTTTGATCTTCAAATCCTTATAGATCAGCATTTTAGAAATGAAGCTGTTGCAACAATTGGATTATTCGAAGTTGAAGACCCTTCTGAATATGGTGTTGCTTTAGTAGATCAAGATAGAAATATATTGAAGTTCCAGGAAAAACCAAAATCTAATCCGATATCCTACCTTGCAAATACTGGTGTCTATGTATTTAGTCCTAAAATTTTTGATTACATCTTATCTACTGAGTTTTATGATTTTGGCACGCAGGTTTTTTCAAATTTACTTTCTGACAAAGTAAAATTTATAGGGATTGATGTTAGTAAGCATCCAAAATTCCTACAAAAATCTTATTGGATAGACATTGGTAACATTAAGACTTATTTTAAAGCAAACAGGGAATTGGCTGTTTTAAGGCATCCGTTCATAGAATCTAATATTATTGTCGATAACAGTAAAATTTTGGTTATTGATAAAGATGTTGAAATAGGTGATAATACTATTTTCGAGGGTGTTGTAATTTTGGGAAGGGGTAGTAAAGTTTCGGGGTATATAAAGGATTCGATAATTTGGCCAACGACGGTTTTAGTAAATTCCTATGTTGTTGATAGTGTAGTAGTTGGTGGGGTAGGGAAGTTAGCTGCGGTATGACGATGAGTTATACCGAGGAAAGTCCCGGCTCTAAGTAAAAAGGGTGCTGGGGAAATCCCAGGGAAAACGGAAAGTGCCACAGAAACCAGACTACGTGCATACGCACGTACAGGTGAAACCGTGGGGTAAAAGCCCACGATCTCTGGTAGCAATACCAGAGATGGTAAACCCCACCCTGAGCAAAGTGGGTTACCACTGCGAAAAGTATGGAGTAATCTATACTTAAGATAAATGGCTAACCTCAGACAGAACCGGGCTTACCTACCTCACCAAATCTCCGACCCTCATACCCATCCTATACTTCTACTTCAAAAACTTGTCAATCTAACAATCGAATACGAAGATTTTATTAAACAAATAAAAAACCCTACTTTTTCTCCAAATTTTGTCGTAGTTAATAATTTACCATATTCACAAATTTCAAATGAATTGATAAATTTAATAAACAAGTTTGATTTTCCTGTAGTTTTAAAAACTTCAGATTATCACACCTTTGTTGTTAATAGGAAATTTGTTGAATTTATTTTTAGAAAAGACACAGGAGATTATGTTTGGAAGGAAAAAAATTTTGATGTCGTTGATAAATTCATCGTGGATTATTTGAAAAGACATGCTTTAGAAAATTACCGAGTATTATCAGACTTTTTTATGAGCTTTGATATAAACAAAACAATCGATGCTTTCACAACCCCCTATTTTTACAACTTTTATAAATATGTGGAAGCAATAGGATTAAGAGAGAATGAATTAGAAGTATATTTTCTTGTTGATAGTAAGTGGTTTTTGGATAATCCGGATGTTTTAATGGACAAAAAATGTTTGGGTATAAAATTTTTTGTTGATGGAACTATAAGCTCTAAAACCGCTTGGATGGGATTGAATGAAGGAAAATGTTTATTAGATATGGAAATTTTTAGAAATGTTTTAGATGTTATAACAAGGAAGTTTAATAATAGATTGGTTTATTTGGCTTTTCATGCTATAGGATTTGAAGCATTTAGATTTATTGCAAAAGAAATAGTACCGAGTGTTCTTAAAAAACAGAGTTTACCGTTCATTAAGATAAGAATAGAACATTGTAATTTCATGAGAAGGGAGGATTTGGAATTTTTGGTGGATTTAATAGGAAAATATAATAAGAGGGGAGTTTTTTTGGTTTTGAATCCTGAGTATAATACATTTTCACTTTTTGATTTATACAAATATTCCGACGTTTTGGGGATTTGTTATGCTTCTGATGCTCCTGTCTATTCGATAGACCTTAAAGATTCAATATTTAAACATTTAAAAAATCCTTCTGAAAACATATTTTTTGAAGAATCATTGAAAATTGTTAAACGAGTATTTAATTTTAACGAGCAATTATTCAATGTAATTGTAAGGGAGGATATGTAATCTTGTGATAAGAAATAGTATATAATGAAAGCCGCCTGCCAGCGATCGTAGGGCGGAATATAAATACGCTGGGTGTGAGGTTAAAATGAGTGATTTAATTATTACAACAAAAGGTAATGTAAGATATTTAACGATAAATCGCCCTGAAAGTAGAAATGCCTTGAATTATAATTTAATGAAAAATTTGAGTAAGTCTATAAGAGAAGCAAATGAAGATGATAATGTGAAAGTTATAGTCCTTAATTCTTCTTCTGAAAAAGCTTTCTGTGCTGGTGTGGATTTAAAAGAATTGAAAAACTTTATTGATACAAACAGAACAAGAGAATATTTCCACGCTTACTCTGAGATAATTTTAGCAATAGAGGAGTGTATTAAACCTATTGTTTCTGTTGTTAGAGGTTATGCTTTGGCAGGAGGTTGTGGCTTGGCTGTCGCATGTGATATAACTATAGCATCTTCTAATTCAAAATTTGGTGTTCCTGAGATAAATCTCGGTATGTGGCCCATGATTATTAGTTATCCTATACTGAAGTTTGTTAACCCCAAAAAAGCATTGGAATTATTCCTTACAGGAAGAATGATAGACGCTAATGAAGCAAAGGAGATAGGGATGGTAAGTTTTGTCGTAGATGATCAAGATTTGGAAAAATTTTCAGAAGAGGTTATAACAAATTTATCGAATAGAAATTACCTAACATTGAAGATGGGGAAAGAAGCATTTGATTTCCTTGTCCAAAATAACTACGCCGAAAAGATAAAATATTTAAGGGAAATGAGTGCTATACTGGCACATTCAGCAAAAGAAAATATTGATCAATTTCTTGCTAAGAGCTTACCTAAAGGATGAGGTAAAAATCTATATAAAAAATAAAATAAGAAAATGAAAAAAATATCTACAAAAGCATTGAAATTACTTTATAAAAGGAAGAATAAGATAGGTAAACTACCATCTTTCACTATTCAAGAATCTTCAGAAAACATACTAAAAGGTAAAATAGAGATAATTAAATTTAATGAAAATGATTATCAACAGATACTATTCAATGAGCCTATAATTATAGAAAAATTGAGAGAAGAAATAAAAACAATAGACAAAAATTACAAATACATTATAAATATTGATATGATACCAAACTATGAGATTATTGATCTGATAAAAAAGCACATTATTAATATTGATGATTTTATAGCAGAAGATTTGATGAATACGGATCAACGCGTAAAATACGAAAGTAGAGGAAATTTTGTATTCATCGTTTTAAAAACACCAGTAGAATATGATTTTTCCAAAATAATCAAAAAAGAAGTTCCCAAGATATACGAACAAATTAGTATTATATTTTCACAAAATATTATAATCGTTTTCCAGGAAGGTATAGAAGGAGATCAATTAGATAAGTTGAGAAAAAATATCAGTTTTCTAAAAAACAATAGCATAGAATTTTTCCTTTATTACATTATTGATTTAACTGTCGATAAATACCTTGCTTTTATAGAAGAACTTGAGGACTACCTTAAAGAATTAGAAAAAAAATTATTTAATGAATCTAACTTAGATACGGGAATGATATACTATATTAGGATTAATTTAGGAATTATAAAAAGAGATTTCATTAATCTACTCGAAGTTGTAAAAACTTTGAAATTTTCAGCTTTTAACAAATTACCAGAATTTCAAATAGATGACCTTCTGGACCATATTTATAAGACTATAGAAATAGTTAATGATTTGAATCAATTCGTGTCATTCCTCTTTGAAACTTATTTATCAGTCTTAAATACTAAATTTAATGAAAGTATGAAAATACTTACGGTTATAAATACAATGTTCGTTCCGCCTATATTTATTGCAGGTATATATGGGATGAATTTCGAGAATATGCCAGAATTAAAATGGAAATATGGTTATTTTTTTGCCCTTTTTATTATGTTTTCTATTATGTTTTTTCTTTTTATTTATTTTAAAAAGAAGAAATATCTGTAGGGAAAGGTTGGTAGTAAATGAATATTGTGAATGTAATCTTTTGGGTTTCCTTATTTTTATACTTAAATTTGGGGATAAATTCTTTGCTTTTTACATATCCTGATGAAGGTAGAAATGCTTTTGCTACTTTATTTATGCTCAAATCTGGGGATTTTATCGTCCCTTTCTATAATGGAGAAATAAGGTATGATAAACCGCCTTTGCTATACTATTCTGCAATAATTTTGCATAAAATATTTTTCTTCCTTAATTTAGAAATTAGTTTTAGATTGGTTTCAGTTTTATCGATATTTTTTTCTGCTCTCATCCTTTTTGAATTTACTAAATATTTTCTTAAAGAAGATATTTTAGGTAAAAATTTTATTTTGTTCAGATATCTTGCTGTTGTAATTTATTGTTCATTTGTTAATATCTTTATTGAATCCAAAGCGTTTGTCCCTGAACCTTTACTTACTTTGTTTATACATCTTTCTCTTCTTGCTTTTTTCAAAATCTATAATTCAGAAAACACGAAATTTTGGGTTTATGTTTTTTGGATTAGTTTAGGATTTGGAATGCTTGCAAAAGGTATCGTCTCTTTTATCGTCGTTTTCCTCATTATTATAACTTTTTTATTAATCGAGAAAAAAATATACTTTTTGAAAAAACTATTTGATCTTCTCTCTTTCTCAATAGGTATTTTAATTGGAATCAGCTGGTTTGTTTTTGTTGGTATACAAACAAATGGAGATTTTTTATATCATTTCTTTTTTGTTCATAATGTTGGTAGGTTTACAGGATCTTCTAATATGCACATTAATCCACCATACTTTTACTTGACTGTTATACTTGTCAACGTTATACCTATTATTGAAATATTTTTAATATCTTTTTTTTCTTTTTTGTATAAAATTTTTAAAAACCAAAAGGATGATTTTTTGAATCTGAAGTTTCTTTTTGTTTATTTTTTGATTGTGCTTGTTTTTTATAGTTTATCAAAGGGGAAGGTTCATCATTACATAATGCCAGCTCTATTACCATTAAGTGTATTAATTTCTTATTTTTTGGCTCTATATTTTAAAAGTAATTCAAAATTTGGTTGGCTTGTATCTTTGGGATTGTTAATTCCTTTAGTTCTTTACTTTGTTAAGGTTCCTGCAGAATTTTTAGTTTTTAAACGAATACTTTTAATCTTTTTCTTTATTTCTACTATTTTATATTTTCTTTTGTTTAACTTTCCGAAAAATAGTGCTAAAGAATACTATGTTTTTGTTCTTACATCCTTTAAGGTGCTCATATTTTACTTTTTAGTTATTTTGTGGATTTCTAAGGTTTTTGGTAATCAATATGAGTTTTTGATAAAAATAAAGGGTAAAACTTTAATGATGGTAGGGGATATATCCACAGTTAGCTTCTATAATCTCCTTATAAATAGTCAACATAAAACTGAGGATTTATGGTATATATTACAAACTAATTATCTTAATAATGAAACGATCAATGAAATAAATCATGCTATTAAAAAAGGACAAGAAGTTTTAATATTCAGTGAAAAAAAGTATCTTGATGTTTTATTGAATACTATTAAAGAAGCTGGATTTAATTATGATATAGAAGAAATGATTGTAGCTCAGTCAAAACTAAAAGTTGTAAAAATTCACAAATCAGAGTAATTGTAAAAAAATTGTAAAAAAGAGGTCGAAAAATTTGATTTTATTATTGATATAAATCAATTTTTTTAAACAAATTTTCGAAAAAGACCACATCGACGAACGCTTGATATTACTTGTTTAGACACTATCGTTTTTGTTAAAAATTTGTTAAATTAAATTTTATTGATTGTTATCAATGATTAGATATATAAAAAATATTGACAAATTTAAATTTTTTTATATACCCTCTTTTACCTACCGGACATCGACAGAAATTTTCCTCAAAAAAAGAAGGATACCCCCTATATTTTGTCCAATATTTTTAATAGAAAGGGTAAATTAGAAAGAACGGATTTTCAGCCTACCTATAAGGGATTGAAAC
>JAUQQQ010000014.1 GCA_030549815.1 bacterium | reverse complement strand
ATTAAAATTCTCAAGAGCAAAACTTGAGAAAGTTGTAAAAGATCCAATAAAACCAATAAATAAAAATATTCTAAAATTAACTGACAAAATCCTGTTATCAAAAACTCCCCAGAAAAAACCGATAACTAAACATCCTATTAAATTTACAAAGATTGTTCCATAAGGAAAAGTTGGTCGGAAATATTTATAAACCCACCCTGATAATAAATATCTAAGTAATGCTCCCAAGAAACTTCCGAAAAACAAGAGTAAATATTTCCCCATTACATCCTGAATATTGCATAATTTGTCTCGGGAATACTTTGATAAGTAGCTACACTCAGAACCTTTCCTAATACTTTTCGTGTTTTAACAGGGTCGATTATTCCATCATCCCAAAGCCTTGCCGAAGAATAATAAGCACTTCCTTCATAATCATATTTCTCCATTATTTTTTTCATAAACTCTTGTTTTT
This sequence comes from bacterium, assembly GCA_030549815.1. GTDB lineage: Bacteria > DRYD01 > DRYD01 > DRYD01 > DRYD01 > DRYD01. The sequence goes on along the minus strand of JAUQQQ010000014.1, from coordinate 32,800 downwards.
CTTCCTCACTCATTGTTAATCCCTTAGCTTTCAGTTGTTGTTCTTTAACAGTTAGCAAAGTAAGGGCGGCTTGCTCTCCACCCATTACAGAAATCTTCGCGTTAGGATACATAAAAAGGAATCGAGGATTGTAAGCTCTTCCACACATTCCATAATTTCCTGCACCAAATGATCCACCTAAGATTATCGTAAATTTCGGGACCTCTGAATTGGCAACGGTATTTATCATCTTGGCTCCATCCTTTGCTATACCCCCATGCTCATACTGCTTTCCAACCATAAAACCAGTTATATTTTGCAAAAATACAATAGGTATTATCCTCTTGTTACATAATTGAATAAAGTGAGCACCTTTCAAAGCAGATTGAGAAAACAAAACACCATTATTCGCAACTATACCAACAGGATAACCATATATTCTCGCAAACCCACAAACCAATGTTGTACCATAAAGAGGTTTGAATTCATGAAAATAACTTCCATCAACTATCCTTGCTATTACTTCCCTTATATCAAAGGGCTTCCTTAAATCAGAAGGAATAATCCCATATATTTCTTCGGGGTCATAATAAGGATCTTCAACATCAAACTGCTCTATAGAAGGAGTAATGTTGTAGTTAAGGTTTCTAACGATATGCCTTGTTATTTTTATAGCGTGTCTATCATCATCCGCTAAATAGTCTGCAACTCCTGATATCCTTGTATGGACATCTCCTCCACCAAGTTCTTCAGCAGTGACTTCCTCTCCCGTAGCAGCTTTAACTAAAGGTGGTCCTCCCAAAAATATCGTTCCCTGATTCCTAACAATAACAACTTCATCACTCATTGCAGGAACATAAGCTCCACCAGCCGTGCATGACCCCATAACTACCGCTATCTGTGGTATTCCTGCAGCAGACATTCGTGCTTGATTATAAAATATCCTACCAAAATGCTCTTTATCAGGAAAAACTTCAGCCTGTAAAGGTAAAAATGCACCACCTGAATCAACCAAATATATCGTAGGTAATCTGTTCTGCATCGCTATTTCCTGAGCTCTTATATGCTTCTTTACAGTTATGGGATAGTATGTTCCTCCTTTAACAGTTGCATCGTTAGCAACAATCATACAAAATTTTCCTTCAACAATCCCAATACCTGTGATTATCCCACCTGCAGGCACATAATCTTCATACATTTCATAACCTGCAAAAATAGAAAGTTCAAAGAATTCAGTTCCCGGATCTATAAGTTCTTTTATTCTATCTCTTACCAATAATTTTCCTCTTTTTACGTGTTTTTCTTTTGCTTCCTCTGGACCACCTTGCTTTATCCTTTCCATTCTTTCATATAACTCATCAACAATCCTCTTATAGTTTTCGTAATTATTCTTATATTCCAAAGAATTTTTATCCACTTTGCTTTCTATCCTGTTAAATTTAATATCGACTAACATTAAAATTCACACCTCCAATATTTCTTCCTATTTATTTAATTAATCCCCATCACTTCCATATCCTTCAATAAAAAGCAACTCTATCTTAAATAATATTATAATTTTTAAAAAGCAAAAAGGGAAGAATTCAAAATTTGAAGAAATATGAGATTAAAGAGTATGTTGATATAAGAGTATGCTAATAAATGAATTAGTATCTTTCTTAGAAAGCAATTTTGATTGCATAAAGAAAAGCATAACACAAAACGAAAAAATAGAAAGCTTAATACTTAACACAAAAACAAGAGAAATATTTAAAAGTGAAAAAATAGGATTTATTGCTCTAAAAGGTAAGGAAGATCCTTTAGAAAAATACCTTGATGAAATCCTCAAAATAAAACCATTACTTATAATCGCAGACGTCGAATGCAATTACCAAAACATACCCAAAAACATTAACTTCATAGTAATAAAAGACTTAAAGGAAAACTTAGACAAAGTTTTGAAATATTTTTACTCAATAAAAATGGAAGATTTCAATATTTTTGGTGTTACGGGAACAAACGGGAAAACAACAATCACAACCCTTCTACATAAAGTATTTTTCCAACTAAACGACCTCATCTTCAAATCAACCCTAATAGGAACAATAAAATACATAATAGGCAACAAAATAATATTAGAATCATCTACATCTACAATACCCCTTACAACACCAGATATCTGCACTATCTACTACCTGCTAAATCTATCAAAAAAAGAAAATGTAAAGAATATTTTTATGGAAGTTTCCTCACATTCATTGGATCAAGACAGAATTAAAGGAATAGAATTTAAAATAACCTCCTTCACGAACCTATCAAGAGATCACCTTGATTACCACAAAACCATGAAAAATTACTTCGAAGCAAAAAAGAAATTATTTACACAATATAAATCAACTTTCAAAATCATTAACAAAATAAATAAATATGGCAAGATTTTATACAATGAAATAAAAGATGCGATAACTTTTTCATTAAGAGTAAAAGAACAAAAACCAGAAACAACCTCCTTTCTTCTTTCATTCACCGATCCTATAACAAATAAAAAAGTAAAAGAAATTATTGAAACGGATTTATTGGGAAGATACAACTTAGAAAACTTAGCAACAGTTTTTATAACAAGCTACCTACTAATACACTACTTACTGACCGTTGAAAACAAAAAAGAAATAATGGAAAAAATAAAAAATATCTTGAGACATTCTTCCACTTTGTTGGAAGATACTGGCAGATTAGAAAAGATACATAATCATCCTTTTGTTTTTATCGATTACGCTCATACCCCTGATGCTTTGAAAAATTCCCTAAAAACGCTTTCAGAATTTGGAAAAAGATTAGTAAATAGCAGATTAATATTAGTATTTGGGGCAGGAGGAAATCGAGATCAATCAAAGAGAAAACTAATGGGAAAAGTAGCTTCCAAAATAGCAGACATCATCATAATAACATCAGATAACCCACGAAACGAAGATCCCTTAACTATATGCCAACAAATACAGCAAGGAATCGATAAAAATAGAAAAGAAGTGATGATTGAATTAGATAGAAAAGAAGCAATAAAGAAAGCAATATCAATAGCAAAAAAGAATGATATAATCTTAATCGCAGGAAAAGGGCATGAAAAATATCAAATAATCGGAAATAAAATAATCCCATTTTCTGACAAGGAATTTTCCTTAGAAATTTTGAAGCAAGTAACTATAGAACCTACGATTACATAGAAAGCAATTACATTGGAAGAATGTAGCATCCAAAGCTTCACTATCGACAATAAATTATAATAAATTATACTTTTTCGACCACCGGTGGATTCCTTAGTAGAGTGGTTGCGGGAGTGGGATTCGAACCCACGACCTTTGGGTTATGAGCCCAACGAGCTGCCACTGCTCCATCCCGCGATCCTTAATATACTATTTCTACAAACCCATCCAAAACCCTCCTTTAGTAAAAAGGATTTTATAATCCAATTGATTAAAATTATTATAGGAAATTGAAGTAGTAAGAGGAGGGGAAAATGTTAAAAAAATTAGGAGCTACGTTATTAGAACTAATGGTTTCAGTGTCTATCATCATGATATTTTTCGTTATCATTACATCAACATTACTCTATTTTTACCAATTCCCTCCATTCGATGTCTTTAAAGATTCATCAACGTATAGGACCATATTCTTTGAACTTTCTAAAACAATAAAAGAAGCAAATCAAGTAAAAAATATCTACAATACCCCAACAAGAGCAATATACTTAGAAGTTAATAATTACATATACGCATACAGATTAAACAAATCCACAAAAAGATTAGAAAAATCAATAGATGGAGGGTATACCTGGTTTTTAATACCCAATACATCAAACATAGAAGAAATCGTCTTTAAAACTTCAACCCCACCAACCCAAGCCAAATTAGTTTATATCTCATACAAAACATTTTATCCCAATTCAAAACTAACAAGAAATCACCAATTTTTAGTTAAAATAAGAAAGGAAACACAAAGCTATTTTTTGATTAGTGGAATAAATAATGACATCAACAGTAATGATGACATCAACAGTAATGTCGTCAATTTGATTGAACACTCCTATGGTAATATAGGCTCTTTCCAACCATTTACTCCCATTTCCAATAGAACATCTTTAAACACCCTAAATCTTGATACATTTATTTCCTCGTATAACATCGTTGCTCCTGTTAGAATATCTACGACCTCAACTTACCAACTATGGAAATTTTCTAAAAATTCGATAAATGAAAGTTTCATTTATGATTTTGTTGATACAATACAAAACTTTACAAGAGACATTAATACAACCCCTGGTTCAGATAACGATTGGATAAAAGTAATAAGTGTAGGTAATTACCTATACACTGCTTATGCAGTTCAGGAAAGTATATACAACTCTTCTTCGGGGTCATTCGAAAATTATTATTCTGTTTATTTTGCCTATAGGAAATTAATTTCTGGATTTCCTGGACCTAATACAGGCAGCACCATTAAAGCAAGTTGGATGAAAAAAAGGATATTTTCCATTAGGAGAGCGGACATTGGAGGAGCAACAAGAGGAACAATAAGGTTTGTTAGAATTGCTTATGGAAATGCTGCAGGATACAATATCCACATTACATTCTGCGTAGGGACTAAGGCTCTTTCTCCAGCAATCAATGATTTTTATTACGCAGGTAGTATAGATGGAAAAAACTGGTATATCATAAACATAGATAAAAAAATCTATGGTTCTACTGAATCTCAACTCAACCCCCTCTTTGTTATTCCATTAATCGGAAACTTAAGCGGAACCACAAATCAATTACATTTCATCTTTGTTAATTGGAGAACAAATACAGGTAATGACAGATACAGAATTGCTTACCTTTCAACAAACGATCTAAATAATTTTTCAACAATTCAAGAAATAAACATATCCAATCCTACATACATGAACACAGATAGCCCAATACAAATACGAATTATAAGAGACCTCGATGCAACTATTGATAACAACGGAATACACATAGTTTTTTCAATTTCAGGACAAGCACAAAATGTATGGAATGGTAACAAGGACAAATTAATCTATATGAGAAAAAATAATTTCAATAATCCCGCTATTTACAATGTTTACCCAACAGGTAATGTTTCTTCTTTAACATTTTCCTCTGTTTCTATTTCCATAGGAGGAGGATATGTTAATATTATTGCTAATGGTGGAACTAATAACTATTACATAAGACAAACAATAACAAATTCACTTAACACAGACTTTCTTTACACAACCTTTCTACCTAACAATACTTTAAGATGCATAGACAGCACGTTTGTTGGTTCATTTCTTCACGTTTCTGCATATAATCTTTCTACTGGAGACCTTGAATACATAAGAATTTCAAACCCTGCTTCACCCATATTTGAAAGAATAAACCCAAGTATTGATGATAACTTAACAGTTAACACAACAAGTATTGATAATCAAATACTCTTTTCATCTGACATAAACAACGGAGTAATGAATGGAATAGCAATAGGTCAAGATAATTATCTGCATATTTTAACATATTCTTCTACTTCCTCAAGTTTAGGAGAAGTTATCTACCTCTACCCCAATAGCCCAACTTTAACTGTAAATAATTCGCTCAACACTTTACTCGTTCACGATTCAATTCCTTACTATAGGTCAATTAATGCAAGTGCAGAAGGAAGTAATTTTGTAATTTCATATTGTGATAACAATTCAAATGAAACATCAGTACCAGTAGCAAATTCAATAAATGATATAAAACTAAATATAAATGGTTTTACAACAGAGATCGATGGAAACCGAAGGTTTGATATTAATAATTCAACAGATATAGATGGTTCAAGAAGCTGCGGTTTTTATAATGATGTAAAAATCGTTAATGGAATCATTTATGTTGCGTATTCAGAATTGATAAGTGGAAATCTGAGGTTAAGATTTGCTAAATCGGTAGATGGGGGACAAAGTTGGCAAGTTCAAACTGCAAACTCATCAAATGCTGCTCGAGATATAAACTTGCAAGCAAACCAAAACTTTATTAACATAGTTCACAGAAATTCCTTAAATCAATTAATCATTACAAAGTATGCAAGTGGGACATGGTCTAACTATCAACCAATTATTGCAGGATTAGCAAATTATAACATTAGGACATTCCTTGATAATACAGGGAAATTACATATTTTAAGCTTTTCCTCAAACGATCCAAATCCTTTAGTTATCAAAACAGCATATTACAGAGTTTTTAACAACAACACGAATCTGTTTGAAAATGTAGGATTAACCAATGATAATTTACTATTAACTTATAATAATTTATTTGGATCAACATTTTCTTCAATAGGTCCGTATGGAGATATTTTTGTAGATACCGATGGGACAGTTTATATCGTAGTTAATACAGTAAGAATAGGTCAAACAAGGCTTGATTTGTTAATTTACAAGAATGGTTCATGGCAAAGTCCTATAAGATTACCTTCTTCATCCTCTCCACTAAATTACTTATTAACAAGTTTAAGAATAAATAAATGGTAGTTAATCCTTCCTTCTTTAAGTAAACATTCTTAATAAGTAGCATTGTGGGGTATAAGTAATAAAAAGAATTCTTATCAAGAGGTGTTGTAAATGAAAAAATTACCTATAGGAATTAGCAGTTTTGTGGGGTAGGGGGATTATGTTTGTACTTGTATAACAAATGGAATTGACAAATCGTCAGTAGAATAGGATTTGATAAAAAAAAATAGTATTGATAGAAAAAGGCAATATAAAAGAAAAGTAAAGAAAATAGATAAATCAAACATACCTATTAATCGTTAGTTTATAAGCATTAAGAAGAGATTCTTTATCTATATTAATGCTTTGCTTTATATCTGCAATTGTTCTTGCAACTTTAAGAATCTTATGAAATTTTCTTATAGACAACCTCTGTTGATTATAAATCTTTTCTACTATTTCCTTTGCTTCATTCGTTAATAAAGTCAAACAATATTGATTAATTTCCTCTATACTTAATTCAGAATTTGCTTTCTCTTGTTTCCTTTGCTCTTTTGTATTAATAGCATTAAGAAACAATTCTTTATAGTAATTAATAACGGATTTTCTATTTGATATTACTTGTTGAAAATCAACGTTACTAACTTCGATAAATATATCTATTCTATCTAACAAAGGTCCTGAAATTTTAGACCAATATTTTGAGATTTGAAAAGAAGTGCAAGTGCATTCTTTTACATTAGTTTGGTAATATCCACAAGGGCAAGGGTTCATTGCAGAAATCAAGACAAAATCCGCAGGGTATTCAACTTTTATCTCTGCCCTCGATATAGTTATTCTTTTGTTTTCCAAGGGTTCCCTAAGAGCCTCCAACACGTTTCTATGAAATTCAGGAAATTCATCCAAGAACAATATCCCCTTGTGTGCAAGCGTGATTTCCCCAACTTTAGCATCTCTGGACCCACCCACAACTGAAGCATATGAAGAAGTATGGTGTGGACTCCTAAACGGCCTAACATTCTTAAACTTAATCCAGTAATCATACTCGTAACCTGCCAAATTGTATATCCTTGCAATCTCAATAAATTCCTCTTCACTTGGTTTAGGGTATAAACAAAGAGAAGATTTAGCAAGGATAGATTTACCAGTTCCCGGAGGACCTACCATCAACACATTATGTTTACCAATAGAGGAAACCAATAAAGCATACTTAGCAAATTCCTGCCCCCTTACACTCTCAAACAAATCTATTAATTCATTAACATCTTTACTTTCCCCTTCATAAAAAATATCAAAATCACAAAATACTTTTATTTTATCAAAATCGAACAATTCAGATAAATGAGATATAAATTTAACATTAAAATTTATATAATTTTTAAGAACAGAAACCTCTTGTTTATTACCTGAAGGTAAAACCAATTCGTATTCTGATCCATTTATTTCCATAAGGTAGTTTATCACAGACCTTACGGGTAAGATTTGAGCATTTAATGACAATTCTCCTGCGAAAATTATGTTATCCTTAATCTTGATAAGGTTTAATGCTTTTAGTAAAGATACGGCCATTGGCAGGTCAAAATGATTCCCTTGCTTGGATATATCGACAGGGTTAAGATTAATCGTTATTTTTTTAGGTGGTAAATCTATTCCAATAAAGCTAAGTGCGCTTTTAATCCTATCCTTTGATTCCTGTATAGATTTTGATGGCAAACCTATGATGTTAAAAGATGGTAACCCTCTCGATACCTGACATTCAACTGTTATTAATGAAGGATTAACAAAAAAAGTGTAGGTTTTAGAATACATTAATACCTTCTTTTTTGTATCAATAACAAAGAAACAATTTTAGAAATCCTTGGCTTCTATCACTCCAGGATTTTTCCAAAGTCATATTGACAGCCATATTGACATGGATTATTTATACATAGAATCCGCCGGTTTCTTCTTCTTTCCACTTAGACATATTCTCAATTGCCATATCAAGTGCGATATTAAGATGTTCAGTAGCCTCTGCTGCTAAACTTAGTCCTTGATCTTTTATCTTTTCTATTTCTTGGAGTAAATTTTCCCTGACCTCATCAGATTCTGCGTTATCCAATTCTTCGAGTAATTCTGGTAAAACCCTTAATTCATTTATAGCTTGCAAAAACATATCAATACCAGTTAAGCCTATTTCCATTTGCTCTTTAAAATAAGGCATAAGGTCTTCCGGAATTTCCATACTGGATACGGTATTCGCAGCTTCCTCCACCTTTGAGTATATATTATCCAAAACATTAAGATATTCATCACCAGATATTTCATAGGACAATAATTGCTCTACTTTTAGTTTTATAGTGTCATAGTTTTTAGTAACTTTCACTCTGGCCGGGCGAGCAACAGCCTGTGAAATTCTAGGCAAAGTAGCACCACATTTCACACAATAATTTTCTGTATCTGGATTAGTATGACCACACCTTATACAAATTCTGCTCACTTTTGAAACCTCTTAAGAAAAATACTTTTCTATATTTTAAAATTCTACTTTAAAAAAAATATCCCTTCTAATACTCTATATTCTCTATGTAATTAAACCTTATTAATTTTCTTTTGCTTTCCACTTAATCATATTTTTGATTGCCATGTTAGATGCGATGTTAAGACGTTCAATAGCTTCTGCAGCTAAACCTAAACCTTGCTCTTTTATCTTTTTTATTTTTTGGAGTAAATTTTGTCGTACTTCCTCAGATTTTGTTTCATCCAACTCTTTCACTAATTCAGCCAAAACTCTTAACTCATTTATAGCTTGCAGAAACATATCAATACCTGTTAAGCCTATCTCTATTTGTTCTTTAAAATAAGGCATAAGGTCTTCCGGAATTTCCATACTGGATACTGTATTTGCTGTTTCTTCTAGCTTTGAATAAATATTATCTAAGACCTCGAGATATTCATCAACAGATATTTCATAGGCTAACAATTGCTCTACCTTTAGTTTTATCGTATCATAATTTTTAGTAATCTTTGTTTCAGGGCAAATAATAGCATAAGATCTTTTAGGCAAAGAAGAACTGCATTTAAAACAATAATCCTCGGCATCCGGATTGGTATAGACACATTTTATATAAACTTCTTTCTCATTTTAAAAACTTCAATATACTCCCAAAAACATCTATATTATTTAAAAACATCTATTAAAGGATACCCATTTTCATTTTTATCCATTTACCACTTCTTTTACAAGAAGAAAATCCCAGGTTAGTGTATAACTTTTGTGCTTTTTCATTTTCTTTACCAACCCAGAGTATAACCTGACTTACTTTTTTACCTTTTTCTTTATTTTTTTCCTTTGCTCTTTTTATAAATTCATATATCAGATGCGTACCTATACCTATTCCTCTATATTCTGGATCAACGACCAATTCATGAATATTCATTACATTTTCTTCTAAATCTTTGTCGTAATAGTAAGTATCACCTGCGATAAATCCTATTAATCTTTGATCCTTTATAGCTAAGATTATCAATGAAGAATCTCTATTGTGTTCAAATAACCATTTAATATAATCAACAACATCATCGTGATCCTTGTAATGATAATCATCCATCGTCTTATAAGCTTGTTCATATAAATTAACCATTTTATTTATAAATTCGTAGAAATCTTGACTATCCTCGATTTCTACGAATTTAACTAAGTTTCAGGTGAAATTGTCCTTAGAATAAATAGTTTTCCTATTCACGATTAACATACTTAACCACCCTCCCATTATTATATTTGGTCAAAAATAGAGAAACTCCCTAATCTTAAAAAATAATCCGTCAAGTGAGTGTTAGAAAATCATTTCCCACACACGTTGCAATCCTGATAGTATCTGTTTTACATTTGCTATTGACCTTTATGTTTTTCAAAGTTCTTACTTGAAAGATATCTATTACGTCAGAAAACTGATAATTGTTAACGTTCAGTTGTATTTTTATAATTACACAAACTTAGATTTTGTGAAAACAATTCATTCCTCAGTTACGATGGCTTGTCATTGGAAGATATCAAATTAGTTAAGTAAAAACATGCTATAGAATGAGCAGAAAATACATTCAAACTATCTATCTTTGTAACTATCTTTACGCTAATATAATTCTTGAAAATTTCCTTACTAACCACTCCATATTCTTCATTACCAAAAACCAACATAACATTACTATTCATTATTTTTTCACCAATTTTCTTATCTCTTATATCCAATGAATCTTTTTTGTTCTCAAAGATAAGGGAAATACATTTTTCATCAAGATAATCCCTAACATTATTTAACATTCTTATATTCTGTTCAAATACAAATCCTTTAGAAGCTCTTATAACCCTTGGACTAAAAGGGAATACTGAGTTATTTAAAACGATAACATCGAAGATAGAAAAAGCAGAGTTAGTTCTGAAAATACCACCCATGTTCCAAGGATTCTGAATAGAATCCAAAACTACACAAAATCTTCCACCACTAAAAAAATTTTCCAAATCAAAAAAATCTTGCTTAATATTTATCAAAGCACAAATGGATGGATTATCAATTTTCAAAACTTTCCTTAATTTTTCCTCATCTACTATATCAATCTTTGTTTTAGAAACTCCCTCCATATTTGCAAATTCTTTTTCAAATTTATCTTTAAATTTTTCAACTAATATGATCCTTTGTAAGGGAAACTTTTTATATGCCTGTAATTTAATAAAAGTTTTGAAAGTTTCAAAATCATCTATTAAAGTTATCCTTTCTTTTTTACAGAATCGAGAATCACTCTTTATTCGCTCAATAAGAGAAAATATTTTCATCTATTCATTTATCTGCTCAGGTATCTTAGACCAAACACTTTCAGGAAAAACAAAGATTTTCGGGAGCTGGGGTAAAGTCCTAATTTCAATCCAATAATCTTCCAATATTTCTTTACCTGGAAAATTTATCTCATCAACAGAGGAATGGATCCACGGAGTAAATGATGTTTTGTAATGAACAGGAATAGCAATCATTGATTTTAGTTGTTCCATAACTATCAGAAATTCTTTTGGGCCTATAGTATACTCTCCTCCACCAACAGGAGCTATCAATACATCAACTATACCTATCTCCTTTAACTGGTTTTCTTTTAATGTATGCCCCAAATCTCCACAGTGAGCGACTTTTATACCCTCTATTGTAAAAACCCAAATGGTATTAGGACCATATTTCCTACCTTCAAAATTGTCATGAAACGTAGGTACAGCAATAAATTCTATAACTTCACCTTTATCAGTTTTCATTTCAAAAGAAGATAGAAAATCAGTAGTTCTACGTAAAACCTTAGGATTACCCTTAACTAAAAAAGCACCGTTGTGATCAGGATGTCCATGTGATACCAAAACTATATCAGCTTCTACTAATGGAAATTTTCTATTTACTTTTAAATTATAAGGGTCGATAACGATTTTAGAACCTTTTGTCGTCTTTATTAAAACAGAAGAATGTCCAAGGTAAATTATTTTCATATCCTGACTCCCTCATATTTTAATTATTTTTCCTTTTACAAGTATAATCAAATAAAGAGCAATAATAATTATCCACGTCCAATATTCTGTTCTAAAGATGGGCAAAAATCTGAATCTTCCCTTTTCTTCTATATTTTTGAAATTAATTAGCCAGCGGGGGACATTTTGCTTGTATTCCAAATACTCCTGCCCAAACTTTTCTTCTAAAAATTTCTCTTCAGAAGGTATAACAAGAAAATTATAAAAAGAAATATAAATAATTACAGTAATTAATGAAACAAGTACAGTTACAATCATTCCATAGCCACCAAAAGCTGTAATAACAAAACCAGTGGCTATGATTGTATTAGCAATATACACGGGATTACGAGAATACTTATAAGGCCCGGCTGTTATAAGATTAGCTATATTAGGAATCTCATCCCTACTTTTCACACCTAAATAACCTAAACAAATAACCCTTATAATAGAACCAAGCAAAACAAGAATAGAGCCATAAATTAAAGAACTAATTGTGGGATTAGCGAAAATAATCGTAAGTATAGCCAGAGGGATTGGAAAAAGAGCTCTATATCTAAAACCTAATTTGGATAACTCCTCCATTATTAAGAAAATTTGACATTTTTATAACTTTACCTTGAGAAAACTACTGAAAATTATTCATAGGAGTTACAAAAAGTGAAGCACCAACAACCTGATCCGTTCCCTCACCTATCGTCCGCTTCAAAAAACTCATCCTAATTATTACTAAATTGTCATTATCCCTTTTTTCTACGTCAAAAACAGAAATGTTATCAGACAAAAGAATTATGTTTTTTTGAGAAATAGTAGTCCTAGAAGTTGATGAGCTTATAGTCAGAGATAAATTTGATATATTACTCCTTGTAATGGGAGTAGGCGTAAAAGAAGGAGAACCTGCAAAATTTTGTGCCGGTCTGAAAGTTATGAAATATAGGAAACCCGTATTATCAGGTGGAACCTGATCAGTAGTTGAAAAAAATCCAATATATTCAAACATTCCGTCCTCTCTAAGAACAGGAAATACAATAGAATCACGTTGAGAAATAGTAGTCGAAGGTGGGTAAACACTAACATACTTTATATCACTTTGCTTAAGATATTTTTCCAACAATGTAGATGTTTTCTTCATGTCGTTTTGAATCATGTTATAACTCATTCCTCTTCCCCAATAAATTTGGCCCAACTTAAATAAAGCGAATAAAGTGATAGAAACAAAAGAAAAGATAGCAGTAGCAAAAAGAACCTCTATCAAAGTCATCCCTTTTTTCATTTTCTTCACTCTCCTTATTTAGGAACATTTACTGATTTTTCCAAGGTCAGGCTTGTCCTTCCGTATCCCTGTTTTAAACCCCTTGTTTGAGCCATCCAAGAAACAGTGACACTAACTAAAATCGTATCAGAAACATCACCGCTATATAATAATCGACCAGTAACTTCTATGTTAAAATTTCTTCTACCAACGAATTGTGCTTCCCTAACCCCAAACTGGGCCTGATACACTTGATTTGTAGATTGATTATTTGCTAAATCCCTTACTATTTTTCTTAAGTTTTCATCTTCACTATTGGCATAAACCATGTATCTATTAAGGTAAGACTTAGCCAAAAAGTTAGCAATATTTTCGTCATTCAATTTCGTTCCACTTGTAAAAAATGTAGAGTACATACCTATCACAAAAATGATAACCAACCCTATTATAGCAACAGAGAAAGCCACTTCAAGAATACTTAACCCCTTATTCTTCCTCACTTCTTATCTCCTCCCCAAATTCTTCCCTATTATTTTTATTATACAAAACCATCAAAAATCCCTTAACATTTTTTTAAAAAAATAAAAAATTTTTTTACATTTTTAACTTTTTATTCACTTTGCTGATTAAATTTCTCAATCAGACTTATTAAAGTAAGAGCTAAAGGAACAGCTAAAAATACCGCCCAAAAACCCAAAAATTTATAAAAACCCAAAATCGATATAATGGATAAAAAAGGATTAATCGTTAAAAATTTTTCAACTGTCTTAGGCATTATAAAATTATCCGAAATCTGCTGAATAATAAAAACAACAAAAATCATACCAAAACCAAAAAACACAGAATGACTAAAAGAAACTATTATAACAGGTAAACTACCAACAACAGGACCAACTAACGGAATAAAAGAAAATAAACCATAAACCACACCAAAACTAATACCCTCAATACCCAAAACCAAACTGAATACAATAGAAGACAAAACAACTATACTTAATATATTTGTTAAAATAGCCATTACATAAACTTTTTGGTACCTATCAAACTGTATAAAAAAATGTGATAATAACCCACCTTCCCTTTCCTTTATCCATTCAAGGAATTGTTTTTTAGCACTAATAAAGTACATACTTAAAAGAGGAACAAGTATAAGAATAAACCAATCTCCTAAATTCGAAGCTAAATTACCCACTAATTTTATTAAATAATTCAATACAAAATCAACAACTTTCCCAATATCAACGGGGATTTTACTGACATCAACCGGAATATTATACTTAACTAATAAATTTTTTACATTTTCCAAAACTAAAGGAAATTTTGATACACCAATAGACAAAACATTTTTCACATTGTTAATAACTGGAATAAAAATAAACAATACTAAAAAAATGATAGAAAACAAATAAAAAATATAAACAAAAAGCACATTAATCCTTAACTTTCTAAAAAAACCGATAAACAAAGTGATTAATTGGATTTTTTTTATTTTATCATTATCAAAATTTTTGTCCCATAAATTTACTACCTTTTCTCTTAATTTACTAAAAACATCTATAAATACTTCAGTGAAATACGCAAATACAATAGTAGCAAGAATTAAATTGAAATAATCTTTCAATAGAAATAAATAAAGAATAAAGATAAAGACTAAATAAACTGCTTTTTTATTCATTTGTTTTAAAAACTATATACCCGTATTCATTTATTTTGAAGAAGTGATTTTTAGAGCTATGCCCACAAAGCCTACAACCATCTATCCTAAATATCCTAACGATATCTCCCACTTCAGCATTATACATTTTTTTCTCGCCAAAAGAGGAGACTATCACTTTAGAAAGAACGATATTACAATCGGCTATGTGAGAAATTGTCAAGCCTCCGGCAGAACGAGAACTAAATGGACTTTCTTCCCTTTTCTGGGATATCAAAAAAGTTGTCATCTTTAAATTTTTTGAAATTTGGAATATCCTCCTTACTATATACCTCGCCATAACTTCTCTATTCTCATACAATCCGCTTACAGAATCAAAAACACATATATTAAAACCTTTAGCCAAGATATAAAACTCCTTAAGAAAATTTTCAACATTGTTTGACAACGAATAATAATTAGACAAATCCAATATTTTTACATTATTTAAAATAAATGAATAATCTATCTTTTTAATACTCGATATTCTTTTAAGTGACATTGATGCATAAGAAGCTGGGTTTTCAACAGATACGTATAGAGTTTTCAAACCTTTAACACTATTGGATACGACTGCCAAATGACATAGTAGAGATTTACCAGTGTCCGCTTCCCCTATTATATTTATCACTGAATTTGCTGGATACCCCCCAAGAATTTTTAGCTTATTTTCATCAAAATCCAGATAATAAAAAAGCTTGTTTATATATTCTATCCCACTATCTATAGGAGTTATCTTTATTACTTCCTTTGATGGAGTTTGCAAATTTAATTTCATTTCTTTACATTATTCTTACTTTATGCTTTCTCCCTCAATATTTCGATTTTCTTTGTTTTCTTCCTCGTATAAATAATTAAATTCTTCGACCGACGAGATAAGAGTACTAAAAATTTTAGGATCAATTAATCTTTTTTCCACCATTTTAAACATTTCAACAATAACTTGGCTATGTGTAAGCGCAGGTTTATATTTTCTTTTACTTATTAATGCATCATAAACATCAGCGGTCATTATAATTCGTGCCCCAACTGGTATATCATTGTATGTCACAGGCTTATCAAAAACTGTAGGATAAAAATGATGGTATTTAATAAATTTAGTCTGTTCTTCTGATACTATATCCTCTACTATCTGAGCAGCAACAACTGGATGCAAGGTTATTATCTTGAACTCAGTTTCAGTTAGTTTTCCTTCTTTACGCAAAATAGAAGTGGGAGTATCAATCTTTCCTATATCATGTAATTTAGCAGCCAAAATAATAGATTCTATTTCCTCCTTAGTTAATCCAAAATTTTTGGCAACTATCTTTGCTATAATAGATACCCTCTCTGAATGCGCATATGTATCCATATCATACTCCTGCAACAATTTTAACAACATATCAACTATATTTTGATAAGCAGCAAGAATAGAATTTGCAAAGTAAAGCATCCTTATTAAAATAATTTGAACCAAAGTAATCATAAAAAAATTTATAAATTGCTTATCAACAAAAAATATAAAACCAGTGTATGTTAAAATAAATTGAGAAAAAATAAAACCTTCAGCAAAACCTAGTGGAAAAACTCTATTCAATATTTGTATAAAACTAACCTTCTTTTTTGAAATCGATTCCATGATAAATATCGACAAAAATTTATTTGAAAATAAATATACAACAAAAGAAAACAAATAAACATGAAAATCCATATAAGAGTGAGCAAAAAATTTCAAAATTAAGGACATAAAGAAAAGAGGAATGAAAAAACTTAAAGGACTTAAAAAAACATTTTTTAATCTTATTTCTCTTTTTCCAAACAAAAATTTCCTAACCATGGGATTAGAAATAAACCCTAAATACAGAAAAAAAATAAAAAACAAATCCTGATGAAAAAGAAAAACTATGAAGAAAAACAAAGGATCCGTAGGAGAGATGAAATAATCTTCCTTAAAAACCCTTTTGCCATAAATATAAACAGTGTAATTCTGTAATCTTCTAAAAATACTATTAAGTATAAACCCTATTAAAAAAGCTAATACTATCATCATTGTGGATTAATTGGATACAAGTTTAAGTAAAGATTTTTAGGCCTTAATACATTAAACTCCAAATCCATCCATAAAAACTTCTGTTTAATCTTTAAAACATTTATATCCGATGAATAAAACAAAAAGTAAAGGTTACTTTTATTAAAAAGAAGATTAACAAATTTAAAAAAGTTATTTGTCTTCAATACAACTTTATCCTTATCAAAACTGACCAAATCAATATTTTCCTTCTTTTTTAACAGCTTATCAAATGTTTCTATACTAAGATCCCGATTTCTTTTCTTTATCTCCTCGACACTATTTTGAAAATATTTATTTAAATCATAATAATCACTCATTAGCACAGGTATATAGTAGGAAGTATAGCTAAAAAGGTAGTATTTACCTTTTCTTACATCCCCTATTGAAAAAATATCATTTATAGGATATTTATAATAATCATTATAATCCATTTTATACTCTATTCCTGCCAATATAACAGTTTCTTGATTATACAAAAAATCCACATTCTTAACCAGAAAACTATTAAAAAAAGAAAGATATAGAGAAGAATAGAGTAAGTAAGAATCATAATCATACTTTATATTTGGTATTGATTGTAGTGAAATTTCTATTTTATCATTCTTTACTTCTACATTCTTCACATTGACTTTACACAATCTTTCAACAATAGTTTTTGAATCTTCTTTCACACTTTTATATTGAAAAGATAATGGTATGAAAATACCGGTTGACTGATCAATCTCAAATATGGTTATAAATTTTTTTGTTTCACAAGAATACAAAGAAAAAAGCAGTAAAATCAGAAATATATTTATTAAAATATTAATTAAAAATTTCGTCATAATCTTCCGATATCTCTTAGTATATCTTCTTTAGACATTTTTAATAATTCTTCAACACTTCTATCAAAGTATTCTCTTGTTCCTTTACCACCTGCATAAAGAATGATAACCATCTCATCGACGATTTTGAGAAAATGGTCAACGACAAGAGGGTCGAAATGAGTCCCTTTTGATTGTTCAATTATTTCTATACTTTTAAAAGCTGGAATCCCTTTTTTGTATTGTCGCTCACTCATTAAAGCATCAAAAACATCTGCAACTGCTATTATCCTTGCTAACAATGGTATTTGTTCACCTTTCAATCTATCAGGATATCCTGTTCCATCCCACTTTTCATGATGATACCTTACACAATCCGCTACTGTCCCTATATTCTCAAATCTCTCTGTCGATTTTATTTCTTTGAGCTTAGGGAATTTCATTTTCTTTACTATTTCATAACCTATTATAGTATGTTGTTTCATAATTTCGAATTCCTCATCAGTAAGCCTTCCCGGTTTATTCAAAACACTGTCAGGAATTCCTATTTTCCCAATATCATGAACCAAAGTACCAACTAATAAAACATCTATTATTTCCGGTTCAAGCTGCATAGATTTTGCTATCTCTACTGAAAGGATTGTAACTCTTTGAGTATGATCTTTTGTATAATTATCCTTTGCCTGTATAGCATCGATCATAGCTTGTATAGTTCTGGCTTGAGACTCCTCAAGTTCTTTAATACTCTTCGAAGCTTCCAAAACAACCCTAGTTTGAAATAAAAGTGTAGAGAAAAATAAGATATCTTGTTCAGAAATGTTTTTCAAGTGCTTAGTAAAATCCTCTATAGAATCATAAAGGAATTTTTCAGTTTTTTCAACATCGCCTAACATGGAATAGGCAGAAGCAATATTAAAAGATATTATTTTAGCCTTAAGGTTATCTTTCAAATTTTCTCTAACTTTTGTTAAAATGTCAATTGCCTTATCCATTTTATCCTGAAAAGCATAATTAAGAGCCAAAAAATACTTAGCTTCATTTTTCGTTGGATTAATACTTACCGCATCTTCTAAATATTTTTCAGAAACACCAAACCTCATCTTACTAAGCTCTATTATTCCTAAGGAATAAAGTGCTTCTAAATCTCTTGGATTGTATTCCAAAACTTTCTTGAACCACTTATAAGCAATTTCGAAATCACCGTTCTTAAATGCAATTTTAGCACCGATTTGATAAAAATTCAAACTTTCCCGAAAAGTTAAAGCCTCACGCACTAATAACAAAGCAGTATCCAAATTACCCAATCTTTCGTTAATCAAAATCAATTTCTCATATATCTCCTCATCAAACAATATTGTTTCTTCCTTTAATTCATTAAGTATCTTTAGTGCATTGTTATACTCACCCAGATAAATATAAATATCTGCCATTTCCTTTTTTATTTGCGGTGTTACATAGTTATAATATTTCAAATTTTCATATAATTTCAAAGCTTTTTCATATTCGTTCTTACCTTTATAAGCTAAAGCTAAGTAATAATAAACAAGAGGATTATTGGGTTCTATCATCCTGGCTTTATTATGAATAATTTCAATAGCATCATCATATTTTTCTAACATTATCAAATATTTAGAAAGTAACAAACTCGCAGTAGCTCTTTTGGTATCTAACTCCGCCGCTTTTTTCAAAAAAGAAAGTGCCTGACTAAAAAGATTTTGTCTCAAATATACATACCCTAACAAAAGATAAGCATCATCAAACATAGGATTATCCTCTACTATCTTCTTTAATTGCATTATTGCTTTAGGATAATCCTGAGAATCAATATTTATCAAAGAATACAAAAATTGAACCTTAAAATTACCCTTGAAATTCTCAAACAAATAATCGAACAATTCTTCATATTCTCTATTATTTAAACAATACAAAACAAAAGCTTTTATAATAAAATCAATAAGAGAATTTTGATTAAATTTAAGAGATTGCTCAACAGAATCCAAAACATCCCTGAAAATGTGCATATGTTTCCTTATATCCTCATTACTAGGCAAAAAATGAGGTGGAATTTCTTCAAAAAATTTAGTATAAAAATACTTTTCAACCATATCAAAAAAGTTATCTTTCCTGCCCCATTTAGTTAAGAAAATAATATAAAAAAAGTAACCTTTTAAGAATCTTACATTTTGTAATAATTCTTCAAATTTCTTATGTGCATCAACAAACCTTTGTAAAGAATCATAAAGTAAAGCTAACTCTAATAATATGTTAGGGTCCTTTTTATAACTCAGAGTTTTCTCTAATACTTCTATTTTCTTTTCTATTAACTCGTCTTTCATTACCTTGAAGACAACATGAATTCCCTTATTACTTCTGCTGCTAATATCGTCGTTTTGAAAGATGGATAATCCAGAAATGGATTCAACTCAACCACATCAAATCCAACTACTCTCTCATTAGATAAAATGTTTAATATTTTTATATAATCTTGAAAAGTCGCACCATTAGAATTAGGATTTGATACAGCACAAGAAATAGAAGGATCAAAAAAATCCATATCAACAGATAAATAAACGTAGCCTCTAACGTAATCTAACAATTTATCCAAATTATTGAGCTCAATATTTATAATCCTTGAGAAAAAATATGATTTTTCAAAGTCATCCCACGTCCTAACTCCTACAGATATACAAACATTTTCCTCGGATATTCTTCTTAAAACACTGGCGTGAGAATACTTTTGCCCACAATACAAATTATGGCAATCTGCGTGAGCATCAAGATGTATATAAATTAAATTTTTATAAAGACTTTTTAAAGCCCAAAAACAAGCAATCGTTATACTATGATCCCCCCCAATAAAAATATATCTCTTTTCTTTACTAACAACTATAGACTTCAAAGTATTATATAACTCCCCAATCGTCTCATCATTATTCAAAGAATGTAAAATTTTAATATCACCTATATCAAAATAATCAACTTCTTCCAATGATCTGTTAAAGTAATTACTGTAAGTTTCTATACACTCAGAATATGTTCTAATGAATTTAGGAGCATAAAAAGTTCCTAATCTACTATTTACATAACCTTCATAAGGTATTGATATTATCATAAATTTCGACTTATCAAGGGTAGAAAATTTTTTGACAAAAGGAAAAATCCTCAACTGTAGTACACCATCCTTTTCTTCATTATATCTTCTTCTACCTCTTCCGAGATTTCTGAATTATTCATTATGTATTCTTTAACATCAACAGTTTTCATATAATCAACCAGATCAGTATATATTTTTTGCATTTTCATTATTTTGAAAAGCAAAAATTTAGAAAGTGCTATCAAATTATTAGACCTGATATACTTATAATTTAAATAGATCGATTTAAAAACAAACCTACTGGCTAATCTGTAATTATCAGGATAATAAATTATAAAATTGAGAATATAATCTTTGTAAAGTGAGGACAAAATTTTACCCATGTTAGGTATATCTTCTAATCTTTCATAAAATCCAGAAAGAATTTTTATCAACTCTTTAAATTCTCTTCTCTTTCTTTTTCTTACCTTTACTCTACTTTCCAAAAATAGTCTATTTATGTTCTTTAATAATATTGTCAACACGTAATCCCTTACCTTTTCAGTGTCGATATAAACATTAAAGTTTATAACAATTTCAATGAAATAATCAAGTATTTCTTTTAAATTTTCCAAATTTGGATTTTCCTTATTAATATAAAGGTAAGATACAACTAACCATAAGAAAAATTCAAGAAGGAGGTAGATCGAATTATTCTCAAGAATCCCATCTAAGTTGGAATTTAAAACTTTTGAAATTACATGCTGAAGTAAATTATACGACATTACGTACTTACCTCGATAAAAAGCCAACTTTGCTATCAAAAGATTTAATTCAAAATAATACAAAAAATGCATCAAACTATCCTTATCAAAAACATTATAGAAATACTTCAAAGATTTAATAGCAAAATTTTGAGCCTTATTGTATTCCTTTAAATAAAAGAAAGATTTTGAAACACAATAATACAAGCGAGATTTTAAATAAAAATCATCCACTTCGGGTAAAACACTACTCAATACCCACCTTATAATTTTCTTTAATTTCTTTACACTATACTTATTATAATGCAGCAAAAAATTTAAGTATATATCAACCTTATCATAAACCTTGTAATTTCTTATTAAAAAACTCAAAAAATTCAGATAAGCATCTACAAGATAGTTTGTTCTAGGTACAAACAATAACAGCTTCTCTATCGTAAAAACAACAGAATTTATAACGGTATCTACCTTTTCTTTATTCATTGAAGTATATTAACCAATTTATTATAATCAATTTTATACATATTTTTCACATTCTTTACTTTTTCCAAATTTTCGAGACAACCGCGTTCAAAAATAGCATTATTAATCCTTATCAAATTAGTAATGTGTTCCTTAAATCGCTGATGTCCATATTGAGATACTTGCCCTGTAAAAACAATAAAAGGCCAGTCACTACATTGAGATTGTAATATCTCACTTATACCCATTTCGACTAACTCTTTGTAACCCTCATCCCTTTCTATCTCATTTTTCCTTTCCTTAACAATTTCAAAAAATCTTTGAGTATTAACATGTAAATGTCTATACATATAATCAACGGATCCATTAAGCCAATACTCGAAATATCCCTTCCATCCCCATGTGCTACTATTAGGTTCCAAAACATCCAGTTTAAAACTTTTACTTTCAAGTAATTTTATATAATCTGATATACTCAGAGCTCCAACCAAATACCTCGGTTCCTCATTTAACAAAGACAACAAATTCTTTATAAAATAAACTCCTTCAAACCACCAATGCCCAAACAACTCGGTATCATACATTGCAACTATATTCAAAGGAACATTAGAATTTAAAGCATTATACCAATATTCACATTGTCTTTCTCTATTAAATATAAAATTAGCAGCATGCTCGAAAGATTTTTTCAAAGCAATATCAGGATCATAAACATCTTTAGCAGACAAGGGCACATCAACTCCAGTTATCCTGTAATACTTATATCCTGTATCCACCCTTACACCACTTTCATGAATATACGGTTTTATGTAATCATAATCCAAATCATATCCGATATCCCTATAAAACTCTCTATACCAGAAATCACCAGGATACCCTTCTTTTGCCGACCAAACTTGCTTAGAAGATTCTAAATCCCTACCAAACACGATTAAACCCTGCCTTGTTTGATATGGCAGAAACGTCCCATACTTACAAACATCTCTACTAAATATTATTCCATGACTTTCAACAAACGTGTATTTTATACCATACTTTCGTAAAATCTCATCCAAGAATGGAACATAAGCACACTCAGGTAACCAAACACCCTCAGGATGAAAACCAAAATAATCAACAAAATTACTAATAGCTTGGTAAAATTGAATTTCTAATAACTTAGTATTAGCACTATCTACAAAGTAAAACGGAGATATACAATGCGTTAAGTTACTTGTTATAATCTGTATTGCTCCATTTTCTGCTAACTTTTTAAAACCTTTCAAAACATCTCCATTTAGCTCCTCAAATTTTTTAAGAATTTGAGAAAATTTTTCAAAAAGGAAAGAAGATACTTTGTAAAACTGAGTATTCTTAGTGCGTTCAATTTCTTTCTCTCCTAACTCGACTGCCTTTTTAAGATGCCTATATATCCTTTCTTTAAAAAAATCGGAAGACAACATCGTTAATAGAGAACCAGAAAAGGAAATAGTAACACCTACATAACCATATTTTTGATATATTTCTTCGAACACCATCAACAATGGTATATATGATTCCCTAACAGCTTCAAACAACCATCTTTCTTCCAATGACTCATTGTATTCAGGATAATAAAGTAAAGGCAAGTGAGAATGAAGAACTAATGTTATTATACCTTTTTTATCTATATTCTTTTCAATCATATCTTTTATCCCTCTAATTTCTATTCCGCCCCCTAAATTGACAGGAAGGCGGTTATATTTTACCTTTTATTTTCAAAAAAGCAAGTTTTATTAATATTTTTATCGTGAAAAATACAAGTCTTACAATATACTCCACTCTCCATTTGACTATCTCAATATAATCTTTCTTTATACTTTTCTTTACTTCCTGCAATTTTTCAAGTTTATTCATAAATATAAACGGGAATAAATTTTATTGAAAAAGGAATCGCAAAAAAATTCCACACACTTTCCTTGTATATCGGATTAAAAACAAAACTACTTAAAACATCTGCCTTTATTAAATAGAAATCCACTTGATCAAAACGAACCGAATTAACCCTTACATCAATATCCAAATATAAAAAATTTTTGAATTCATCTTTTGAAATTGTCGATATTTTCTGTATATCAAAACCTAAAACTACTTTATTTTCAATCTTTGCCTTGTAATAATTAATACCGAAAGTATCAAAAAAGCTCGTATTAAAATTTTCAAAATTAGTGGGAATTAAGAAAAATCTCGATTTAAAATACTTTTCTTGAATCTTTTTTGCCAAATCTTTGTATCTTTTTAAATTTTCTTTTTCTTCAGAAACAAACCTAAGATAATCAAGAAAAACCATTTCAAGATTTTTATCATTACCTTTATAATAAGGTATTTCAAAAAGCACAGAGAATATTCCTTTAGAAGCAGCAAAATTCCTCAAAACTGATATACTATCATAAGAATCCTCCCTATTTAAAGCAGTATACTTCTCAACTCTTGGCACCTTCTTCTTAAATAATTCTATGCTCTTATTTTCCAAATCTTTCTGTAAATCAGACAAAACGTAATAATCCGAAGTGTATATTGTATCTCTCGAAATACCAAAAACTTCATCTTGCCTATATATTGATCCTATTGTTCTACAAAAACTACCAAAGCTATACATAAAATCTATGTTCTCTCTTTTGGCTTGATGAATATCCAACAACAAAATAGGATCATATTTGTTAATCATAGATACGATAAATTTTGCACTATTTGAAAACAAATTAATGAAAGTCCTATTAGGATCAAAACCTTCAAAATTAGTTCTCCTATTCCTTTGGATCCTGTATTTACTTGGCTCTAATATAATACAATAATTTAGATTTGAAGGTAAAAGATCTACCTTATCTGACAATATTTTTCCAATAACCCGACTACCCAAAGGCTCATTTCCATGAATAGAACAAACGACCAAAACATTATACAAGGAATTATTATCAACATAAAAAGCATCTATATCATCAGAAGACGGTATTCTATAAACATGTGAAAAACAAATAGAGATAACAAAAAATAACGTCAAAAATAATTTTCTGAAATCCATTTAATCACTTAACCTTTTAATTTCATTTCCATTAATAGGTTTTGTTTAAATTTTACTGCGGTTTCCTCAAGGTCTTTCAAGCTTTCATCTGATAACTTTTGCTTTTGTTGGATTTCCTCAATGATGTACTTTTTATTTGCTTTGCAATATTCCAACCACTTAGCTTCTACTTCTCTTATTTTACCCAAAGGTATATCATCGAGAAATCCTTTTGTACCTAAAAATATCGATAAAATTTGTTCTTCTATTGGCATAACCTGATGTAAATCCTGCTTCAATAATTCCATCAATACCTGCCCTCTTGTTATTTGTTTTTGAGTTGCTTCATCCAATTCTGATGCAAATTTGGTAAATGATTCCAATTCTCTGAACATAGCCAAATCGAGTTTCAATTGACCAGCTACTTGCTTAGTAGCTTTAATTTGAGCAGCACCACCAACCCTTGACACAGATAATCCCACATCTATAGCAGGCCTTTGACCTTTATTAAAAAGATTACTATCTAAATATATTTGTCCGTCAGTAATAGATATAACGTTAGTTGGAATATAAGCAGAAACGTCACCTAATTGAGTTTGTATAACTGGTAAAGCAGTTAAACTACCACCACCTAAACTATCATTAAGTTTTGCAGCCCTTTCCAATAATCTTGAATGTAAATAAAAAACGTCACCTGGATAAGCTTCCCTTCCTGGCGGCCTTCTTAAAAGTAATGATATTTCTCTATAAGCTTGAGCATGTTTTGTTAAATCATCATAAACAACCAAAACATGCTTTCCTTTATACATAAAGTATTCCCCTATAGCACAACCTGCATAAGGAGCAAGGTAAAGAAGCGAAGGAACATCAGTTGAAACAGTAGATACAACTATAGTGTAATCCATTGCACCGTATTTTTCCAGTGTTTGTATAACAGAAGATACATAAGAAGCTTTTTGACCTATCGAAACATAAATACAAATAACATCTTTCCCTTTCTGATTTATTATGGTATCAATAAGGATTGATGATTTTCCTGTTTGTCTGTCACCAATAATCAATTCTCTCTGTCCCCTACCTATGGGTATAAGCATGTCTATAGCTTTAATACCTGTATATAACGGTTCTTCAACAGGTTTTCTATCTATAACACCAGGAGCAAGTGCCTCAAGTGGCCTATAAGATGAAGCCCTTATAGGCCCCTTACCATCAAGCGGAAGAACTAACGGATTAACTACTCTTCCTATTAACCCTTCACCAACTGGTATTTCCAAAACCCTGTTTGTCTTCTTAACAATATCCCCCTCATATATATCACTGTAATTACCGAGTAGCAAAATACCAACACTTTCTTCCTGTAAGTCAAACGCTAAACCATACCTATCATTCCCAAAATCCACTATTTCTCCATACTTTACACCCTTTAATCCATAAGCCAAAACAACATTGTCTCCTGCTTGCAGAACTGTACCTATATCTTGCTGTTCTACTGTTAATCCTTCATATCCCTCTATCTGCTTTTTTATTATCTCCGATAATTCGTCTATCTTTATTTCCGCCATAATTTATTCCTCCTTTGTTTTTTAATCATCCATTGATACCTCGATTAACTTTAACATCCTATTTGCAAAAAGTTTATTTTGTCTTGTAGATAGAGGATTATTTTTTATGCCTTCCAACTTAGATTTCAACTTTTCTAATGTTTCGAAAGCTTGATTCCTTGAATTGGGTAAGTAAATCAAATTCAAAAAGATAATATCAAATTTAGAATTAAATTTGGTATATCCATTAATGAAAAGTAATAAATATATAAAATCTTCGATACTTTGCTGCCTAATTTGACTTATATCCTTATTAAACTTTATATCCGAAGTTAATGCTAAGTAAATTTTTCTTATATTTTTTGATACCGTTTCTTGATCATAATAATATTCATACTGGGGAGAAACAGGTAAAATTAAAACTAACATCGATAATAATCTATAAATCCTCTCAGAATAATAAGCATCATCAAATAAAGCTAAAGTAGGATAAGAAGTAGATCCCCACTCAATAGATCCAAAAAGAATTGAATTTTGTAAAACATCCTGATTAATCAACGGCCTATCAATTTTTAAATCATTTATTATCGTATCCATTATATATTCCTGTTGTTTTTTATCCAATAAATCAACGTTTTTAACATTATAATCTCCAAAGAAAGTTCTATTTATATGCTTTCCTGCTAAATAATATATTAAGTTATCAATTTTAATATCAATATATGCATCAAGGCCTCTTTGAGTTAACCAATATATGAGATTTGGGTTAGTACCAGTTTTTGACAATTTATATGGTGCATTATCAATAACATACTTATACGATTGAGCGAAATTATCATTCCATTTATAACTTTCACTTGATAAGTCCCATCTCCTTATATTTGGATCTAAAGCGAAAACATCCTCGTCAGGTCCATAGTATATTCCAGCTTTTGCAGCTATTGATTTAAGCTTACTTTCATCTTTTGTATATCCATACTCTATTGCCATATAGTCATATTTTCCAATTGTTGTCATAAAAACGTCAGAAGCAATATAAGGCTTTCCATTTTCACAGTGTATATTTGGAGGATTATAATCCATACATGAATAAGCGATCCCGTTAGCACTTGTATAACTTTTATCCCGTAATTGATCAATAGTTACAAAAGAAGAAGCTTTGAAATTATGCCTTAACCCAAGTATATGCCCAACCTCATGGATAATAACATCTTTTACATAATCCTTTGCGAATTTTTCTTTGTTTAGGTTAAAATTCATGGGGTCAGAAATCATTAATGCTGTAAGTGCTAAAGCAGAATACTCCGCTTTTTCCATCTGATAAGTACAAACATCTTCAATTCTAAAGCTTTGATTATTATCTTTCAATCCATCCATTATGAAACTATATAATTCAGGTAAAGTTAACCCGTCCTTATATTTAAACATTATATCTTTACTAATTCTGTATAAAGGATTAGTTTGATACTTTATAGCAGAAGGTAAAACAGTATCGAAGAAAGTGTCAAACCTGAAGTTTATCAGTCTCAGCATAGGAGCATAAAAAACTACGTCAGCATCCACAATTTGGCCTGTAGTAGGCAAAGCAATAGATGGACCTATAGCAAAAGCAGTTAAACTTGCATCCTGGTATCTTATGGTTGAATACCTTATATCCTCTGGTTCCCATTCTGAATTATAAGGCTGAACATCCACTTCAATAGGATTATCATAACCTATTTTATTAAAAGCTTTATTCCATTCTAAAACGGCTTCTTTGACAGTTTCCCTGTATTCTTCAGGCCATGTATTCTCTATCCATATTTTAATTTTTTTACCATTTTCTATATTCCATCTGTTTATGTATTTTTTTATCGTCCTATATCCACCGTCTTTACCTTCTACCGATGATACATCAGAAAAAGTCGTAGCAAAATATCCTACCCTATCATCATATTGCCTTGGCTTGTAATCCTTGTCTTCATATTCAAAAATATTAAGTGCTAAAACAACCTCATTAGAAGAAAGTAAATTTAAACTATTTAAATACCTTCCTAAACCATTAGACATAAAATCAGCATCTATCCTACCTTTTCCGAATGAAACAAGATAAGAAAAGTAAAGGATAGTATTTTTAGGATAGTTTTTTACATTTTCTAAACTTTCAAAACTAATTTTGAAAAGCTTTGCAGGAAAACTGTTTAATGACAAATCCAAATTTTCAGCAAATTCATTTAAATTAATATAAATTTTACCACTACTATATATCCCTTTTGTTTTCAATAATAAATTATCAGAGAATGATTTTTGAAGTAATTTTTGGGAAGCATCATCAAAAGATGCTCGGTATTTTAAATTTTTTACATAAAAATTAACATCAACTACTTCCCCTTCCTTAAGCTCATTTTTCTCCTTCAATACAGGAGAGTCAAAATATACAACTTGCGTATAATCCGAATAACCAAACACGGGTATAGTTAATCCACCTAAAAATGGATACACCGAAATTCCTTTAGATATTTGCAAACTAACAAAATAATCTTTGTTTAATTTGTTAGTAGGTATTTCCAAGTAGTATTTATTCTTTTGCTTGTAAATAGTAAATAAGCCTTCTAATTTTTGCGATTTTTGTAGAGCTTCAATAATATTTTTTGAGGCCATACTTTCATTTGCAAAAACTATACTCATGACAAAAATACTAATAAAAAATACATAAAACAAAGTTCTCATATTATCCTCCTTTTACTTTTTCTCACTTGTTTGCTTCAATTTCTGGCATGCAGAATTTTTGGGATACTCAATAATCCTAATTAGTTTCTGCGTATTTGGATTTAAGGATAAGATTAATTACATGCAATAATTCTTCAATTTCAAATGGTTTAGGTATATAGAATTCTGCTCCTTTTCTCCAGCTTTCGATAACAGCAGAGTCTTCAGTCTTAGCAGTTAGCATTATAACAGGTATTTCAGCAGTTTCTTCATTTTCTTTTAATCTTTTCAAAACTTCAAACCCGTCCATCCCAGGCATCATTATATCAAGAATGATGATGTGTGGTTTTTCTTTTTTGGCTTTTTCCAAACCACTTTCTCCATTAAAAGCACCTATGGTTATAAAACCAGAATGAGATAGAATATTAGAAAGTAGGTCAACAATATTTTCCTCATCATCGATTATTAATATTTTTTGATTATTTCCTATTTTTTCCATTACTCTTTTACCCCCTTAATAATATACTTACATTATACATATTCTACACAAAAAAAAATATTCTTTTTAAAAAATTTAGCAAAAAAGGAAGGAATGTATAAATTTTTAGCAAATAAGAATATTGGGATGTATATAGGATCTCATGGGTTATTGTTTTTGGCATCTTCTAACCTAAAATATTTTGGCTTTTTTCATAACAATAAGTTTTATCTTTACAGAGAGAGAACTTTTATTACCGAAGTTGAATTAAAGGGTCTCGATTTAAAAGTAATATCTCTTTCAGACAGAGGTGAATTATTGGTCCTACAAAACAATTTATTAATGCTTTATAAATTAAGCGAAAGAAATGAATTTCAACCAGTAGAATTAAACAGCTATTTCAAGGAAGGGGGAAAGTTAACAGATTTCCTACTCATACCAAATAACAAAATATTTTTTATGCGAGTTAATGAAGATAAGTCAATATTTGCAAAGTTGGCAAAAAAAGACCTATTTATCCAAGAATTAACAATTCTTAATCTTAATTCAAAAAGGGAAGAAGTTATATTAACTAAAAAAGCCAATAGATACGACGATTTTTATCTATTTAAAATCTCTCCATTTGGAAATCATATCTTAGTAGCAGACCCTGAAAATATGGCTATACAATTAATTAACCTTTTGAATTATTCCGAAGAACTATCATTCTCCATAGACAATGTTGAAATCATCGACTTCTTTGTTAATAACCAAGGAGATTGTGCATTCATATTAAAAGAAGAACAAAAGAAAGGAATATACTTCGTTGGAATAAACGGTACCAAAAACATTATAAAAACAGAGATAAACATAGAAGATTTTACCATCATTAACTTCACTCCAATGTATTTTGTATTAAAAAATAAATCATACCCTGAGGTCGTAATAGTTGATAAACATGGTCAAAAATACGTGCATTTCTTGATGACAGATGTTGATAGTTTGGGATTCCCATTCTGGGTTATCCTCTTCCCTAACTACGAAGATGTCATCACCATTTATTTAAAACAATTTAAACTCCCTACTGACATGTTCTTCTACACTTATGAAAACTTCAAATTAGAAACTGTAAGATGGAAAGCACAAGAAAAAAAACAAAAAGCTTCTATACAATCACAAACAAATCAATTATTAAAACTAACAGAAGAAGAAAAAACTACAAAAATACAAGAACCCAAGAAAGATCTATTTGATAAATTTATCTTAGAAGCAGAAAAAACTATAGAAACTTCAGAAAAAAAAGAAGAAGTAAGCAAAGAACAAGTAAAAACAGAACAAGAAAAAAATAATAAAGAAAAAGAAGAAACAGAACCAAAATTATCTAAAAATATTATAGATGAAAATGCATTAAATCAAAAAATATTAGAAGAAGTTAAAAGCGAAATAAAAGAAATAAAATACGATCCTTCCTCGTTCTTTAAATTCCTTGAAGAAACGGAAAAAACCGAAATCCCAAAAACAGAAATCACAGAAACATTAAAAATTTCTCAAAACTCAACAGAAACACTGAAAACAGAACCAACCCAAAGCTTTCCAAATAAATACAAATTGGAACTCGATCCACAAATAGAATTAGAAAAAAAACCACCAAAAATAGATGAAATAGCAATAAAAATACCCTCTGAATCCAAAGAAGAAAAAAATATACAAAAAATAGAAAAACAAGAAAAAACAGAAAAAGAAGAAATAAATTTAGAAAAAGTTTTATCAAAATTAGAAACAAAAATTGAAAAAGAAAAGAAACATGAAATAAATGTGATTTCTCAAGAAGTTAGTAATGAAGAAGGAATAACAATAGAAATAAAAACCCAACTAACAGCAGAAGATGTTGAAAAACTTAATAATAGAAAAAATGAAATTATAAAGAAAATTAATGAACTAAAATTCTTAAAAAGTATTGGCGAAATCAGTGACGAAGAATATGAAAAAAATTTAAATAAATTAAAAAAAGAATTAGAAGAAATTAAAGAAAAGATCGAGAAAGCAAAGGCGGGATAAAAAATTCCCCATAACTTCCTTTATTCAAAAACTCTAATAGAAGAATTTCTCAATTCACCTAACCACACAAAAGCAGTTAAACTTTATGTAAACACTAAATCTCAATTCTCAACAAAATCCAAAAAAATAATCAAATTAGCAAGAGAATTAAAAATACCTGTAGTAAATACCAATTTTATAAGATTTCAAAATATTAACGTAGGTAAAGATGTTACCCAATTACCCTTAATCTTAGAAATCTCAGATTTTGAATACTCATCATTAGAAACAATTGAAAAAAACAAAGGTAGGCTTAATATTATCCTACTTGCTTACAAAGTAAAAGACCCCCGCAATTTAGGAGCGATATTGAGAACTTCAGCAGCTTTTGGAATCAAAGGAGTAATCATAACATCAAAAGATAGTAGTCCTGTTAATGAAACAGTTATAAACGCAAGTAGAAATGCCAATATTTTAGTCCATAGAACAACTAATGCATTCCAAACAGCGTTAAATCTTAAATCAAAGGGATACAAAATCTATTGCTTAGATACAAAAGCAAAAAAAAGTTTAAATGATATTAATGATGAAATAAAAAATTCAAAAATCTTATTAATCTTGGGAGGGGAGAAGGGCATAGAACCTAAATTAAAAGAATTATCAGAAGGCATAAGGATACCCATTGAAAACGTTGAAAGTTTAAACACATCAGTAGCTTTAGGTATTTGTTTGTATTATTTTTATTTGAAGAACAATTTTTAGGATAAAGTTGCGGGAATCCTCTCCTTTTTAAAGGAGAGATGAAAGCAACCATATGTATTGCCTAAATGCAGAAAAAATACTTGACATTTTGAGAAAAGTAATATACTATATGTATTATGAAGAAACTTAAACATGCAAGGACATGTGTATATAACTGTAATTATCACATAGTGTTTTCGACGAAATATAGGAAACCTGTGTTAACTGAGGATATAGAG
>JAUQQQ010000013.1 GCA_030549815.1 bacterium | reverse complement strand
ACTCAACCTGTAGAATCAACACAAATTCTCGAATCCACTCAACCTGTGGAATCAACGCAAATTCTTGAATCAACTCAACCTGTAGAATCAACGCAAATTCTTGAATCAACTCAACCTGTGGAATCAACGCAAATTCTTGAATCAATTCAACCTGTGGAATCAACACAAATTGTTGAATCAACTCAACCTGTAGAATCAACACAAATTGTTGAATCCACTCAACCTGTGGAATCAACACAAATTGTTGATATACCTCAAATTACGGAAGAAAATCAATTAAATTTACTAAATAATATAGATGAACTTTTTCCTGAAGAAATTAGCAAAGAAAGGGAAACTATAGATATAAATACTACTTTTATTTCCCAAACTTCTGAAATACCAAATTTATTAGAAATAGAAAATATATCAACTATTAACTTTGGTGATGTTGAATTTAATGATGTGGATTCCCAATCAATTGAAACATTAGATCTTTCCAAAGAATTAGAAATTTCTAAAGAATTAGAAGTAGGAATAGAAAAAATAAAAGGAATAGAAGAAAAACAGCAAAAAGAAATAGAAAAATCTATATTTACAGAAATTGAAACAGAAGATAAGGATACCTTAGAAAAAACTAAAGCTTTCGATGATATAAAAGATCAAAAAGAAATAAAAGATAGTAGCAAAGAAATTGATCAAAGTGAATCCCTGAATATTTTAGGTAAATTCGATAATATCTTGATAGAACTTGAAAAAGTAGAAATAGAAGAAAATAAAATAGAAGAAGATCAGGAAATAGTAAAAATAGAAGAAGTTGAAGAAAAACAAGAGAAAATAGAAATAGATAATTTTGATATCCAACCCGACATTATCATCAAAAAAGAGGAAACTATAGTAGAAAAAAAAGAAGAAGTATTAGATAAACCTTCAGATAAATCCAAAGAAAAAGAACAATTAATAAATGTTCAAAACGAAATTATACAAGTAGGTAGAATAGATGAATTAGCTGCAATCCTTGAGGAACATCAAAAAGAAATTTCTCCATTAGAGGCAGAAATAGATTTAGCAGGCATAGATAATATTGATTTATCGGGTATAGATATAGATTTGTCAGGATTAGAAAATATTGATATAGGGGATATAGGAGATATTAATATTGATACAGATAATACTCTATCCCAAGATACACTTGAATTATCCCAAAATATTTCAAAAGATTCTGAACTTGATTTAAAATCTATGCCCATAGAAAATAAAGAAAAATTAACAATAGAAAAAAAAGAAATTGAAATTAAGGAAAAACAAGAAGAAAAAATAAGATATAACAATCAACTGGATCTAAAGGTTCAAGAAATACAGAGTATATTTGGCAATCAAAATATTGAAAAAATAGTTTATATAAAAGGAGATGAATACGCCGCAAATATGAAAGTAGAAGAAAATGAAATAGAGGTATTAAGTAGCCTTATGCCATATAATATTAGTAGTTTATATTTTGAAAAAGGAAAGGGATTTGGTTTTGTTCTAAAAGAAGATAATGTTATTTTATTAATGATATTTGGAGGGAATGTAGCAGTAGGAGCAATTAAGATAAAGATAAAAAACATAAAATTGAGGGGGTAAGAAATGAGTAAAAAACCAAAGGATAAATCTAATGCTCCCGAAATAGCAAAAATTTTATGGTATAGACATAAAGTCGATAAATGGCCAATAAAAAAAATATCAGAAATTTACAATATTTCCAAAAGCACCATATACAGATGGTTTAAAAATTTCAAAGATGAAGATATTGATGAAAGTTATATCAAATTTGATTTAGATTCCATAGGTTCAGACATTATCGGTGATTACTTATTTATGGGGGAGAATATTTTACCAAAGGAGTATTTTAAAAGTAGCTTTGATGTGAACAAGGAAGAAAGTTTTTCAAAACCTGTAGATTTACCAGAAAGGTACGGGTTCAATTATGCTTTTGCCTTACCTTTAGACCCTTATAGGATATTCATTTACTGGGAAATATTAGAAAACAAAGAGATAATGATAAAAATTTTTGATGATACAGAGGGAGAGAAACTATTGCATATGATTTTAACTTCAAAGTATCCCGTTAGTAATATGTATGTTCCTGTTGGAGTTCCAGATAGATTATATTTTGCAGATATTTTTGTTTTAGAAGATGGGAAAGAAAAGTTTATAGTCAGGACGAATAAAGTAAGGACTCCAAGAAATTCTCCAGCCTCCTCTGAAATACTAAGCTTATACGATTGGTATAACATAGACCAAACTATGTTTAGCATTTCCTCATTTATAATAAATAAGATGTGAGGTAAGTATGAGAATATTTTTAATATTGATATTTATACTTATCCCGGTATTTGCAAATACAGCAAAAACATACTTAAAAGGAATGTATAATGAAGGTGGAAAATATGCAACTATAAATGATATGGTAATTGATTATGAATTTAGAGCACAAGAAGGAAAAGACATTAGGTCTGCAAAAGAAGAAGATATTCCATTAATAGGTCAAGGTAAGATATTTTATAAAAGTCCTTATTATTTAAGGATAGAGACTGAGTTTTTATTTCATCCTTCTCTACAAGGAACTAAATTAATAACAATAAAGGATGGAGAAAAAAGCTTTATTTTTAAGGAAGATTTTATAAAACCATTAAAAATAGAGAAAGATCCTCGCTATCCTTTACTCGTTAATTTTCCATTTCTTTATTTATTAAGATATGAAGAAATAGAAAAAATGCTTCATCCTGTTGTAGTTGCTTACGAGGATATTGGGTCAGGCGAATTAAAAGGTAGAAGAGTCGCAGTTATAAGTGTTATCGATAAAAGCAAAATGTATGAAAGATACAGGATATACCTTGATACACAAACATATTTCCCTGTAAAGACAGTTTTCTATCCATTTGAGAAAGATAAAGATGGAATAGAGGTAATCTATAGAAATTTTTCTTATGTAGGGGATGGAAGAATATGGCCCCAAAAAATATTGATTTACTATTTTAATAGTAAAAAGAAATATTTAGCATGGGTAGTATATTTCAAAAACATTTCAATAAACGTAGGCTTAGGTGAAGATGTATTTCAAACAAATACTAATACTGACATTCCTGTAATCCCAAAATAAGATGGAAATAATTTGGGCACCATGGAGAGGAAATTACATAAAAACACATTTTATGGATAAGAAAAAGGATTGTATATTCTGTGTTTTTAATAATAAGAAAATAATAGATTTAGAGCCATCTATAGAAAACCTTATTCTTCACAAATCTAAACACTGCTTCATAATGATGAATAAATACCCTTATATAAATGGACATCTAATGGTTATTCCTTACAAGCATACAGATAATATTTTGGAATTAGAAGATGATGAAAAAAATGATATTTTTAGCATTATTCAGTTTTGTGTCCAAATCTTATATAATGTCTATAAGCCAGATGGTTTTAATATTGGTATAAACTTGGGAAAAGTTGCAGGAGCAGGAATAGATCAGCATATACATTTTCATATAGTTCCTCGCTTCAATGCGGATCATAATTTTATGACAACAGTATCAAACTGTAGAATAATAAACTTCTGTTTAGAAGAAACTTATCAAGATTTATACAATGCTATAAAAACAAAAAAGAAAGAGGGATAGATATGAGTTATGAAAACAGAATATGGTGCGGAACAATAAATATAAGATATATTAATCAAGAGGTAGATCTATTTGGATGGGTTAACAGAGCAAGAAACATGGGAGGAATCCTATTTATAGATTTAAGAGATAGAACTGGGATTGTACAAGTAGTAGCTGATGAACAGAAAATTTCAAACTTTGAAGAAATCTCAAAATTATCCAATGAAGATGTTATAAAAGTTAAAGGAGTAGTAAAACAAAGACCAAAAGATAAGGTAAATTTAAAGATCCCAACAGGAGAATTTGAAGTTGAAGCACAAGAAATTATTATTCTATCCAAAAGTGATCCTTTACCATTTCCAATAAATGAAGAAGACTACAAAGAAATATCAGTAGATGAGACTTTAAGGTTAAAATATAGATTTTTAGATTTAAGAAGACCTAAAATGTTTAAGAATTTATATTTTAGGCATAAATTAATAAAAAAAATAAGAGATTTTCTTGATGAAAACGAGTTTTTAGAAATAGAAACTCCCATTCTTTCAAAACCTACTCCTGAAGGAGCAAGAGATTTCTTAGTCCCATCAAGATTACAAAAAGGTAAATTCTATGCTCTTCCGCAATCACCTCAACTTTACAAACAAATACTAATGGTTTCAGGTATAGATAGATATTTCCAAATAGCAAAATGTTTAAGAGATGAAGACCTAAGAGCAGATAGACAACCAGAATTCACTCAATTAGATTTAGAAATGTCATTTATCCAAAAAAATGATATCTTTAAATTAATAGAATCAATGTTAAAATATTGTTTAAGTGAAACATTAGGAATAGAAATAAATACACCATTTCCTGTAATGGATTATAAACAAGCAGTGGAAGAATATTGTTCAGATAAACCTGATCTTAGGTATCCATATCCTGTAAAAAAATTAGATTTACAAAAATACCCTATTAATAATGAAAACATCTCTGGTAATGTATATTATCTTTGTATACCTATTCCTGTGACAAGAAAAGAGATAGACAACCTTTATAACATGGGTTATAAATTTATGTATTTAGTAAAGGATGAAGAAAATTATAAAGGTAACTTAGCTAAATACGTAGATGTTGAAAAATTTAATGAATTGGCTGGAAATAGAACCTATACAATCTTTATAATATCAAATCAAGAGAAAGAAAAATTAAATGAAATCAAGCAAGTATTAATAGATAGGAAAGTAATAATGCCGTCCGTTAGTTTTTATTTCCTATGGGTTGATAACTTCCCCTTGTTCAAATTAGAAGAAGATGGAAGTATCAGCCCTGAGCATCATCCTTTTACTAATGTAGAACCAAACCATAAACAAAAATTAATCGATATATCAAAAAATATAAACTCCAAAGAAGATGTACAAAAGTATAAAGAAGAATTGCTATCCATTAGGTCATTGGCTTATGATTTAGTTTTAAACGGTTCAGAGATAGGTAGCGGAAGTATAAGAATAAGTGATCCAGAATTACAAAAAATAATATTTAAAATTATTGGTTTAACGGAGGAAGAAGTCCATATAAAATTTGGATTTTTATTAAACTCGTTCAAGTACGGAGTTCCTCCACATGGAGGAATAGCATTAGGAATAGATAGGATAGTTTCAATATTTAGTGGTGCAAGTAGTATAAGAGATGTTATAGCTTTTCCAAAAACTCAAAGTGGAAGTTGCTTACTAACTTCTTCACCATCCTTTGTAGACGAAGAACAGTTAAGAGAGTTAGGAATACAATTATTACCGCTTGCTCAGGAGCGGTATATAAAAACTGAGCTATAAAAAAAGGAGAAATATGATTAAATACTTAGAATACAAAATAAACTTGAATACTGATTTTATAAACAAAGGAGAATTACTAAGCATCATTTCTAAAGTGGGTAGCCCAATAATAAATTCGATAAAAAATGATATATACAAATTATTTTTCTCCCAACAAGAAGATAAAAAATATTTGTTTAATGAAAACTTTGAAATATTTGTAAAAGAAAAAGTCCTCTGTGTTGTAGATTTTGAAAAATCAAACTTTATAAAAGTTGGATTTATCATTTACAGTAATGAATTTGAAAAAATAATAGAAATGTTTAAAAGAGTTATCGAGAAATA
This sequence comes from bacterium, assembly GCA_030549815.1. GTDB lineage: Bacteria > DRYD01 > DRYD01 > DRYD01 > DRYD01 > DRYD01. The sequence goes on along the minus strand of JAUQQQ010000013.1, from coordinate 28,010 downwards.
TTTGCAAACAAAAAACATATCTTTTGAGATAATAGAGGAAAAACCACAGATTAATCTTTTTCTACCAGCTGATATTTCCTCATTCTTAAACTCTGACTTAAGTATATTTAACAAATTATCAAATCAAGGTTATAATGCTTTAAAAAGTATAAATAGCGTTGGAACTAAGGTTTATAAAAAAGATATATCCAAACTATTAAACATTGATTTTAATCTAATAGAAGAATTGGTTAGTCTAAATTTCTTGCAAAAAGAATATGTATTTTTATGCAAAGAAACTGGTAGGCAAATAATACAATTGGCTAACTTGGATATTTTACAAACCAACCCCGACGCAGTAAAATGTTTCTACTGTGGGAAAAATCTAAAAGATGAGATAATGGAAGAAATAATTTCTTTGTCTTCGATATCTATGGAAATGGTAAAAGATAACATGTGGTTAGCAGCAGTTATATACAAATCATTAATCGATAACGGAATTACAGAGTTAGCAATAGATTCAGTAGAAGTTGGTAAAGTTATAATTTCTTCCCATCTTTCAGAACCATTGGCAATCTTTATTTTAAAAGAAAATTTCAAAATTCATGATGTATTCCTGCTCGATATATACTTATCAAATTACAAAACTAATTATGTTATCTTAGTTACTTTATCTAATAGTGCTTCTATAATAAAAGATTACATTAGTCAAAAAGGAATAAAAGTAGAATTGATAAATACATATGAAAACATTAGTAAATTAATAATTCAAGCTGTTCACGACATATCAAAAATTTTTATTAAAGATAAATTAGAACAATACAACAAATATTTCTCATTCAAAATATCGGATTTAATTTCACAAGAATATCCAACAATATCAAAAGTTGAAAGCACTGCATAGAAATTTAAATGTTAAATAAATGTTAAATAAATGAAAAAATTGAGGAAAAATTGTAATTTTTGTTTAAAAATAAAATAGGGGTATAATAAAAAATGAGGGGGGTAGTATGACAGTTAGACCCGGAACAACAAGACCTACAAGACCAACCACAGGAACAAGAATAACACAAGGAGCACAACCTTCACAAACACCAAACTTCTTAGAAACAATTAAAAACTTAGATAATAAACAAAAAATGCTTATAATGGCTATAATCGCTATTATTTTAATATTAGGAATTGGAATTTATTTTTATAATAAAAACAATGAATATGTACCATTAGTCCCTGGAGGAAAACTCGACGCAAATCAACTATCTAAAGTTAAACAATATTTGGAACAAAGAGGAATAAAAGAATATAGAATAGACGATGCAATAGGTCAAGTTTATATACACCCAAGATATCACAACACCGTTTATGTAGATGTTATAACAGAAGGATTTGTTAAACCCGATATTAAACCCAAATTAGAAAGTTTGCCACCAGGAACAACAAAAGAAGCTTGGATGGAATATCAAAAATCCCTCCTACAATATGCCTTGGCCAATATGATAAAAAGAAACTACCAAGGTAAAGTTAATGAAGTCAATGTATTTATAACATATCCTGAAAACAATCCTTTTTCTGAAAACCAGGAACCAACTAAAGCTACTGTAAGTATAAATACTTTCGGAGGGCAATCATTAAGTAATGACGAAGCTAAAGGGGTAATTAGTGCAGTAGCAGGTGCAGTTAAAGGTTTAGAGCCTCAAAACATATCACTCATAATTAACGGCAGGTTAGTAAGACCATTTGAAGAAGAACCAGCTGAAAGCGCTTTCTTAATCAAAAGTAAAATAGAAGAGCAATATGCAAATAAAGTTAGAGCAGCTTTAGATCAAATCCTTGGACCTAATAATTATACATTCACAATAGACGTTCAGTTAAAATGGGACAAAATAGAAAAATACGCAGAAACTTACGGTAACATGGCAGACCCACAATCTAAAATATTATCAAAACAAACCACAGAAAAATCGAAACAATATGAAGGAGGGGCTCTTGACAAAAATAAAGAATCAGCAGAAGAAAATCAACGACAAATTATAGAAAATAGAAAAGTAGATATGGTTGTTACAAAAATCCAACAAAACCCTGGAGAAAGCGTAGATAGAATATCTGTAGCAGTTAATGTATCTAACGCAAGCCCATCAACAATCTCACAAATACAAGCTTATGTCAAAAATGCAGTAGGATTAAGAGAAGAAAGAGGAGACGCAATTGTAGTAACCAACATACCACACGCATACATAGCAAGTGCAGTCAATAATGCTAACCCAACACCAACAGTAATCCCTACAGCACCAATAAAAGAACCCTTCCCGATTGGTACAATTATACTATCATTAACAGCAGCAATAGGTATAGCAGGATTAGGATTAGCAATAATATTCTTTATGAAACAAAATAAAGCACACGTAGATAGAAGCGCTATAGCATTCGATTCAAATCTAAGTAATACAATATCCACCGATACAAACGTCGTAGATCTAACAACTGATAAAATGGGTAACAAAACCGAAATACCACAAGAAAATAAGGAAATGAAAACCGTAGTCAATGAAATAGAAAATATCGCAAAAACTAATCCAAATGAAGTAGCTAATTTATTAAAACAAACATGGTTTAATGAAAACAAATAGTACCTGCGAATCATCCCTCATTAATAGGCTCCCTGGATCAAAAAAAGAAGTTCCAGGGTAAAAATACCCAATTTCGGAAATTAATATTTCCCATTCCCTATAAAAAGAAAAATCTTCATTAAATCTTCTAAACTACACTATTTTCATTTCAAAAACAACAGATTTTTTAGTTTGTCCTTTTCTATATTTCTCAATTACTTTTTCAAATTCATCAATTTTGAAAATATCAAGGTCCAATTTTATTTTATTTTTCTTATCACGGTAAATTTGTGAAATCAAATCCCAAAAATCAATAGCATCTTTCCTGGTAACATTGGCAACAGACATTAATATTCTTTCATTCCACAACCATTCGTATTTTAACGGAGGTATATCTGACATATGTATTCCTCCACATACAACTATTCCACCTTTCTTCGTATTTTGCAAAGCAAATTTAACTAATTCTCCAACGGGAGCAAAAATAATGCTTCCCCAATGCTTTTCTTCTATTACTTCGTCACTATAATAAACTTTGCACCCAAGATTGTAAGCCAAGTTTGCAGTATCTTTATCTTCCCTTTTAATGAATGCTAAAACCTTTTTGTCTAAACTAAGTGCTACTTGTGCTATAATATGTCCTGCACTTCCAAATCCATAGATCCCAATACTATCAAAATCTTTGACAAAATAGAAAGCTCTATATCCAATAATTCCAGCACACATAAGTGGAGCAGCCTCATAGTTATCGTAAAAATCAGGTATTTTAACAAAGTAATCTTTTTTAGCTACGATCAATTCCTGAAAACCACCATGAACAGTACAACCTGTAAATTCTGCCTTATCACATAAATTTTCCTTCCCCCTCCTACAATATTCACAATTTTGACAAGAAGAATAAAGCCAATATATTCCCACCCTATTACCAACATCAATATTTTCTACATTTTCACCTTTTTGCAACACTCTGCCAATAATTTGATGTCCTGGAATAATCGGATACTTCGTAAAAGGAATTTCTCCATCCAATATATGCAAATCTGTCCTACAAAGTCCACATACTTCTATTTTCACTAAAACCTCATCATTACCTACATTTTCGATTTCATTTATACCTTTGTAAATTTTTCCAACTTCTACAAAATATCCTTCACTTTTTATCATACCCTGTTAAACTTCCCATTTTTGTAGAAGGGAAAAACGACGGCCTTCTTAATTCATATTCTTTAATTTTGTCTTCAAACTTCAGAACCAAATCTATGCTATCCCATCCCTTAATCAACTTATCTTTTGATTCTTGGTCTATTTTAAAATCCACAACTAATCCCTCATCATCGTATATTTTCTGATTAGGCAAATCAACTGTTAAGTAGTATTCTTTTCTTTCCTTTGTTTTCTGCATTAAAACCTTAACATTTTCCATCTCTACAATACAAGGTAAGATCATATTTTCAACAGAATTAAAATAGAAAATATCTCCGAAGGATGGAGCAATGATAACTTTAAATCCGTATTCTTTCAATCCCCATACTGCGTGTTCTCTTGAGGATCCACATCCAAAATTAGGTCCTGTAACCAATATTGTAGCCCCTGGAAATTGATTTAATTCAAAATCAGGATTTGGCTCTCCATTTTTCAAGTATCTCCATTCATAGAATACAAATTGGCCAAAACCTGTTCTTTCAACCCTTTTTAAAAATTGCTTTGGCATGATTTGATCAGTATCAACATCACTTCTATCCAAGTAAGCAACTTTTCCCTTATAAATTGTTATTCCTTTACTCATTTTACAACACCTCTCTACAGGATTTCTCTAACATCGATAAACCTGCCTGCTATAGCAGCAGCTGCTGCCATAGCGGGGCTAACCAAATGTGTCCTACCTCCTTTTCCTTGCCTATTTTCAAAGTTTCTATTTGAAGTAGAAGCACATCTTTGCCCTTCTCCCAATACATCAGGATTCATTCCTAAACACATAGAACAACCAGATTCTCTCCACTCAAACCCTGCATCCTTAAATATTTTATCCAATCCTTCCTTTTCTGCTTGCAATTTTACTTGAGTCGAACCTGGAACAACCATTGCTCTAACATTCGGGTGAACCTTTTTACCCTTAACAACCTTTGCAGCTTCTCGTAAATCCTCTATTCTCGCATTCGTACAAGAACCTATAAAAACCACATCAATTTTTATATCTGTTATTTTCATCCCTTCTTCTAATCCCATATATTGAAGAGCCTTTTTAGCAGCATTCCTACTAAATTCATCCTCTATTTCACTAAGGTAAGGTATTCTACCCGTTATTGGCTGCACTTGTGAAGGGTTAGTCCCCCAAGTAACCATAGGTTCTACAGAACTCACATCCAGAATAACTGTTTTATCATATTTTGCATCTTCATCAGTTTTTATTTTCTGCCAATAATCAAGAGCTTTTTCCCATTCCCTACCCTTAGGAGCAAATGGTTTATTTTCCAAATACTGAAAAGTTTTTTCGTCAGGCGATATAATACCTACTCTCGCACCAGCCTCAATACTCATGTTACAAATAGTTAATCTTCCTTCTATCGATAAATTTCGTATAAATGATCCCGTATATTCTATAGCATATCCAGTTCCTCCACCGACACCTATTTTGCCAATCAGTGCCAATATAACATCTTTTGAATATACTCCTTTCTGTAATTGGCCTTCAAACCTTACCTCCATAGTTTTAGGTTTTTTAGCTTTTATTGTTTGCGTGGCTAACACTAATTCTACTTCCGATGTTCCTATTCCGAAAGCCATAGCACCTAAAGCTCCATGTGTTGATGTATGTGAATCTCCGCACACTATAACCATTCCAGGTTGAGTTAGTCCTAACTCAGGCCCTATAACGTGAACAATTCCTTGGTAAGGTGAATCTAAACCAAAAAATAATAATCCCCATTTTTCTGCATTTTTATACAGAGTTTCTATTTGCTTTTTAGCTATTGGGTCAGTTATAGGGAGGTGGTTAGGAGTGGTCGGAACGTTATGATCAACAGTTGCCACGATTAAATCTGGTCTTCTAACTTTCCTACCTGCCAATTCCAAACCTTCAAAAGCTTGTGGAGAAGTAACCTCATGAATAAAGTGCATATCTACGTATAAACCATACCATCCATCGATCTCATAAACAAGATGCTCATCCCATATCTTTTCAATTATCGTTTTTGGCATTTCCTACCCCCCTTCTACTCATTTACCTACTTAGATAGTTTTTTCTTGATATAAATTATCCTCCTCGTTATAAACCAATTTCACAATTAGCAACTCATAAAAGAACAAAACTTTTTAAAAAAAGGAAAAAAATTTTTTAACACTAATATATATACAGTAGAGGGAGGTGAATTAATAATGGAAAATCCTAAAGTTCATATAGAAAAAGTAGGAGAAAAACAATTTAAAATCACGGTTACCAATGAAAAAGGGGAAAACTTTGATGTTACCCTATCTGGTCTTGATTTAGATTTGGAAAACTTAGTTAATAAACTCCAAGCAAAAGAAGAAAATCAACAAACGGATGAGAAAAATAAAGATAGTCGTTCAGAAATTAACATTTATAGATGTAATTCAAATTGTCCTCAATGAGCCAAAACAAAAGAATAGATGCATTAATACAAACCTTCAAAGAAATTTTTTTGTCTAATGAATTGGGGTTGATAATATTCCCAACCGAAGATTGTAATTTCAGATGTGTCTATTGCTACGAAACATTTAGAAAAATTTTCATAAAACCATATGTCATTGAAGGTATAAAAAATCTTGTAAGAAAATTCAGTCCTTCCTCAATAAAGTTGTCCTTCTTTGGAGGGGAACCTCTATTAGGATTTAGATATATCCAAAAAATAATAGAGGAAATAAAAAACTTGGATTGTAAAATCACAGGATCTATTACAACAAACGGATTTCTCCTAAGCGAAAACTACTTCTCTTATCTAATAAATAATAACATCATCTCTTTCCAAATAACACTGGATGGTACAAAAGAATTCCATAATAACCAACGCAATTTATCCACAAAAAAAATCGATACCTTCTCCAGAATATTCAATAATATTCTTAATACTAAAAAATTCAATCAAAACTTTGAAATAATAATAAGGGTTAATGTAACAAAAGAAAATTTCGAAAGTGTTTTTCAACTTATTGACCAACTATCAATCCATTTCTCAAAAGATATTAGATATAAACTACTTTTGTACCAAGTTAAAGATTGGGGCGGTTACGGATCTGAAAATATAAAACAAGGAAAAATAAATTTAATAAATAAAAAACAAATATTCGATATCTACAATTACGCAATTAAAAAAGGACTATCCATTTACGATATGTCTGGAAAATTAGGAACTGTTTGCTATGCAGGCAAACCTAACCACTTTGTCATAAGAGCCAATGGTAAAATACAAAAATGCACAATAATACTTGAGGATGACGAATTAAACACAGTAGGATACATTAATCAAAACGGAGAAATTTTTATAGACCAAAACAAACATAAGATTTGGTATGAAAGAAATGCAATGAATGAAAGTAAATGTCAATCTTGTAGTTTTCTTGAAAATTGTTTTGGTTTAAGCTGTCCTTTACAAACTATCAAAGATAAATACATCCCTTGCTGCGACTATAAAATATTTCATAAAGAGTACTCACAGTTAATTAAAACATAGTAATCCGCTTTGCATACTAAACAAAACTTTTCTAACAGGTAAATACAACAAAGACAACAAATGCTACCAAAAAGCTACCTAATAAGGTATTTTGAGAAACATATACCTAAACTAAGTTCAAAGCTATCAAAAAACAGCTAATGACTCTGGAACGTAATCTAGCTTCTTTATCCTCGAACATTGAAAACAAACCTTTATCCCATAATCCTATCCATAACCTTTAGCAAACAACGAATTATGGTGTCTTTCTTCCGTTATTAATCCTTCAATACTCTTTTGCAATTATTGCTTTGCTTACTATACGAAGGTGACAAATATGGGCTTGGGCAATAGGTACAGCAATAAAAACATCCTTCTGTAGAAACACTGAAACAAGAAAATCCTCAATACATACAAATACTAATACACATTTTTCCAAAAATCTTTCTCTTCAATTCCTTTCAAATATATTTTCTATTCTCCTTCCCAATTCTACATCTTTGTTTGTTATTTTTCCTTCAGAATGAGTGAAAATGTTTATATGGCATTTTTTGTAAGTTATAAAAGTATCTGGGTGATGGTTCATTTTTTCTGCTTCCCATGCTACCGCATTGAAAAACATCACCACCTCCTTAAAATTATTGAACTCAAATGTTTTGCTTAGTTTTCCTTCTTCTATTTTCCATCCTTTTGAAATTAACTCTTCCATATTTTCCTCCTATATAATTTCTTGCCAATTGAGAATAATTTTTTTCTTTGGGAAACCCATTAGTAGAGGTCTCCTAAAATCTTCTAACACCTGATTTATCATCTCTTTAAATTTATTGTTAAATATAGTATCTTCCATCTTACTCAACATATCTAATAATACTTCAATTTCTTCGCTTTCAAAATTTTCATCTCTTATGCTTTCAATAATTTCAATGATTTTCATTAATATCTTTGAGTGTGCCAAATCCTCTTCTTGAATCCAATATTTCAAGTGCTCCTTACACTCATCCAAATTATAACTGTTAAATAAAAGTAAAGATTCTATTATTCTTACCTTAATTTTTTGAGACATAATCCTTCAATGATAATTTTCAAAACTTTTTTAATTTTATCCTTCAATTCAATTCTACTTTAGAAATTTCCATTGTTTCAAAAATCTTGATATTTTTATTTACTTTAAAAAACAATTCCAAGGTTGTTATTTTTTGTAGGAAAGGGTGAGAATGAATGATAGGTATTTTTTGGTCATCAAAGAACTCTTTGTGATCGTGCCCCCCAAGAATTATAATCTTGTTCCTTATATTACTAAATTCTTTAAAAATGTAATCTGCCAAAAGCATATCATCATCTATACCTAAATGAGACAAAATTATAAAAACATCTGTAACTTTGTAGTATTTTTCTATTTCTTTTTTTACAGAATTATTTACATACTCAAACCTAAAATTTGTTACCTTCTCCCAAAAATGATCAGGCTTATACTGAGGTTTAGTTATGCCTATTATCGTAATTCTTAACCATTCTATAACAATATGAACCGAAGGTTGAATGATTTGATTTTTCAATTTTTTATCGATTAGATTACATGCAATAAAAGGGAATTTTTTCAATCTGTTGTAAAATACAGGTCTTATGTAATTAAATTCCCTATTACCAAGGCATATTGCAGTGTAATTTAAAAGTTCAATGTATTTAAAAGTATTTTCAACGGGATAAAATAGGATGTTACCACCTTTCAAGATGTCCCCACTATCAACAAGTATCTTAGGAGTATCACAATTTTTGAGCAAATCCTGAAGTTTTTTCACTTTACTTTGACTAAAATTTCCGTGTATATCAGTAGTATGAAAAATAGTAAAAACCTTAGTTTCCATTTTAGATATTTTTAGTTATTGGTAACCTGCGGTCTTTACCAAATGCTCTTACTGACACTTTTATTCCTGGTGGAGCTTGCCTCCTTTTATACTCCGAAATCTCTACCTGTTTTATTACTTTTTTAACAAATTCTTTATCCAAATTACAAATTTGAGAAATATATTCAGGAGAGTAATTATTTTCAAGGTATAGTTTTAAGATTTTATCAAGTATGTTGTAAGGAGGCAAAGTGTCTTGATCAGTTTGATTTGGCCTAAGTTCAGCAGAAGGCGCCTTGATAAATACCCTTTCAGGAATAACATTCTTTTTCGTGTTATACCATCTTGCTATTCTATAAACATCACTTTTGTATATATCTTTTATTGGAGCAAAACCTCCTGCCAAATCTCCATACAATGTAGCATAGCCCATACTCATTTCGCTTTTATTCCCACAAGCCAAAACCAAATAATTGAATTTGTTAGAAATCGTCATTATAATATTTCCTCTTATTCTTGCTTGTAAATTTTCCTCAGCAACCGTGAATTCCTTATTTCCCAATCTACTATAAACGTCGTCTAATGAATTAATAAACGTATCATAAATTTTAGAGATTGGTATTATAACAAAGTCTATACCTAAGTTTTTTGCTAATATTCGAGCATCTTCGACAGAATGGGATGAAGAAAACATACTTGGCATAGAAACCCCTAAAACATTCTTATGTCCCACTGCTTCAGCAGCAATACAACTAACCAGAGAAGAATCAATGCCGCCAGACATAGCAACTAATACTTTATTAAATTTATTTTTAAAAATGTAATCCCTTGTTCCTAAAACTAAAGCATTGAATATTTCTTCTTCAAAGTCATAGAAATCTGAAAGATCATCCTCAGTATAATCTTTACTTAAAAGATCTATGGTTGTATTTATTATTTTACATTCCAAATTTGATTTAGGTTGATTCTTTCGTAGTGGATTGAGTTTAGCTAATTTCAAATCTTCAACAGAAATTGATCCAATTAAAATTTTTTCTTTAAACGAGGGTGCCCTAAACAATGTTTTTCCGTCATTTTTGATGATCGATGAAGTTCCGTCGAATATTAATTCATCTTGTCCCCCAACAGAATTACAGAACAAAATGAAAACTGAGTAATCGATTGCTCTAACTTTAAAAATCTCTTCCCTTAATTTGGGTTTTAAAACATGGTAAGGTGAAGCAGAAATGTTTACTACAATATCTACATCATTATTAACTAAACTAAGAATAGGTTCATTTGGATACCATAAATCTTCACAGATCGTAAAACCTATCCTTATTTTATTAGCATCAATGATTAAGGAATAGTTTCCTTTTTTGAAATATCTATCTTCGTCAAATACCCCATAATTGGGAAGGTTAATTTTGTTATAAACAAACATTTGGTTTTGGCAGAATACTGCTGCAGAATTATAAAGATAATCATCAAAATTAGCAAAACCAATAACTATTAGGCTATCTTCAGAATATTTTTTTATTCCTTCAAGATAATCGAATTGTTTTTCAAGTATGTAAGGATAAAACAGTATGTCTTCAGGAGGGTAACCAAGTAAAGAAAGTTCAGGAAAACATATAATCTTAGCACCTTTACTCTTCGCTTCCTCAATAAACCCACATATTCTTTCAAAGTTATATTGTAAATCTCCAACAATGGTATTTATTTGGCACAGTGCAATTTTTACATTCATAATTTCTCAGCCTCTTCCTCGATTTTTCTTCTTAATTCCTCTTTTGTGATTACTCTTCCTCCTTTAAAAATCCCCAATATTTCTTGTAAAAAAGTTAAAAATTCATAAACAAAAAGAGATAATATAAGCAAGATAATTCCACAAACAAAACATATCGTTAAATATTCCCCATACATAATCCTATATAATGCATCGCTCATTGAATTATAAAAAAAACATGATACGAATATATATGAAAGGGCAAGAATTAATAAAATTAATAAAAATAACCAGAATAAAATACCAATAAATGGAAATGAACCTTGGTGTTTATTACCTCTATTAATTTCATAAACCAACTGATCAAGAGAATTATTATAAACCTTCGCAAAATTTTGGCTATTAAGAAGCTCAGTATTCTTTAGATAATACTCAACTTCTGGATTCTTTATCCTGTAGTGGGATAAATATCTATTCAAAACTATCAAAATTTTAACGAACCTTGAATTCTCATCTATTATCCTCTGATTTAATATCTTCGAATAGTTATTCTTTAAATACTCAGATATATGAAAAAACTCCGTAATATCTGCAGTCTGCAAAGCAATAAAACGGGAATAATATGGATTATTAGGTCTTATATTAACTCTCAGATTGTTATACTCCTCAATAGTTAATAAATTCCCAACTATTGGAATAAAATTTGCTACTTCGATTATATCCCTTTCTATTTTGAAATTTTGCAAACTTTGGGGTAAGTAATAATTCTTCTCAACCAACGCCAAAACCGTAAATGCAAATTTATACATCGCTTCCTCGTTTAACTTACTTGGCACTATGAAATTCTTCAAATTTATCAATAATCTCTCCAATTCCATATCCTCATAACTCTCTTTAAACATACTATAATATTCCGCTATATTGTTCCCTCTATTCTCCAAATAATTCCTTATTAACTCCGCTATCTTTTTATCTTCATAATCCAATACATCTTTATCCCTTATCTTTCTTAATACATTAATAACTGTCTCATATGAGAGCTTCTTACTACCAATATATACAGGTAATGAGGGAAATTTGTAGTTAATAAAAAGGTTTAAAATTAAGTCTTCATCATTCGTTTTTTCCCTTATCTCCTTTAATTTTTTCTTATCCTCATCACTAAGCAACTTCTCTATACTTCCTGATTTAAATAAATTAACTCCACTTCTGAAATCTTCGGTACTTCTCAAAAAACTCAATAATAACTCCTCTAAATTTCTGTATTCTTTATTATTAAAAACTATCTTAAATTTTTGTTTTTGTTCTGTTGTTCCCTTTTCTTCTTGCCTTATCTTTAATTTTCCTTCCAAATACTCTTTTACTTCATTATATCCCCAGCGCTTGTCAGGGTTTGGATTTAAAAGATTTTCACAAAGAATTTTATAGTATTCCTCTATGTCTTTCGGAATCTCAACTCCTTGGGTTAAAATCTTATATACTATTAAATTTGCATCTATTTTCTCAAATGGATTTTTACCTGTTATTATTTCTAATAAACTTATTCCTAACGACCAGTAATCTGCTTTTTCTGTTATTATGTTTGTAAATCTTTCAGGTGATGCATACGCAGGTGTTAATTTAAACGTTGTAGCCTTTATATCCGCTCCCCTTGGCTTTATACTTCCTATATTATAATCACTTATACTAAATACCAACGGGTTCTCGGACCTTACCAATATGTTTGATGGTTTTATATCGCTATGCACTACCTCGTTTATATGTAAATACCTTAATCCCTCATTTATTTGCCTTACAAATTCCTTCAATTCCTCCTTACTTAATCTTCTCTTTTTTATATACTCTCCTAAATCTCCCCCTTCTATGTATTCCTCAACTATATAATAGCTCCTTAAATCTTGATCATAACCCCACTCTTGCACCTTTGTTAAATATTTCGGAAAATCTCCCATTCTTGATAAATTGTATATCCTCTCAACTACTTCTACATTGAACGGAGAAAAAGGATAGAATATTTTCAATACATATTTTCTTCCTTTTCCATCCTTTATCAAATACAAAACACATTGATTATTTTCTCTTATTTTTCTCTCTACTTCATAATCTTTCCACTTTTTTATTTCTGGTATCGTAAAGTATATTTTACTTTCTTGATAACTTACAGTCTTATCTGATATCGTCCTTTCTTCCATACACTTAGATCAGAGATGCTTCATATTCAATTTTTCTTCTTAATTCCTCTTTTGTTATCAATCTTCCTCTTCTAAAAATTCCCAATATTCTTTGCAAAAGAGTTAAAAATCCACCAACAAAAAAAGATAATATAAGTAAGATAATTCCAAAAACAAAACATATCATCAAATATTCTCCATACATAATCCTATATACGTAGCTCATTGAGTAATAAAGAGAACATGCTCCAAATATAGATGAAAGGGCAACAATTAATAAAAATAACCAGAATAAAATGCCAATAAATGGAAATGAACCTTGGTATTTATCTCTATTAATTTCATAGACCAACTGCTCAAGAGCATTGTTATAAACCTTCGCAAAATTTTGGATATTAAGAAGTTGAGTATTCCTTAGATAATACTCAACCTCAGGATTTCTTATCTTATAGTAGGATAAATATCTATTCAAAACCATCAAAATTTTAACGAATCTCGAATTCTCATCAACTACCCTCTGATTTAATATCTTCGAATAGCTAATTTTTAAATACTCAGATATATGAAAAAATCCTGAAATATCGGAATTTTGTAAAGCAATAAAACGAGAGTAATACGGATTGTTAGGTCTTAAATTAACTCTTAAATTGTTAAATTCCTCAACTGTTAATAAATTACCTACTATTGGAATAAAATTCGGTGCTTCTATTACATCTCTATCTATTCTGAAATTTTGCAAACTTTGGGGTAAGTAATAATTCTTCTCAACCAACGCCAAAACCGTAAACGCAAATTTATACATCGCTTCCTCATTTAACTTACTTGGCACTATGAAATTCTTGAAATTTATCAGTAATCTCTCCAACTCCATATCCTCATAACTCTCTCTAAACATACTATAATATTCTGCTATATTGTTCCCTCTATTCTCCAAATAATTTCTTATTAACTCCGCTATCTTCTTATCTTCGTAATCTAATACACTCCCGTCTCTTATTTTTCTTAACACATTAATAACTGTCTCATATGATAGCTTCTTACTACCAACATATACAGGTAATGAAGGAAATTTATAATTAATGAAAAGGTTTAAAATTAAGTCTTCATCATTCGTTTTTTCCCTTATCTCCTCTAATTTCTTCCTATCCTCATCGCTAAGCAACTTCTCTATACTCTTCGATTTAAATAATTTAACTCCGCTTCGAAAATCCTCGCTACTTCTCAAAAAACTCAATAACAACTCCTCTAAATTTCTGTATTCTTTATTATTAAAAGTTATCTTAAATTCTTCTTTTTGTTCTGTTGTTCCCTTTTCTTCTTGCCTTATCTTTAATTTTCCCTCTAAATATTCTTTTACCTCATTATATCCCCATCTTTTATCAGGGTTTGGATTTAAAAGATTTTCACAAAGAATTTTATAGTATTCTTCTATGTCTTTCGGAATCTCAACTCCTTGGGTTAAAATCTTATATACTATTAAATTTGCATCTATTTTTTCGAATGGGTTTTTACCTGTTATTATTTCCAATAAACTTATACCTAACGACCAGTAATCTGCTTTTTCTGTTATTATGTTTGTAAATCTCTCAGGTGCTGCATACGCAGGTGTTAATTTAAACGTTGTAGCCTTTATATCCGCTCCTCTTGGTTTTATACTTCCTATATTATAATCACTTATACTAAATACCAACGGGTTCTCGGACCTTACCAATATGTTTGATGGTTTTATATCGCTATGCACTACCTCGTTTATATGTAAATACCTTAAACCCTCATTTATTTGCCTTACAAATTCCTTCAATTCCTCCTTACTTAATCTTCTCTTTTTTATATACTCTCCTAAATCTCCCCCCTCTATGTATTCCTCAACTATATAATAGCTCCTTAAATCTTGATCATAACCCCACTCTTGCACCTTTGTTAAATATTTCGGAAAATCTCCCATTCTTGATAAATTGTATATCCTCTCAACTACTTCTACATTGAACGGAGAAAAAGGATAGAATATTTTCAATACATACTTTCTTCCTTTTCCATCCTTTATCAAATACAAAACACATTGATTATTATCTCTTATTTTTCTCTCTACTTCATAATCTTTCCACTTTTTTATTTCTGGTATCGTAAAGTATATTTTGCTTTCTTGATAACTTACAGTCTTATCCGATATCGTTCTTTCTTCCATAATTATACATAATTTAGAGTTATTTTTCCGTCCTGGATAAAGATAACTTTGTCAGAGAATGCAGCAATTTTAGGATCATGAGTAGCTATTATAATAGTTTTTCCAAATTCTTTATTTATTCTATTGAATAGTTCCATTATATTTTTGGAGTTTTTCGTATCTAAATTTCCGGTAGGTTCATCAGCAATGATTATATCTGGGTTATTAGCCAAAGCACGAGCGATAGCAATCCTTTGCATCTGTCCACCAGAAAATTTAGAAACTCCATCATTGAACCTGTTTTTCTCTATTCCGACTAATTCTAAAAGTTTTTGAGCTCTTAATTTTGCTTGACTTTCACTCAATTCTCCCAATAACCACATTGGTAAACAAACATTTTCCAAAGCAGTTAAAGATGGAATCAAATAATAGTTTTGGAAAACCAATCCTATTTTTCTAAGTTTATAATTTTGCATTTCTTGATCGCCAAGTGTTTCAATAGGTACGTCGTCCCAGTAGACATTTCCTAAGGAAGGTTGTTCAAGGCCAGAAATTATGAAAAGCAGAGTTGTTTTACCCGCACCACTCGGCCCCATTAAAACAATAAAATCACCCTCATAAATATCCAAATTAACATTGTTTAATACTATTATTTTTTCTTCTCCTGACTTATAGAATTTTGTAATATTCTTTAGCCTAATTTTTATATTCATTAGTTACTTCCAAGATTTTTCTTTTTATCTGTTTTTTCAAAATATCAACATTTTGTTTATTTTTAGCAGATATCATTATAAAATCAGGATACTTCTCTTTTATTTTATTTATTTCCTCTTCACTTAATTTATCTATCTTATTAAAAACATTTATTTTAGGTATAAAAGAAGCACCTAAATCATCCAATAGTTTATTCGTGTAAGATATATGACTTTCAAAATTTGGATTAGAAACATCAAATAGAAGTATATGAAGGTCACTATAGATTAATTCTTCAAAAGTAGCTTTAAACGCATCCATTAGTTCTTTAGGTAAGTTTCTTACAAAACCAACTGTATCTATGAGTAATACTTGAGTTTTATCATCAATGTATGCAAGTTCGGTTTTGGGATCTAAAGTTGTAAAAGCTCTTCGATCAACATCCACGTTTGATTTGGTCAAAACGTTGAAAAGAGTTGATTTACCAGCATTTGTATATCCTACGATAGAAACTATGGGGTAGTTTGATCTTAGTCTTCCTTTTCTTTGAATACTTCTATTTTTTTGGACCATTTCAAGCCTTTTTCTAATGTAGTTTATTCTTTTCAATATTTTTCTTTTTTCGATAGTAAGTTGTTTTTCACCAGGTCCTCTTGTTCCGATTCCACCTCCCAATCTTGAAAGCATCTTTCCATATCCTACAATCCTTGGCAGGAGATAGTTAAGTTGAGCCAATTCCACTTGCAATTTACCTTCAATAGTCCTTGCTCGTTGAGCAAAAATATCGAGTATTAATCCAACTCTGTCTATGAGCTTAATATTTTGAAATTCTTTTTCTAAGTTCTTAAATTGCGCAGGTGTAAGATGGTTAAGGAATACGATTAGATTTACATCGAAATGATCTGCCAAGTTTTTAATTTCTTGAATTTTTCCTTTACCGATAAGGGTAGAAGGGTTTATTTCGTGTGCTTTCTGAATTACAACAAATTTAAGTTCAGCCCCCGCAAAACTCAATAAATCTTTTAATTCTTCTAATGTTTCATCGAAATATTTGTAATTATTTTTGTCTCTAACAGCAACAATAATTGCTCTATCTTTCAATTTTAATACTCCTTATATTTTGAAATTTTTCATAAACGATGACCATTATTTTTCCGTCCTTACATAAAATTTGATTCTCATCAGATAAAGAAAAATTAGATATACCTAAGGATGACAAAAATGGGATTTCAAAAGTCCCACTGTATTTTAGCCCTTGCATTTGAACCAAAGAATATGTAGTTAATGATAAAACAGAAACCCTAATGTTAGCAGGTATATTTCTAATTGATTGCTGCTCTATTAGTAAAATTACTGTCTCTTTACTTGATACGATTACAGGTGGATAATTTTCTTGGTTTATTTTTATTATCGAATATATATTAGCCAAAGTATGATCAAGTCTATTACCAATTATTCCAAAACAAAAAAGTTTAACTTTATGATCTTTATATTCTGAGAGTATATAATCTATTGCTAAATCGAGGTCATTTTGGTCTTTATCTTTGGGAAATTTTACCTTCTTAGCATCTATTTTTTTTCTTATAGAATCATGATCCCCTATTATTACATCAGGTTTAACCTTATTTTTAAGTGCTTTATTTGTTCCACCATCAACAGAAATAATTAATTCTGGATTTATGATATCCTTAAGTTCCTTTAAATTAGATACTTTTCCATTTGCAACTAAAAAAATATTCACGATTATACTATTTTAACTTTTCCGATTGTAACCAACCCTTTAATTTTAAATAGTATATCTCTTTGAGCTTTAATTATTTCTTCTTTGGATACGGTAGATGTTTCCAATTCTTTCTTTATCATTTTTGCTTGCACTTGAGGCATTAAAGATAATATTTTATCTGCTATTTCAGGGGCAACGCCTTTAAGAGCACAAACCCAATCATTCTTATTTGTTAGCTTCAGTAAATGTTCCATATCTTGAGGCTTTAATAAAGATACATCAGCAAAATCTATTTTCTTATTGGATATTATAATCGAGGCAGTCGTTTGTGATGTTTTATCAATATTTTGACTTGCAGAAGAATTAATCGAAGTGTTAGAGATACTTCCAACAGAAGCAGTATTAGAAACCACTGTTTCTCCACCTACAGGTATATCTATTTCATCCAATTCCTGTTTCAGGAATTTAGCAACAACCTCTACTACTCTGTTATCTGCTTGTCTTATCCCCACCAAGTATTTGTTTATTTCAGTTTGTTGTGAAGTTGGAAAAACCGTAAGGATTCTTTGAGATACAGCTGGTGGTAATTGAGATAGTATAAATGCTATCGTTCCGCTACTTTCATTCCTTAAGACCCAATAAACTTTTTTAGGGTTGACAGCAGCTAAAAAATCCAACGGTTTAGAAGATTTTGATGTAGTAGTAAAAGGAGGAGAAACAGATGCATTAGGCTTTCCCAATAATCTATCAAGATTTTGCGCAATAGAAACAGGTTGTTCTTCCTGTTGCTTATTTTCCTCTACTGGTTTGGAAATAGTTTGTCTGTTTTTTTGTAAGAATTCGTTTAGGACTTGTTGCTTTATATTATCAGGAATATTTCTAACTTTGGGAAACTCTGCATTTATTGCGCGTCTTTCCTCAGGACTAAAACCCATTAGAATTGAGTTAGCTACTTCCTGAGGTAAGCTTGTTAATATTATCGCAGTTTTTTGTCTCGGTGTAAGTTCATTTATATCCATACAATCTTTCCCTTACTTCTCTAATTTTTTCAAGCAACTCTATATTTACCCTTTTATTCAGTTTATTCGTTATCTGGGGATTATTAACTATCTTAACATTTTTAATACACATATTTGAATCTACTGTTTTCAATATTTCATTAATATACTCTTTTACTTTTTCTTTGTTGGAATTAAGGATACTAAACGTAGTATAATTAGTTGTTGATATTATAATTGTATCGTTTGTTATCTTTTTTATCGTGGCATTTTTAAATAGTTTGTTTCTTTTTATGGTTAGTATAGCTCTAAATAAGGGTGGGTATTCTTTTATTATTCTTTTTAGGGTGCTTTTAAATCCTTCCATTATAATATTTGTCTTTACTTCTTGTTTTTCCCTTGTTCTTTTCTTAATTTAAGTATTTTTTTAAACTCTTTGGTTCCTACGTATTCTTTATAGAATTCGTCGTTAAAGTTTTTATCAAAAGGGTCAGGAAAGAATTTACTTATACCACTGTATTTGCATTTGATATTGTTTTGATAACATTCTAACATATTAGAACAAAATATTTCTCCTTTGACTGATGGATGATATACACCTTTGTAATCAAGGTGCTCAATAACCACTATAACTTTCTTCTGCAGTATTTTACAGAATAGCTCTTGCGGTTCTAAAGCCCTCTGTTTAGACTCAGCCTTAGAATGAACCCTTTTTACTTTTTCAAATTCCTCCACATTTTTATATTACACAAAACACAATAAATTACCTTTACAAACTTTGCAAACTAAAAAAATTGATAAGAATTTTTCTACAATTTTGAATCTATCAGTAAAGCAAATCAGACCATAAAAAACAAGTTCTCAGAATCGTTATACCTAAAGGTAAAGTTAAAATATAAATCTTTAGAAGGATTTTACTTTTTCCTTATCAAATCTATTAAATAAGGAGGGCATACTTATGAAAGAAATCATTAGAAATACATTAGTACCAATAGTTGTCGAACAAACTCCAAGAGGAGAAAGATCTTACGACATATTCTCAAGATTACTAAAGGAAAGGATTATATTTTTAGGGGACGCTATAGAAGATCATTTGGCTAATTTAATCATTGCTCAGTTATTATTCCTTGAAAAAGAAGATCCAGATAAAGATATCGATCTATACATAAATAGCCCAGGTGGAAGCATATCCGCAGCATTAGCCATATATGATACAATGAGAGTTATAAAACCAGATGTTTCAACCATTTGTGTAGGTATGGCAGCAAGCGCAGCAGCAGTCTTATTAGCCGGCGGAGCAAAAGGGAAAAGATTCGCTCTTCCCTATTCAAGAATAATGATCCATCAGCCATGGATCAAAGGAATCGGAGGACAAGCAACAGATATAGAAATCCACGCACGAGAAATATCAAGACTAAAAAGAATAATCAACGAAATACTTTCAAAACATACTGGCCAACCTATCGAAAAAATAGAAAAAGATACCGACCGAGATTACTATATGTCAGCAGAAGAAGCCAAAGAATACGGAATAATCGATGAAATCATAACCCCCGAAAATAGAAACGTCACCCCACTTACCCAAGATATATTATGATAGTAACAACAAATTTTGAAAAAACTTATCAAAATTTTTTAGAAGAAGTTCAACAAAATTTGGATAATATAGGTGTTAAGAGAAATTCTAAAATTGCTGTAGGGCTAAGTGGAGGCGTTGACTCATCCTCTACTTTAGCAATATTAAAAGAATTAGGGTATGATGTCTTTGGTATTACAATGAAAATTTGGAATGAAAAATATTCTGAATTATTCGGTAATTATAATTCAAAAATACATGGTTGTTTCGGTCCTGAAGAATATGAAGATATAAAAGATGCCCAAATCATCTGTCATCAACTTAAAACCCCTTTCTATTGCATAGATTTAACAAAAGAATATGAAGAAATAATCCTTAATTATTTTAAAGAAGAATACCTAAACGGCAAAACACCAAACCCATGTGTAATGTGTAATTGGAAAATGAAATTCGAGTATCTGCTTAGTAAAGCTATCGAATCAAACTTATATTTCGATTACTTTGCAACCGGTCATTATGTTAAAAGAACTATTTTTAAAGGTACTCATACCCTTGCTAAAGCTAATTACTTAAAAAAAGATCAAACTTATTACCTGTCATTTTTGAATAGTAAGCACATAGAAAAAGCAGTTTTCCCATTGGGTTTCGTTGAAAATAAAGAATTCACAAGACAAATAGCAATGAAGTATAATTTACATGTTTTCAATAAACCCGACAGCCAGAATTTTATATCCACAAGGTACATCGAAATATTTAAATCTCAAAAAATTAAAGATGGATTAATAGTAGACAAATTTGGTAATATATTGGGAAAACACAAAGGGATACATCTTTATACAGTAGGACAAAGAAAAGGAATTGGAGTTAGCCATTCAAAACCCCTATATGTATTATCCATAAACTCTGAAAACAACACGATAATTGTGGGCGATAAAGAAGACCTTTACCAAAGAAAATTCATAGCACAAAATGTTAACTGGATAGTAAAACAAACTCAAAACATTTATGCTAAAATAAGATACACTCATGAAGAAGCAAAATGTAAAGTAAAAGAAATCGATGAAAATAATGTGGAAGTTGAATTCGAAGAAAAACAAATGGCAATAACTCCTGGGCAAGTAGTTGCTTTTTACCATAATGATATCTTACTTGGTGGAGCAATAATAAAGAAAGTTTTACTTGATTAAATCAATGAAATTTGAAACCGCAATAATCCATATCAAAGAAAAACCTTTCAAAGATAATTTGGAAGGTGATGTCGTAAAATCCATACATTTAACATCTACTTACAGCTTACAAGATATTGAAGTCGAAGGTTTATTTTATCAAAGGTATGATAATCAAACTCGATTGGCTTTAGAAGAAAAGTTAGCGTATGCTGAAAAATGTAAATATTGTTTGGTTTTTTCAAGTGGTATGGCCGCTATTACCTCTGTTATTTTTTCTTTACTCAATCAAAACTCAAAGATCTTGGCTTTTGATGACCTATATTCAGTAACCAAAAAAGTTTTCAATTATTTCTTACCTAAATACAATATCACAACCGAATATGTAGATTTCTCCAAAGATTTCAAAATTGACAAAAACGTAACTATGGTTTGGTTAGAATCTCCAACTAATCCAATGATGAAAATGGTTAATGTAAGGGAAGTTGTTAAAAAGATAAAATCCGAAAATAGTGAATGTATAATAGTTTTTGATAATACCTTTTTAAGTCCGTATTTTTATAATCCTGTTGATGATGGTGTAGATGTAGTCGTGCATAGCCTAACAAAATACATTAACGGGCACAGTGATTGTTTAGGTGGAGCTGTAATGACAAATAACGATCAAATTTATCAAAAAATAAAAGAATATAGAAATACATTTGGTAATGCATTAAGCCCATTTGATAGTTATCTCGTCTTAAGAGGGTTGAAAACTCTACCAGTAAGAATGGAAAAACATCAACAAAATTGTCTTAAAGTTATAGAGTATTTGAAAACAAAATCTTTCGTAAAAGAGATATTCTATCCTTCCTTCTCTTCCTTTATTAGTCCAAATGTTAGGGGCTTTGGCGGAACAGTTAGCTTTTTAGTTGATTTAGATATTGATAATTTGAGATTATTTTTCAAGAGCTTAAAGATAATAAATTATGGTGTTAGTTTAGGTGGAGTTGAATCACTTATTTGTCTTCCTCATTTTTCAACGCACAAAGGTATAGAAGGAATACCTTACAATTTGGTAAGGTTGTCAGTTGGGATTGAGAATGTTGAAGATATTATCCAAGACTTAGAAAATGCTTTCTCTAAAATTCAGATCAAAGTGTATTAGCAGATGATAATAGGGGTATTAAAAGAAAAAAACGATAATAGAGTATCTTTAGTTCCACAGGAAGTTAAAGGATTTGTAGGTAAGGGTTTTAAAGTAATTATTGAGGAAAGTGCCGGTATTAATGCGGGTTTTACTAATCAAGATTATTTAGAAGCAGGTGCAGAAATCAAAAACAGAGAAGAAGTTTTAAAATCAGACATAATTTTAGCAATCAATAGGTTCGATGAAATCTTTGATGTTAACGGTTGGATTGTGGGGTTGTATAATCCCTTCGATGTCGATTTTATAAAGAAATTAATGACAAGTAATATCAACTATATAGGTTTGGAGTTAATACCTCGTATTTCAAGAGCACAGAGTATGGATATTCTTAGTTCTATGGCTACTGTAGCAGGTTATAAGGCTGTTCTATTAGGAGCTTCGTATTCCATAAAGATGTTCCCTTTACTTATGACAGCAGGGGGGACAATAACACCTGCGAAAGTTTTGGTTATAGGTGCAGGTGTGGCAGGACTGCAAGCAATAGCAACTGCAAAAAGATTAGGTGCCAATGTTTGGGGGTTCGATCCAAGGCCAGCTACCAAAGATCAAATAAAAAGCGTCGGAGGAAATTACATAGAATTCTCTATTTCTGACTTTGAAGATAAATCCGGATACGCCAAAGAAGCAACCGAAGAAATCATAAAAAAAGAAAGAGAAATCCTTTATCCATATGTTAAGGATAGTGATGTAATAATTAGCACCGCTGCTGTTATGGGTAAAAAACCACCTATTCTGATTACCAAAGATATGGTCGAAAATATGAAAACAGGAGCTGTTATTGTTGATTTAGTAGGAGGAAATTGCGAATTAACACAAAAAAATCAAATCATAAACTATCATAATAAAACCATAATAGGATACTCCAATTTGCCAAGCTTAGTTCCCTTTGATGCAAGTAAACTTTACTCCAGGAACGTCTTTAACTTATTAGTTCATCTCTTAAAAAATTCAGATAAAATTAGTCCTGATCTAAATGATGAAATCGATAAGAATGTGATTGTTATTTTTAATAAGCAAATTATAAATGAGAATATAAGGAAGTTGGTGGAGGGTTAGTATGGAGTTAATCTTTGCAAAGGCTTATATCTTTATTTTGGCGATAATTTTAGGTTTTGAATTAATAAACAAAGTGCCGAGTTTATTACATACTCCTTTAATGTCTGCGACGAATGCAATCCATGGGATTGTTGTTGTTGGTGCTTGCATAGTTGCTTTACATGCCCATGATCCTGTCCTGAAAATCATTAGCTTCTTTGCAGTATTAGTAGGAACTCTTAATGTCGTAGGTGGATATGCAGTTACAAACAGGATGTTAGAAAAATTCAAGCGCAATTCTTCTGATATTAAAGAAAAAAGTGGTGATAAGTAGTGGGATACATTACTGAGGTAGGTTATTTAGTTAGTGCTTTTCTATTTATTTTGGGAATAAAATATATGGGGCATCCAGCAACTGCAATTAGAGGCAATTGGATCTCTGCAATTGGAATGCTCATTGCTGTTTTATTCACTTTTTTTCATCCCTCTGTTCATTTCGAGAATTTGTGGTTCATTTTGTTGGCTATAGTTTTAGGGACCGTTATTGGTTTATATTTAGCTGGTGTTGTAAAATTTACAGAGATGCCGCAGATGGTTTCATTTTTCAACGGAATGGGAGGACTTACAATTGCATTGATTTCCATCGTAGAGTTTTTCACACGAGGAATCGTTAGTGAAGTTGAAGGTGGTTTCGATTGGTTTTTTGTTGCAAGTTCAGCTTTTAGTGGTGTTGTCGGCAGTATTTCTTTTGTTGGTAGTATGTTAGCAATGGCTAAGTTATGGGGAATTTTTGAAAGTTCAAAAAGGTCTATTTTTATTCGTGTTTTCAACGCTCTTGTCTTATTATCGATACTTATTATTTATGTTTTGTTAATCATAAATCCTTCTCCCTATTTATTGGTATTTTTGTTTATAATGGGTGGTGTTTTGGGTTTCAGTGGCGTCTTTCCAATAGGTGGTGCGGACATGCCTGTTGTGATTGCTCTCTTGAATGCTTTTACGGGGTTAGCTGCATCGATTGCAGGTTTCGCAATTAACAACAATGCAATGATTGTTTCTGGAACCTTAGTAGGTGCCTCAGGAACAATCTTAACTATACTGATGGCAAAAGCAATGAATAGGACAGTATTAGGGGTTATTTTAGGTGGGTTTGGTGGGACAAAAGAAGCAGCTTCAAACGTTAAGGGTAATGTCCAAGAAATTAGTGTTCAAGATGCTGCAGTATTGCTTGCCTATTCAAAGAAAGTTATAATCGTACCTGGTTATGGTATGGCCGTCTCTAACGCACAAAATGAAGTCCATGAATTAGAACAATTGTTAGAAAGTAAAGGTGTAGAGGTAAAGTATGCGATACATCCGGTTGCAGGCAGAATGCCAGGACATATGAACGTTTTATTAGCTGAAGCTAAAGTAGATTATTCGAAGCTGTATGAAATGAATGAAATAAATCCTGAATTCAAGAATACCGATGTCGTATTAGTAGTTGGTGCAAATGATATTGTCAATCCTGCGGCTAAAAATAATCCCAACAGTCCTTTGTATGGTATGCCCATCCTTGAAGTAGATCAGGCACAGAATATTATTTTTATGAAAAGGAGTTTAAGGCCAGGATTCGCAGGTGTCGAAAATGAACTTTTCTATAACCCCAAAACCAGAATGTTATTCGGAGATGCAAAAGAAACTCTTAAAAAATTAATCTCAGAAATCCAAAATCTATAGATTATCAAAAAGCCCTTTTAACCCTATTCATAACAACTATCTACTAAATTTGTAATCGTAGTATTTATGATTTTGTATTTTTCTATTTGTATTAGGAAGATCAATCATAGCGAATAGAATGCCAATAACCATTATTATCCCGAAAATTCCAATCAACCCAACGAATACAAATAGAAAGATACCAACCAATATAAACAAAACCTCGAATAAAACTCCAAGTAATTCAGGATTATTTAATAACTCGATCAAAAATTTAATAAAGCCAACCAAGCAATAAACAATAGCAATAGCTGTGTATAATTTTGAATATTTATTTTGTTCATTTTCCGAATTTTTACTTTCTTCTTCATTTGAATTTTCAGGTTTATTTTGTATATCCTGATAATGCAAGTCTTTTAAAATTTTTTTCTTGTCCTTCTTGTGTTCTATTTCTTTTTCAATTAAAGAGATAAAATTAGACATACCAAACACCTCCTGTTAGTTTTATTTTTTTGAAAAACCGATAGAAAACAACTTATAGGACTTTTTTGGAAAAAAGTAAAGAGAAAATCAATGATTCCTATTTTTAATTTAGACAAAAATATGTAAAATTCCTACCTTATGGGAATATTTATTATTGATAAGATAGGAACTGTAGGTAAGAATAGTATGGAAGCTTTAGAAGCTCAGATGAAACATAAAGTTGCGTGCTCTATAAGCGAAAAGCGATTCAATTTTGAATAAGGGACAGAGGGGAATACAGCACCGTTTCAGGCAATTAAGCAACCATTCCGTCGTCAGGGCAGTCAGGACAGTCCTTTGCTAAGTACCCGTCGTCATCAGGGCAGTCAGGGCAATCTTTTGCTAAATACCCATCATCAGGGCAATTTGGGCAATCTTTTGCCAAGTACCCGTCATCTGGGCAGTTAGGACAGTCCTTGGATATAATCAGCCCGTCATCCGGACAGTTCGGGCAGTCTTTTGCTATAAGACCACCCAATCCTAAAACGGCTATTAATGCACCGAAGCTAACCGTTATTATTATTTTTTTCACTCAATCACACCTCCGGTTTTTTATTTTCCCCCTCCATCCCACTAAAACTTATTCTCGTATTTATCCCAAAATCCTCCTATTGAGAAAAGAAACAAAAATAAAAAAATTTTTGAAAGGAATTCTTGAGAAAAAAAGATAATATAATAAAGAGAAGGGGGGGATGTAAATGAAAAAAAAATATAGAAGAGGTTTAACTTTGATCGAATTGCTCGTCGTTGTCGCTATTATTGCCATCCTTGCCGCTATATTACTTCCATATGTAATGAATAGAACAGAAGATTCAAGAATATCAAGGATGGAAGAAGAAATAAAATCAATTAGAAGTGCAGTAACTATGTTTTTTAATGATAATTCTACACTCCCATCAATTTGGAATAATTTTGTAGTCAATACAGGTTTTCCAAACTGGAGAGGCCCTTACATACAAAAAGCACCAAATACAGCTACTGCTACATGGAACCAAGCATCCCCCTGGAAAACAAATTATGTTATTCGCACGCAAACTGGAGGAACAAATTACAGGTTTGCTAGCTCCACTAACCTTTACCCATTTGGAAATGGATTTGCTATTGAAATAGCTAACCCGATGGTAGGTACATCACCTACTATACCATTAACTTCTTTAGCAAAAATAGATACGGATCTGGATGATGGAAATGCAGGTACAGGTTTCATCGTCGAAGCAAATAACGGTACTACTCCACTAATAAATCCCAGTACAACAACACAAATGGCAGGTTTATCAACAGGTGGAGCTTACCAAGGTGGAGGAAAATCAATGTATGTTCTTATATTTACTTACTAATTTCAGAATTTGGCACCATCGTAATGTAAAACCAATAACAAAAAAGGAGGTGAAAAAATGAAGAAAGGTTTTACACTAATAGAATTATTAGTAGTCATTGCCATAATCATAATTTTAGCAGCAATATTATTACCATACATTATTAACAGAGTGGAAGAATCAAGGATAAGTAGAATGACAGGAGAAATCCGAAGTTTGAAAACCGCTATGCTACTTTATTATAACGATTTAAGTGTATTCCCTGATAGTTGGGATGATTTAGTTAGTAACGGGCCAACAAATCCTCGCTGGAAAGGACCATATATCGAAAAAATACCAAATTCAAATAGTCAAGTATGGACACAAGCAAGCCCATGGAAAACAGATTTCAGGATTTTAGTTCAATACAGTACAACTAATATCTATTTCGCAGGTCAAACACAATATCCATTTACGAAAGCAGTAGCATTAGAAGTAAAAAACCCTGCAGTTGGTAGTGGTAACACAATACACCCATCAAGTTTAACCAAAATAGATACCGAATTGGATAATGGAGTTGACACAACAGGATTAATCGTAGGTGGACAGGCAGGAGCTTCAGACATAGCAAGTATAACACCAGCAGCTTATACCACAGCAGGTGTATCTCTATATGTTTTACTTCAAGGCTTAAGATAGTGAATTTTTAAATTACTTAAATATTAGGGGGAAATTTCCCCCCTTTATTTTTTATTTTTGATATCTCCCTATCTCTAAATCCTTCATTTTTCTTTCTTTACTATCTACTACTATATCATACCAAGTATATCTCTCCATATTCCTCATATTTCTCATATTAAAATTCCACCACATACACTCTTCCCTTTTCTATCACTGTCATATCTATCCGACCTACACTTGTTACATCCTCTGCTATTACTTTCAAACCACTTGCTACTAACAACACATAAAATAA